>NZ_BAAGVX010000026.1:496-393103 GCF_054780655.1 Marinomonas epiphytica
ATTTTGACATAGATTTTGTGCCTGCAGGCATCACGACTTGATGTGATCGTTCAAGATATTAAACAAAGTTATTGTTAATGCGTAGGTCAGGGTGTAGCCCTCGTGTATGCAGGATGGAGTTTAATGGAATCACGGGCGCTGCGCATTACGATTTGGTAACGAATAATCCAAATGGGAGGTAACCATGGGTGCTGCGCACCCAACGGCGCATTACGGCCTTCGGCCTAACGGCGCCCTACGATTAGGCGACGTATCATCCCAATGGATATTGATGTAAACATTGGCGTTGCGCATCTAACGGACACACGGTTTTAGGTGATACATGGATAATAAAAAGGCCGAATGGAATCACATTCGGCCTTTATTTTGGTTTTAAACTAGCTTATGACGCTAGGTTGTTAAATTGTGCTTGAAGCTCAGCATATTTAGCTTGGTAAGCTGCTTCTTTTTCAGCGAACGTATGTGCACCGCTTAGGTTAACGCTGGCATCTACCGCTACACCTTGAAGCTCAAGAGTTTTAGCTAGCGCATCAACACCTGCTTTAGCAGTACGTACTTGTTCGATCGGGCTGTCGTCTGTGTTTGCAAATGCACCAGAAGTCATAACAGCAGTGGCAAAAAGAGCGATGGCAGATTTTTTAAATGTGTTCATAATATTTCCCCTCATATTTCGGAATATGTTTTCCGATTAGATTTTGTTTATTAAGCATGTTTGCTTTCGATGGAATGTATAATAGCTTTTTAAATTTAAATAAAAAGAGCTTGAGAGGCGCTTCCCTTTTTGATTCGTATAATCGATAAAATGCGCAAAATCGTTCGATTTCATAAGGAAAGTTGAAGGATTAAAAAAATAAGGAAGAAAGATTCAAATAGCAGGTAAGAAGAATGTTAGCAACACCATGATTATTTTAATTAAGGGTGAAATAATTAAAATGTGCATTTAAAGAGAGTGCGTAATCTTTTTGTTTACACTTTTTAAGTGGGAATAAAAAGTAAAAAAGACGAAGAAAAAACTTGCAGAAGGCGTTTTGACATAGATTTTGTGCCTGCAGGCATCACGACTTGATGTGATCGTTCAAGATATTAAACAAAGTTATTGTTAATGCGTAGGTCAGGATTCGCTCAGAGAATTTGACGCACAGGGTGCAGCCCTCGTGTATGCGGGGTGGAGTTTAATGGAATCATGGGTGCTGCGCATCCAGCGGCGCATTACGTTTCCAGTAGGCTGACAATTAATGAGCCGCCAATAAAAAAGCCAAGGCAAAAAATGCCTTGGCTTTTAAGTTTTATCTTTAAAAAGTATTAAACGATTTTTTTCATGTCAGCCATGTGGCCGCGAAGTACTTTACCAATCGCTTCTACAGGATGAGAGCGAAGTGCTTCGTTAACTTCGATCAAGCGAGCGTTGTCTACGCCGTTGTCTTCTACAGAAAGACCTTTACCGATTACATCAGTTTTTATGCTTTTCATAAAGTCGCCTAGTAGAGGTAGGCAAGCGTGGTTGTATAGGTAACAACCGTACTCTGCTGTATCAGAGATAGTCGCGTTCATTTCGTATAGTTTCTTACGAGCGATGGTGTTCGCGATCAGTGGTGTTTCGTGTAGAGACTCGTAGTAAGCAGACTCAGCAATAATACCCGCAGCAGTCATAGTTTCGAATGCAAGCTCAACACCCGCTTTCACCATAGCAACCATCAAGATACCCTTATCGAAGAATTCTTGCTCAGAGATTTCTACATCGCCAGCAGGTGTTTTCTCGAAGTTAGTTTCAGCTGTTTCTGCACGCCAGCCAAGAAGGTTTTTGTCATCGTTCGCCCAGTCTTCCATCATAACGCGAGAGAAAGTTCCGTTGATGATGTCGTCTTGGTGCTTGTTGTACAAAGGACGCATGATGACTTTTAGCTCTTCAGAAAGGTCAAATGCTTTGATCTTAGCTGGGTTAGAAAGACGGTCTAGCATGTTAGTCACGCCGCCATACTTAAGTGCTTCAGTAATGGTTTCCCAACCATATTGGATAAGTTTAGATGCGTAACCTGCGTCAATACCTTCTTCAACCATTTTGTCGAAACAAAGGATAGAACCAGTTTGCAACATACCACATAGGATAGTTTGCTCACCCATAAGGTCAGATTTAACTTCGGCAATGAAAGAAGACATTAGAACGCCTGCTTTGTGACCGCCAGTACCAACTGCGTAAGCTTTTGCTAGTGCAAGACCTTCACCTTTAGGGTCGTTGTCTTCGTGAACTGCGATCAATGTTGGTACACCGAAACCACGAACGTATTCAGCACGTACTTCAGAACCTGGGCACTTAGGTGCTACCATGATAACGGTTAGATCGTCACGGATTTGCATACCTTCTTCAACAATGTTGAAACCGTGAGAGTAAGATAGGCAAGCGCCTTGCTTCATAAGAGGCATAACGGCAGTTACAACCGCAGTGTGCTGCTTATCAGGTGTTAGGTTCAATACTACGTCAGCAGTAGGGATTAACTCTTCGTAAGTGCCAACAGTGAAGCCATTTTCAGTCGCGTTTTTCCATGACTGGCGTTTTTGTTCAATGGCTTCAGGGCGAAGTGCATAAGATACGTCACAACCACTGTCACGTAGGTTCAAACCTTGGTTAAGACCTTGCGCACCACAACCGATAACGACCATTTTTTTGCCTTTTAGAGCTTCTACGCCATCGGCAAATTCAGAACTGTCCATGAAGCGGCATTTTGCTAACTGAGCCAGCTGCTCACGTAGCGGTAAGGTATTAAAGTAGTTATTAGACATGGTTGCACCTATTATGTTTATCGTCCTTGATCAAACTGGCTTCAGCTTGATCTGTAAATTGGGTTTCTCAACAGGATTTATAAGGGTGATCTTGCTAAGAGTGATGTCACTATAAGCAAATGCTTTTCTTTCGTAAATTGATATATTTGCAATATAATATCCCATATTTTGCAACACTCTATATAAGGTCTACTATATGAATATTCGATCTTTGAAGCACTTCTTATCTTTGGCAGAAAGCTTACATTTTGGTCGCGCCAGTGAAGAGTGTCACATTAGTGTTTCAGCGCTGTCTCGTAATATTCGCCAGTTAGAAGAAGAGCTAGGGGTTGAATTGTTTAATCGAGACAATCGTACCGTCACACTCACTCAAGAAGGTCTGCGTTTTGTAGAGTACGCCCGAGAAACCAGTAGTCAGTGGAACCTAATTCGTCACGAGCTCACAGATCAATCTGCCTTATTGAAAGGGGAGATTAGCCTGTATGGTTCCGTGACGGCCAGTTATAGCTTTCTTTATGATTTGTTGAATCAGTTCCGCATTGCTCACCCAGGCATTGAGATAAAGCTAAGAACGGGGGACCCAGAACATGCCATTGCCCATATTCTAGACGGAAAAGAAGACATTACCATTGCAGCTAGACCAGCCAAGATGAATCGTAGCCTAGCCTTCAAACCCCTAGCTATATCTCCGTTATTATTTATTGGCCCTTTAGAGCAGCAACTCCCAAATGTGCCATCACAAGCGCCAACGAACCCAAAAGATTGGGCTCGCATCCCTATGATACTGTCAGAAAGCGGGGTCTCACGGGATCACATTGACGACTGGTTTCGACAGCAAGGCATTACCCCCACTATTTACGCTCAAGTAACAGGCAATGAGGCCATTGTTAGCATGGTGAGCCTAGGGTTTGGTGTGGGTGTGGTACCCAAAATTGTGTTGGATAACAGTCCGCTGGTTGATCGAATCCGAGTATTAGATGTACAACCAGAGTTAGAACCCTATGATATCGGGCTATTTGCCTTACAGAAAAACCTTAAAAACCCATTAGTGGAAGCTTTTTGGGAGCTAATGTGATTACTTGGTTTTTTTGCTTTAGGTGGGCTCAATAATTAGTGTCTTGAGAAGTAAACTGACAATAGAACCTAAATACTTTCAAATTGGTGTAAAAAATTTACTTTTTTATTATGTTACTATGTACCGTAACAATTATGTTTCTGGGCCTAGATTCATACCCTTCCACACCATAAGCGACGTTTTTACAGCCAGTTTTCATATTACGAAAGCGGCAGGACTGCGCCTGAAAAAGGAGAAATAATACGTTATGTTTACTAAGGAAATGGCATACACCGCGTTGCAAACCTGGTGCGACAATGTTGTAAAAGTAGGGCAGATCTACGCTTCAGGAGGTGATGCAAAAGCCTTTTCGCAGCAAGTTCTCACGGATAATTACGACTATGACAATGGCCGTGTGCTGTTCAAACCGACACAAACGTTTGGCCAACAAACTTACCGACCAACAAAAGAGGGAGCACTGTCTTATTTTGTTGGTGGTAACAGTGAGTTTCCAGATGATAACGGTTTTAAACTTAAGCCTTGGGTTAAAGTTTGGTACAGCAAAGAAGATTTCATATTGCATAACGATCTAGCCATAGTGCAATGCAATGTGCATTTCATCGGTAGCGATGACAGTCATATTTTTGTGAATAAGAGTTTTGTTTTTAAAGAATGTGACGACGGTAAAGTGCGCATTATTCTTCATCAATCTTCATTACCTTATCAGCCTTAAATTTCATCTTTTATAGGGGAAACATGATTTCCCCTTCTTCCCTCTGCACTGTAACAGCCAAACGCCCTGCTTTTTTCTCATCTGTTTTTTGATCTAACGCATGCAATCAAACTTTCTGAATTGGCTAAAAAGTTGGTTAATCGGTTCGTCATAATAAAGGCGATCAGCTTTTAAACAATAACCTGTGCTTTTCTGTTAAGTTGCTACTTGAACATGTTCTCATGCAGATTTTTCATCTTTAACAGCTAGATAGAAAATGTCTCAAAATGTTATAATGTAACAATATTATTCAGTTGATTTCCAAAATGACAATTCAAGTATCATCCCAACATTCATCCCAAAGTCAGGCGCTATCGTCTCTTTATAATAATTGCACGCCAGCAAGCATTGAGCTTAGCCGTGTTTGTTGGGGGCCAGATAAAAAGCGCCCCTTGCTGAAGAATATAGACATGAAGGTGGAAGCGGGAGAATTTTTAGCCATAGTCGGGCCCAATGGTTCCTGTAAGACAACCCTTTTGCGCTGTATTTACCGCATAAATAAACCGACTCAAGGACAGGTACTACTAGACGGTAAGAACCTTTGGTCTTTGTCCCCTCGCCAATCTGCACAACGAATCGCGACAGTATTACAAGAAAGCAGTGGGCAATTTGGCTTAACCGTTTTTGAGATGATTGAGATTGGGCTCACGCCCAGCGCTCGGGCTTGGCGTCGTTCAAAGACGGATTGCGCTTTAGTTGAAGAAGTGATGGCGCTGGTGAATGTTAGTCATCTTGCTACGCGTGTGTTCGATACGCTCTCTGGCGGAGAGCGTCAGCGGGTGATGATTGCACGGGCTCTGATTCAACGCCCTGATGTTTTGATATTAGATGAGCCAACCAATCACCTGGATATTCGTCATCAATTAGAAATTTTGACGTTGCTATCTCAGTTGCCATGCACAGTGATTGTTTCATTACATGATTTAGCTCTAGCCTCAACTTATGCAGATCGTGTGTTAGTGATGCAACATGGTGAAATACAAGCTATTTCCTCTCCAAGTGATGCTTTTACGCCGCAGAGTATTAAACAAGTGTTTGAGGTGGAGACTGTTATTGATGAGCACCCTGTGACACAACGGCCCCGATTTTCTTTTTACCTTTAGCTACGATCTTTAAACATTAGGAGTTTTCATGTCTTTAATAACCAATGGCCGCTTCCACCGAGTCTTACTTTCTACTTGTGTGAGTGCAATGGCAGTATTGGCAACTCACTCATCGTTTGCCGCCCATTACCCTGTAACGGTGCAGAGTTGTGACCGAGAAGTGGTTTTTGAACAAGCGCCAAAGGCGGCGGTATCGAACGATGTGAACTTAACCGAAATGATGTTGGCTCTAAAACTTCAGGACAGTATGGTGGGGTTTTCAGGCGTGTCGGGCTGGAAGACTTTGCACCCAAGCATTCGCGAAGGGATTGGTGAACTACCTGAATTATCGCCAAAGTACCCAACAAAAGAAGTGTTGTTAGGAGCCGATGCCGATTTTTACTTTGCGGGCTGGAACTACGGCATGAAAGTCGGTGGTGGAGTAACCCCTGACACGCTAGCGCCATTAGGCATAAACGTATATGAGCTTACTGAAAGCTGTATTCATATTATGTCGAAAGAAAAAGCCTCTATTGAAGATATGTACACTGATATTTTAAATCTAGGTAAGATTTTTAATAAAGAAGATGCGGCTCAAGCCTTGGTGGCCAGTTATCAAAAAGACTTAGTGGATTTTCAAAGTACTTTATCGCCACTAGAGACTAAGCCAAGTGTCTTTGTGTATGACTCGGGCGAAAAAGAGCCCTTCACTTCTGGTCGTTTAGGCATGCCAAACGCTTTAATTGAAGCCGCAGGTGGAAAAAACATTGTTGACGATGTGGCCAAAAGCTGGACCCGAATTGGTTGGGAAGCGGTTATTGACCGTGAGCCAGAAGTGGTTGTTATTGTTAACTATGGAGAAGTGACGGCGGCAGAAAAAATAGCCTTCATGCGCAACAATCCGGCTTTTTCTCATATTCCTGCGGTTAAAAATAATCGTTTTGTTGTATTGGAGTATGTTGAGGCGACACCAGGCCCTCAGAATATCGCGGCTATTAAGCGCTTAGCCAAGGCCTTTAGACATAATTCATGAGTAACAAGAAAGCATCAGGCATGCTCCTTGGGAACATGCCCTTTGTACTATTAATCCTTCTTCTTCTCTCTCTTTTGGTCGCAAGTATTAGTTTTGCGATCGGATTAGGTGCTGTTGCTATAGAGCAATCGACAGTATGGGGGGTAATGGCGCATAAATTATCGCTGAGTTCTATTGAGCCGTTTTGGTCAAAAGGCCGTGAAACCATTATATGGACCGTGCGATTTCCAAGAGCATTATTGGCCGCGGTGGTTGGTGGGGCCTTGGCAATAGTGGGTGCCGCTTTGCAGTCGGTTACTCGTAATCCTTTGGCTGACCCACATTTGCTCGGAGTGTCGTCTGGAGCAGCATTAGGAGCCGTTATTGCTCTACTGTATACAGGTATGGTTCTGGGAGCACTGACTTTGCCTGTATTTGCCTTTGTTGGTGCGTTATTCGCTACTTTCTTAGTGCTAATAGTCTCGAACTTTTCTGTTGCCCAAAGTGCTGGGCAATTAGTGCTAGCGGGAGTAGCGGTGTCTTTTGTTATTTCAGCGGCTGGTAGTTTGCTTATTTTTGTGGGAGATCATAAGTCTTCTCATACCGTTATTTTCTGGATGCTAGGTGGTTTAGGGCTCGCCCAATGGGAGCAGTTATGGTTTCCAGCGATCGCCTTAATGGCTGGAGGAACCTATCTTATTTACAATGCGCGTTATTTAAATGCCATGACACTGGGAGATGAAAGTGCTAGTACATTAGGCGTTCCTGTTACTCGCTTCCGCTTGATCGTGATAGTGGTTTGTTCTTTGTTAACCGGAGCTGCCGTGGCGTTTTCTGGCATTATAGGGTTCGTTGGGCTCATGGTTCCCCATGTCGTTCGTTTACTGGTAGGAGGGGACTACCGCAAAGTGCTACCACTTTCTATGTTACTAGGCGCTCTATTTCTAGTGGCGGCTGATATCTTATCGAGAGTCATTATTTCCCCCGAAGATATGCCAATTGGTGTCCTTACAGGAATGATTGGCGGTGTTGCTTTTATCTTTTTAATGCGCCGAAAAAACTATTTGTAATATGATTTGGTTTTTGCATTACTTTAAAGGCTGAAAACCTTATTTAGTATCTTTTAGAGATTGATTATTTAAATTAAACTGCTTCTAAAATAGGCCAAAATCATAAAACCACAATAAGGTCAGTAGGCGAAAATAATGAAAAAGCTAGATGATATAGATTACAAGATCTTAGATATCTTACAAAGAGACGGAAGGGTTTCGAATCAAGAGTTGGCGCGTCAGGTTGACCTTGCGCCCAGCTCTTGCTCATTACGTTTACGACACCTTGAAGAAGAAGGAGTGATCAGTAACTACCATGCTAAGGTAGATTTATTTAAAGTTTGTCGCTCAGTTACCTGTATTGCGGGTGTGTATCTAAAGGGGCATACTCATCAAGAATTCATTGCTTTCAAAGAAATGGTAGACTCGATTCCAGAGATTGTTGAGTACTATACAGTGAGCGGTGAGTGTGACTTAATCTTAAAAATTGTATGTCGCGATATGCCTGAATACTTGCAGATAAATAATAAGTTAATCAGCAGCTCAAACTACCTGGCGACAATTAACAGCTATGTCGTGATGGAAGAGAACAAACCTTTTACCCATGTAGACTTAAATACACTGCGATAAGCTGCCTTCTTTATTGTTCTATATCGCTATGCCACTTGAAAGTGGCTTAGCTATGTCATGCATTTGCTAAAAATCGGGGCAATACTGTTTTTTTGTGTCCTTTATAGGGGCGTTCCAAGTTTTTTCTTCGAAAAGGCGACCTTTTTTTTCGTTTTTGTTTTTTCTCTAACTAATTATATTTTGTTTTTCTTCTATTTTAAAAATTAATTTTCAAGAAAATAATCAATTCCAAATTATATTTGTATTATCATTTTTTTTGTCTTTTTTTATGTTTTTGGCACTAAGATTGCGAAGGGATGTTTATCTTTTCTTTGTGGTTAAATGATAAAAAAATATTAAAAAGGAGAACACGATGAATGCAGATATACCATCCGGGGCTCGAATGCCTTTTTTCTGGGAATCCATCATATCCTTAGCATCACTTGTCTTAGGAATAAGTGTTTCTATTGTGATTTATGGGCTTGACCCTCAAATTCCTATGTTAATGGGTGTCATTGTGGCTGCTGTTGTTGCAATGCGATGTGGTTTTAGTTGGAGTGCTATACAAAATGGTATGGTGAATGGCATAACAAATGCTCTGCCAGCGACCATTATTCTCATTCTTGTTGGGATTTTAATCGGGGTATGGATTCTAGCGGGTGTTGTCCCCACTTTAATCTATTACGGTTTGAACGTCCTTTCTCCTAGTTTCTTCTTGCCTGCCACTGTGATTATTTGTGCAATAACGTCTCTAGCAACAGGCACAAGCTGGGGGACGACGGGCACAATAGGGGTTGCCCTCATGGGAATCGGCTCTGGACTTGGTTTTCCTCTGCCTTTGGTTGCTGGAGCTGTGCTTTCGGGAGCCTATTTTGGCGATAAAATGTCGCCCTTATCTGATACAACAAACATGGCACCTGCTTTGGCGGGCACAGATTTGTTCACACACATTAAACACATGTCCTACACCACTGGTTTGGCATTTATTCTCACGCTTATTATTGAGACGGTGCTAAGCTTTCAATATGCAGGAGCGGCAGGGAATATTGAACGAATAGAGACCATTCGTAGTCTATTAGATGAGCACTTTGTGATTAACATTACCATGCTACTTCCTCCGCTGTTAGTCATGTTTGTCTCTTATCGACAAATGCCTGCTATCCCTGGCATCACCATTGGTATTTTATCTGCTGTGGTTATTGCAATTGGGCTTCAAGGCGCAGGTTATGAAGCCCTTATTACTTCCGCATTCGCAGGCTTTGAAGGTGCGACTGGTAATGAGGATGTAGACTCGTTACTGACTCGTGGTGGTATGGACTCTATGATGTATACCATCAGTCTTGTTTTTACCGCCATGATGTTTGGCGGCATTATGGAGCGAACGGGGCAGTTGAAAGCCATTGCTGATAAAGTATTAACTTTAGCGAAATCTAATGGATCCTTGATTGTGTCTACCGTACTGACTTGTATCGGCTCTAACATGATTTTATGTGATCAATATATGTCTATCGTAATGGGAGCTAGAACGTATGCGCAGGCGTATCGTGATCGCGGTTTAGCACCAGAGAATTTATCTAGAGCGGTGGAAGATTCCGCGACAGTAACCGCTAACCTAGTACCTTGGAACTCGGGTGGAGCTTACCAAGCGGCTACTCTTGGTGTGGCTACAATTGCTTACTTACCTTTTGCATTTTTCTGCTGGCTCTCGCCTTTAATTACTATTTTGTTTGGCGTCATGGGTTGGACAATAAAGAAAATAGACACCACTGAAAGCGAAGTGTCTGAGCAGTCCGAAAGCGACAAAAACGTCTAACGAACTTTCCTTAAGAGTACACTGAGGAGTAGATAGCAATTGCGCTCTCTACTCCTCTTTTTTATGGATAGACAAAAGAGCGAAATCGCCTGCTCGACGTCGTATTTGAACCTGTGACAACAATAAAACTGACACTTTTCTTACTAGTTGGCATCTTTAAAATATAATTAACCTTATGAAAAATAAGGGCTAATTTTGTTATTTAAAAAGTGTATACGTCATTTGTATAGCCTCTCTCATTATTTCGATTGGTGATTTTTGTAAGCTTGAGTACTCTTCAATAACACTGTTTTTGCGCATTTATTGCAAAGTGTCAAAAAGTTAGAAGGGTAGTCGGCATTAAAACTTAGGGTTTGAACGCCATTGCCATACAAGAATCACACTAAAATTCGAAACTGGAGAACTAGCATGAAAAAAGGGTTAACGGCTCTATCTCTAGCGCTTGTCGCTGCAGGAGCAATGTCCACGTCCGCAAATGCCGCCTCAACCTTGGTATATTGTTCAGAAGGTAGTCCAGAAGGTTTTAACCCAGCGTTTTATACATCGGGTACAACTTTCGACGCTACTTCAAAAAACATGTTCAACCGCTTAGTTGAATTCAAATTAGGGACGACCGATACTGAGCCAGGTCTTGCAGAAAGCTACGACGTATCAGCAGACGGCCTTGAATACACCTTCCATTTACGTAAAGGTGTTCAGTTCCATTCTAGTAAAGACTTCAAACCGACACGTGATTTTAATGCCGACGATGTGATCTTCACTTTTGCACGTCAGTGGGACAAAAAACACCCTTACCATACGGTATCTGGCGGCTCTTACGAGTACTTCAGTGGCATGGGTATGGAAACACTAATCAAAGACATCGTTCGTGTTGATGATTACACAGTAAAATTTGTATTGTCCGAGCCAGAAGCGCCATTTGTCGCTAACTTAGCTATGGATTTCGCGTCTATCTTCTCTGCCGAGCAAGCAGATTATCTAATGAAAAAAGGCACTCCAGAGCAACTGGATATCAACCCAGTTGGTACTGGTCCTTTTCAAAAAGTGCAATACCAAAAAGACTCTTTAATCCGTTACACCGCGTTTAAAGACTACTGGAAAGGTAAAGCTGACATTGACCGTTTGGTATTTGCGATTACCCCAGATGCGTCAGTACGTTATGCCAAGCTAAAAGCGGGTGAGTGTCATGTGATGCCATACCCAAATCCAGCTGATTTGGCACAAATGGAAAAAGACAAAGACATTAACCTAATGAGCCAAGAAGGCTTAAACGTAGGTTACTTAGCATTTAATACTCAGAAAAAACCTTTCGACGATATTCGCGTACGTCAAGCGTTGAACCTAGCGACGGATAAATCTGCGATCATCGATGCGGTTTTTCAAGGAGCAGGTAAAGCTGCGAAAAACCCAATTCCACCTACTATGTGGTCTTACAACAAGAACATTCAGGATTACCCATATGATCCTGTTAAAGCGAAGCAACTATTGAAAGAAGCGGGTTATGAGAACGGTTTCGACACGAATATCTGGGCAATGCCTGTACAGCGCCCTTACAACCCAAATGCTCGTCGTATGGCGGAAATTGTACAAGAGGATTGGAAAAAAGTAGGGGTAAATGCTGAGATCGTTTCTTACGAATGGGGTGAATACCTAAACCGTTCTAAGAAAGGTGAGCATGAAACCGTGCTATTGGGTTGGACTGGTGATAATGGTGACCCAGACAACTTCCTATACGTATTACTAGGTTGTGATGCCGTAGGTGGTTCAAACCGTGCTCAATGGTGTAATGAAGAGTTTAACAATCTGCTTCTTGCGGCAAAACGTACCTCTGACAAAGCTGAGCGTACTAAGTTGTATGAAGAGTCACAGGTCGTGTTCAAACGTGAAGCACCTTGGATTACCGTTGCGCACTCTGTTGTGTACGAGCCAATCCGTCAAGAAGTGAAAGGCTACAAGATCGACCCACTTGGTGGTCACTACTTCTACAATGTAAGCCTAAGCAAGTAAGCCCTAATGGGCTAATACAGTGGTGTCGTGTGGAATGGCATCATTGTAGACCGAGAGGTGAGCATAACGCTCACCTCTTGATCGTCTTAAAAGCAAGAGAGCCACTCAGATATGTTTCAATTTATCTTCCGAAAGCTGAGTTTAGTAATACCCACCTTTATTGGTATTACCTTACTAACCTTTACCCTAATTCGATTAATACCAGGTGACCCCATTGAAGTAATGGCCGGTGAACGTGGTGTTAGCGCAGAAAGACACGCTGAGTTAAGTGCTCAGCTAGGCTTTGATCAACCTTTATATATTCAGTATTTTCGCTATGTAGGTGGAGTTTTACAGGGTGATTTAGGCAATTCTCTGATTACCAAAGAGCCTGTTTTAAGCGAGTTTTTAACGCTTTTTCCTGCCACCATTGAGCTGGCGTTTTGTGCCGCTGTGTTCGCAATTTTTATTGGTTTGCCCGCTGGCATTTTTGCCGCGGTAAAACGCGGTACGCTTTTAGATCATTCGGTAATGACCTTTTCATTAACCGGCTACTCCATGCCGATTTTCTGGTGGGCGTTATTGCTCATGCTAGTGTTCTCGGTCACCTTGGGGTGGACCCCTGTATCTGGGCGAATTGATGTGATTTTCTGGATCGATGATGTAACCGGCTTCATGCTGATTGACTCCATTTTATCCGGCGAAGAAGGGGCGTTTAGTTCAGCGGTTTCTCATTTGATCTTGCCAAGTATTGTGCTCGGTACGATTCCTATGGCGGTGATTGCCCGTATGACTCGCTCTTCGATGCTAGAAGTGCTCAGTGAAGATTACATTCGTACTGCTCGTTCAAAAGGCATCGCCCCTTGGCGTGTCATTGTGGTACACGCGCTACGTAATGCACTGATCCCTGTTATTACTGTAATAGGTTTGCAAATCGGTATTCTTCTATCGGGTGCCATTCTAACCGAAACCGTTTTTGCTTGGCCTGGTATTGGTAAGTGGTTAATCGAGTCTATCGGGCGTCGTGATTATCCTGTTGTACAAGGCGGAATTTTGATTGTTGCCACCATTATCATTGTGGTCAACCTGTTGGTCGACATTGCCTACGGCATTGTGAACCCAAGAATTAGACACAGTCGCTAAGGATACATTTATGACGACTCAAACACTTTCTGCACCAGCACCAAGGACTCCTTTTCAGGAATTTTGGCACTACTTTAGTAGCAACAAGGGGGCTGTTGCTGGTCTTATATTCATCTGTATTATTTGTTTTATGGCGGTATTCGCCAATTGGGTTGCCCCCCATTCTCCTTCTGCGCAAACTCGTGATGCTCTTTTGTTGCCGCCAGCTTGGTTAGATGGCGGAAGTTGGGCTTATGTTCTAGGCACGGACGATGTTGGCCGTGATATCCTTTCGCGCTTAATTCATGGTGCACGCTTGTCGTTAGCAGTTGGCTTGGTTGCGGTAACGGCTTCGCTTGCCATGGGCATATTGCTTGGTTTATTGGCGGGCTACTGCAAAGGTATTGTAGATACCCTGATTATGCGTATCGTCGATATCATGCTGGCCATGCCGAGCTTGCTTTTGGCCATTGCGATTGTTGCGGTACTTGGCCCTAGTATTGTGAATGCAGCATTAGCGATTTCAATTGTGTCTTTGCCTCACTATGTGCGTTTAACTCGCGCAGCAACACTGGCGGAAATGTCCCGTGACTATGTTACCTCGTCTCGCGTTATTGGCGCAGGTCCGTTACGACTCATGTTTGTTTGTATTTTGCCAAACTGTTTGGCTCCGTTAATCGTACAAGCAACTTTAGGCTTTTCTACGGCTATCTTGGATATGGCTGCTTTGGGCTTTCTTGGCTTAGGGGCACAACCCCCAACCCCTGAGTGGGGAAGCATGTTGGCGGACGCTTTGCAGTTCGTACAGCGAGCTTGGTGGGTAGTGACTTTTCCAGGACTGATGATTCTGATCACGGTATTAGCGTTTAACCTCATGGGTGACGGCTTACGTGATGCCTTAGATCCAAAGTTAAAGCAGTAGGAGCAAGATATGTCTTTATTAAAACTACAAAACCTATCTGTCAGCTTCGGCAATTTTAAGGCTGTTGATAACATTAGTTACCAGGTAGAAGAAGGGGAAGTCCTTGGTATCGTTGGGGAGTCCGGCTCAGGTAAGAGTGTGAGCTCTTTATCTGTGATGGGATTGATTGATTACCCAGGTAAAGTCAGCGCTGAGCAATTAACGTTTGACGGGCAAGACCTATTGTCCATGCCAGAAAAACAACGTCGTAAGCTTACTGGCTCTGATATTGCGATGATCTTCCAAGACCCAATGACCAGTTTAAACCCTTGTTTTACCGTGGGTTATCAGATCATTGAAGCATTAAAAACACACCAAGGCGGCAGCAAACAAGAGCTACGTCAAAGAGCCATTGATTTGTTAACGCAGGTGGGAATTCCTGCCCCTGAAACGCGCTTATCAGCGTATCCGCATCAGCTGTCTGGTGGTATGAGCCAGCGAGTGATGATCGCCATTGCCATTGCTTGTAACCCTCGTTTACTCATTGCTGATGAGCCAACCACCGCCTTAGATGTGACCATTCAAGCTCAAATCATTGATTTACTTATTGATCTACAACGTACAAAGAAAATGGGCTTGGTGCTCATTACTCATGACCTAGCATTAGTGGCAGAAGTGGCTCATCGAGTCATTGTTATGTATGCAGGACAAATTGTGGAATCTGGTCCCGCTTCTGAAGTGTTTAGTCAGCCTCAGCATCCATATACCCAAGCTCTGTTAGCTTCATTGCCTGAGTCGGCAGCTGGAAAAGAGCGACTCGATGCTTTGTCTGGGGTAGTACCCGGCCAGTATGACCGTCCACAAGGTTGCTTACTTAGCCCACGTTGCCCATATGCAACAGAGCACTGCAAAAACGTAGAACCAGAAAATCAAGGTCCATTAGGCCGTCAAGTTAAGTGTCATACGCCTTTGGATGCAATGGGGAGACCTGCCGCATGAGCCAGTCATTAATTTTAAAAGCAGAGAATCTAAAGCAGCATTATCAAGTTAAGCAGGGCATGTTTAAACCCGATGCCGTTGTAAAGGCGGTCGATGGTGTTAGCTTCACCTTAGAGAAGGGTAAAACCTTAGCTGTTGTTGGTGAATCTGGGTGCGGTAAATCGACTCTTGGGCGCATGCTCACCATGATAGAAACGCCAACAGATGGAAGGCTAGATAGCGAGGGTGAAGACTTACTAACCTTAACAAAATCAGCCCAGAGAACTTTGCGTCAAAAGATCCAGATAATTTTCCAAAACCCTTATGGATCGTTAAACCCACGTAAGAAGATTGGTGCGATTTTAGAAGAGCCTCTATTAATCAACACGGACATGAGCAAGGCTGAGCGCAAAGCCAAAGCAATGGCTATGATGGCTAAAGTAGGTTTAAAAACGGAACATTATGATCGTTATCCGCACATGTTTTCAGGTGGTCAAAGGCAACGTATTGCGATAGCGCGAGGTCTGATGCTTGATCCACAAGTGATTGTGGCAGACGAGCCGGTATCGGCACTGGATGTGTCAGTACAGGCGCAGGTTTTGAACCTAATGATGGATCTGCAAAAAGAGTTTGGTCTGAGTTACGTATTTATTTCTCATGATTTGTCTGTGGTAGAGCACATTGCTGACGAAGTCATGGTGATGTACCTAGGCAAGGTGGTAGAACAAGGTACTGCTCAACAGCTTTTTGAGTCGCCACGTCACCCTTATACACAAGCTTTGTTATCCAGTACGCCGCAACTATCCCCAGAAAAGCGTCGTAAGCGTATTAAATTGGAAGGTGAGTTACCATCGCCTCTAAATCCGCCTTCGGGATGTGCGTTCCATGGCCGCTGCCAGTACGCTAACGCTCGTTGTCAGGAGGAGAGCCCCACACTTCGAAGTGAAGAGGGCGGGCAACTAATTGCGTGTCATGGAGTAGAAGAAAAACGCATAGAAATATTTGAACAAGGTGCCGCTTAACCAGTGCGATGCCTACAACCTTTTGTTGCTTGTTGGCGCCCGTAACTGGGCGCTTTTTTTTCTATTAAGCACTTTTAGATGGTTGGCAGATACGGTGTGTTTTTTGCTTAAGACTGCTAGTATCAGAGAAAAAACACCCAGTTGCAGGGCTGGTGTGATAATAATAGGGCAGTTTTATGTTGCGGTTTTTTTGTGTGTTCCTTTTCAGTGTCAGTGTCGTTTCAAGTTATGCACAGACAGTCACTTTTGCGTTAGATGCAGACCCCATTTCGTTAGACCCTCATGAGCAACTGTCAGAAGGGGCTTTACAGTATTCGCATCTCGTATTTGATCCTCTGGTTCGTTGGACAAATGATGGTGAGTTTGAAGCTAGACTGGCAACCCAATGGCAACAGTTAGATGATAAAACCTGGCGAATTAGCCTACGAGAGGGCGTTAAGTTCCACTCAGGTAACCCATTACGCTCTGAAGATGTTGCTTATACGTTACAAAGGTTAAAGCGCTCTACTGACTTTAAAGCTTTATTCAGCATATTAGAGTCGGTTGTTGTGGAAAGCGACAATAGCCTGCTCTTGGTGACCCGTTCTCCGTACCCTTTGATGCTTAATATGCTGGCATTGGTGTTTCCCATTGATAGCGCTTTCTACCAAGGCCGTGACGAGATCGTTAAATTTGGGCGTTCATTTGCTTCTGCCCATGCTTCTGGCACAGGACCTTATGTCGTAGAAGTGCGCCAGCCAGGGCAAAAACTCGTCTTTGCGCGCAACCCAAATTATTGGGATAAGGCCTCCCTTGGAAATGTAGAGCACCTTGTTTGGTTGCCCATTCGTTCAGACTCCACTCGGCTATCGGCACTATTAACCCAAGATGTGGATGTTATAACCTCCTTGTCTCCTATTGATGTGGCTCGGGTCAAAAGGCAGCCCGATTTGCAACTTGCTTCCCTCGTCAGTAGTCGAATTTTGATGCTGCAACTAAACCAGAAAAAACGCCCAGAACTGCGAGATATTCGTGTGCGTGAAGCCATTAATCTCGCTATTAACCAAGAGCTGATAGTGGATAAAATCTTGCGAGGCTATGGGCTGGCTGCAGGGCAAGTAAGTGCACCGCAGTTTTTAGGTCATAAAGCTCAGCTTAAGCCCTCTTATGATCTTAAGAGAGCGCGCCAATTAATGAAACAAGCTGGTTATCAAGAAGGTTTTGAACTGACATTTATTGCACCTAATAACCGTTATATGAGCGATGAGCATATAGCTCAAGCGGTGGTAGGAATGTTGGATAAAATTAACATTAAGGTGGCTCTCAAAACCTTGCCGAAAGCCCAATACTTTCAGCAATTAGACAAGCGGGCTGCCGACATTATGATGCTGGGCTGGCAGTCCGACACCCTAGATTCCAACAATATTTATGAGTTTCTTTTTGCCTGTCAGAGTGGTGAAACTGGCCGTGGTGTTTATAATGCCAACGGTTATTGCAACCCGCAGCTCGATAAGGCTATTGATGCGGCGAATCATGAGTTAAATCCGGCACTTAGGCAGACCATGCTACAGAACATTGAGCAACAAATTCACGATGACTTTGTGGTCGTCCCTTTACATTGGCAGGCCATTATTTGGGCGGCTAGTAAGCACGTTGACATTGATGCGGTTTTAAATTTTCAGAACTTTCCGTATCTCGGTGACCTCGTTAGTCACATAGAGGAAGAGTAAAAAATAGTATGTTGAGTTTTTTAGCACGCCGAACATTACAGGCTATCTTGGTGCTTTTAACCATTAGCCTTGTTAGCTTTGTGGTGCAGGGGAAACTTGGTGACCCAACCCAGCAGTTTGTTGGTCAAAGTGTCACTCCCGTTGAACGTGAGGCGTTACGGCAAGAGCTGGGTCTCGAAGACACTTTTATAGTGCAGTATGGGCGCTTTTTGAAGCAGGTATTGCATGGGGATTTTGGTGTTTCATATTATTATAAAGAGCCCACTTTAGATGTTATCCTAGACCGCCTTCCTGCGACTTTCGAATTGGCGTTTTGTGCCTTTATACTGGTACTCGTGATTGCCATACCCTCTGGTATGTTTGCTGCGATTCATCCTAAGCATGTTATCAGTCGTATGTTGCTTTTTATCAGTACCTTAGGCTTGTCTGTGCCCATTTTTATCGTGGCCATTTTTTTAGTGTATTTTGTGTCAGTAGAAGCTCAGTGGCTACCAAGTTTTGGGCGTGGAGAAACGGACATGCTATTGGGTTTTTGGCCTTCAGGACTGACTAATTGGGATGGAATCTCTCATTTAGTTCTACCCAGTGTGTCTTTAGCCTTTGTGCTAACTCCCATTTTTGTGCGCCTTATTCGAGCAGAAATGTTAGATGTTCTAGAAAGTGATTATGTGCGTTTTGCGTGGGCTAAGGGGTTATCTGCACCACGTATTTATTTTGTCCATGCGTTAAAAAACACCATGCTTCCTGTTATTACAGTTGGTGGTATTCAAGCGGGTACTTTGGTGGCTTATACCATCATCACAGAAACTGTTTTCCAATGGCCGGGCATGGGGTATATGTTCATGGATGCAGTCACGAGAGTGGACGCACCGTTAATTTCTGCATACCTCATTGTTGTGGGTGGCATTTTCGTGATCAGTAATACCTTGGTAGATCTAATCTACGGGCTGGTTAATCCTCGAGTACGAATTGCGGGGAATACTTTATGAGTATGAAACCTTTGCCGCCATTATCTCATAGCCGAATGAGGCACCTAGGCTACGCTTTGTTGGGGGATAAATTCGCTCTTTTTGCTTTGTTGATCTTAGCTTTTTATTGTTTGGTCTCCATACTCGCCCCATTGCTGGCTCCTTATGATATCCATGATCCTAACTTTATGGACTTGATTAATGCGGAAATCGCTCCTTATTGGCAAGCTGGTGACAGTCGATTCTGGCTCGGTACAGATGCCCAAGGGCGAGATTTATTAACAGTGATTCTTCACGGTACACGTTTGTCACTCACCATAGGGGTGATGGCTGTCATCTTACAGGTAGTGATTGGCGTTTGTATCGGCTTACTTTCTGGCTACCTGGGTGGGCGGATTGATAACTTTCTAATGCGCTGTGCAGACATTCAACTCTCTTTTTCAACCATGATGGTGGCGATCATTGCCGTTGCCGTGTTTCAAGCTGTATTTGGTCACACTGCTTACCAAGAACTGGCCATGGTAATGATTATTCTAGTGATTGGTTTGGCTGAATGGCCTATTTTTGCGCGTATTGTTAGGGCAAATGTCCTTGCGGAACGTGAAAAAGAGTATGTGGATGCCGCTAGAATCATTGGCGTGAGTCGTACTCGGATTATGTTTCGGCATATTTTTCCGAATACTGTGTCGCCTGTGCTGGTGATTTTTTCAGTGCAAATTGCGAATGCCATTGTTGCTGAGGCCGCCTTATCATTTTTGGGGCTGGGTATGCCTCCTACTCAACCCTCTTTAGGGGCACTTATTTCATCGGGTTTTAGCTATTTGTTTGCTGGCAGCTGGTGGATCAGTGTGTTCCCTAGTCTGACTCTTATTGTATTGATTTTTGTCATGAACCTATTAGGAGATTGGTTACGGGATCACTTGAATCCTAGGTTGAGGGCAGAATCATGAGCTTACTGAGTGTGAAACACTTAAACGTTAACTTTAAGCACCCGCAGGGAGACATTAAAGCTCTTACGGATATTAACTTTTCTATACAGGCGGGAGAGCGCTTAGCCATAGTTGGAGAGTCTGGAGCCGGTAAATCTTTGCTTGGTGCGGCGATTACACAACTATTAAGTAAACCTGGCTATATTGAGTCAGGGTCAGTGAGTCTACGGGGAAAAGAACTTACTAAACTGTCGGCACGTAAATGGCAAGAAATCCGTGGCCACCGCATTGCCATGATCTTTCAGGACCCGATGTTGTCTCTTAATCCTGTGCTAAGTATTGGAGCTCAAATGGTGGAAGCCATTCGTTCGCATACTCGTATTAGTTATCGGGATGCAAGACGCATGGCCATTGATAAGCTCGCACAGGTGCAAATATCGTCACCGATTCAGCGATTTGATCAGTACCCCCATGAATTGTCAGGGGGGATGCGTCAAAGGGTCATCATTGCCATAGTACTATTGCTGCGTCCGGAATTGATCATTGCCGACGAACCCACCACGGCTTTAGACGTTACTATTCAGGCGGAAATCATCCAACTCTTAAAAACGGTGTGTGAAACTCATGGGGTGGCTCTGATTTTTATTAGCCATGATTTTGGCGTTGTCGCTCGGATCAGTGAACGCACGTTAGTCATGTATGCGGGCAAAATTGTTGAGCAAGGGGCCACGTTAGAGATCATTAATGACCCTCAGCACCCTTACACTCAGGGCTTGTTAAATGCCTTGCCTCAGATGGCGTTACCAGGTCAAAGGTTAAACCAAATTACAGGTAATATGCCGAGTCCCATGGAAAGGCCAACAGGTTGTGCTTTTCACCCTCGCTGTCGCTACGCTACCGAGCGTTGCAGAAAAAAAGAACCGGGTTTTATTAATACCGATGTGTCGATTGCGGCCTGCTTTTTGTTAGAAGAACTGGTTAGTAACGAGGGGAATCAAGATGACTGAGTTGATTCGCCTACAAGGTTTGCATAAAAGCTTCCCTGTTCGCCGTGGCTGGTTTAGCCCATGGCGCAGTAAGAAACAAAGGCTCAAGCTAGGTGTTCATGCACTCAATGGCGTTGATATTAGTGTCGAACGTGGTGAAACCTTATGTATCGTTGGTGAAACCGGTTGCGGTAAATCCACCTTAGCGAGAGTTCTAATAGGGCTAGAAAAACCGGATTCAGGGCTGGTGCTTTATCAAGGTGAAGAAATTTCCGCCATGAATGATAAACAAAGAATGCCATATCGAAAGAACATGCAGATGGTGTTTCAAAACCCCTATGCCTCGCTAAATCCAAGAATGACGGTTTATCAAATTCTGCTAGAAGCGGTAGCACTGCATCATCCTGAGTTGACTCGAAAGCAACAAGACCAACTGATTTTAGAGCAACTTGAGTCGGTAGGGTTAGGCCAAGATGCTGAGGACCGTTTTCCCCATGAGTTTTCGGGTGGTCAAAGACAGCGAATTTCGTTAGCGAGAGCCCTGTCTGTCGGGCCTGAATTGATCATTGCTGATGAGCCATTAGCGGCTTTAGATGTATCTGTACAAGCGCAAGTGCTGAACTTGATGATGGATAAACAAGCTGAGCACGGTTTGACCTACTTATTTATCACTCATGATTTGGCGGTGGTTGAGCATTTTGCCAGTCGTGTAGTGGTGATGTATTTGGGGCGAGTATGCGAAATTGCAGACCGAGACACCTTATTTTCTCATGCTAAGCACCCCTACACTCAAGCGTTATTAGCCTCCATGCCAAGGCTTGATAAGCTGGATGAGCCCACCTCCCATTTAAGCGGAGAAGTGCCTAAGGTATATCAAGCGATTGAAGGGTGTAGCTTTGCAAATCGTTGCCCTTATGCAACTCAACGATGCTTTGAGCAAGTGCCAGAACTCAAGCTGCAAGAAGATAACAGCTCAGTGGCCTGCCATGGCATTGAGGAGGGCCGATTATGGAAATAAGGTGGCTCGAAGACTTTATTGCCTTAGCGCGAACTCGGCACTTTTCTCGGGCCGCGGATGAGCAAAATGTGACCCAACCGACCTTCAGTCGACGTATTAAGTTACTAGAAGAAGAAATGAAAGTGACCTTGGTAGACCGCAACACTTTGCCTTTGTCTTTAACACCCGCCGGGGAAGTGTTTTTGCAAAGTGCTGAATTGATCACACGACACATACGGGAAACCAAAGCTCGCTGCCTGCAAATTAAGGAAGACGAACAGTCGCAAATTCGCTTTGTCACAACGCAAACCTTATTTTTAGAGTTTTATCGCAATGCCATTGAACCACTATGCCAAGAGCTGGGGGTGGAATTAGATGTCAATATGAAGTCGAGTGCATGGTCAGGCAGTGACTTCATTAATGCGATGACCTCTAATGAAAGCGACTTAATGATGTGTTTTTGGCACCCTGCCATGCACTTTTTGAATGACTTGGATGAAAGCCAATTTGAGTTCATTACTATTGCCCGAGAAACGTTGGTGCCTTGTTCAGGTGTCGATAGCTTCGGGCAACCTATTCACACTCTACCAGGTACTCGTAAACAACCCATTCCTTATATCAGTTACGATGATGAGGCTTTTATGGCACCGGCCATTTCGCATCATTTGCAACGTCAAGCGGAAGCGCCCCATTTGCAGTTACTCACTACTAATCTGCACTCTGCGAGTATCAAGGCCATGGTGAAAGAAGGTTACGGTTTAGGTTGGTTGCCAGAACGCTTAGTGAAAGAGTCTATTGCTTTTAATAAGGTTGCTATAGCGGGTGATGATCGCTGGCATGTGCCACTGGACATTCGTTTGTATCGCGCGAAAGATAACCACAATCCTCATTTAAATACCTTATGGGAAAGTGTACGGGCAAAGATGACATTGCGCTCCTCCTAGCTTTGGGCTAGGAATCTGACGAGGGTAAGTCGGCGAGGTTAGCGCAGTGCTGACTGAGGTCACCCTGAAAAGCCTGAATAAGGTTGTCGATGGCGCATTGAGTCATTCTTTCACGAGTTTCCATCGTGGCTGACCCTATGTGTGGAAAAGTCACCAAGTTATCCAAATGGCGTAATGGTGAGTTTAATGGGAGCGGTTCTATTTCAAATACATCCAGTCCTGCTGCTCGAATGGTTTTTTCTTGGAGCGCTTTTAGCAGGGCAGATTCGTTAATAACCTTACCTCTTGAGCCGTTAATAAAAATGGCACTAGGCTTCATCAGGGCAAACTCTTTAGCGCCAATTAAGCCTTCAGTTTGCGGTGTTAGTGGTGTCATTACGCAAATGAAATCAGCGCTTTTAAGTAGCTCATCAAGCGCCATAAATTGAGCGTTATAGGCCTTTTCCGCTTCTTCATGACGACGGCGGTTATGATATTGAATTTTCATATCAAAACCTAAGTGAGCGCGTTTAGCTAGGGCATAGCCTATGCGGCCCATACCTATAATGCCTAAGGTTTTACCATGTACATCGGTACCAAATAATTCAGCGCCAATGCTCTGTTGCCAACGACCTTCTTTTACATAGTTAGCTAATTCAACGGCCCGTCTTGCGGCGCACATGATTAAGGTGAAAAGGGTGTCGGCTGTGGTTTCATCTAACACCCCCGGTGTGTGCATTAAAGGGATGCCACGTTCAGAAAGATGGGCTAGATCAAACTGATCTGTCCCCACAGAAATCGTAGACGCCACTTTGAGTCTCTTCGCAAGCTTTAGCCTGCTAGCAGGCATAGGGACACTGGAGCCTAAAATACCTTCTGCATCTTCTAATGCTGCATTGAAAAATGCAGGGTTAGAGGCTTCCTGAGAGCTCAGTTGTTGCACCTGGAAATGTTCATTAAGGCGCTCTAATTGCTCAGCATTCAGCGTTTTATAGACCAGGATTTTAGGCTTCATCGTTTCTTATTATCCTTCTAAAGCGGTTAAGGCCTCGCGACTAGGTAGTGCTTCACTGTCACCGCGAACTTGTACTGTCATTGAACCTAATAGGTTACCGCGCTTTGCGGCCTGCTCCATGGTTTTTCCGTCTAACAAAGCAGAAATAACCCCAACTGCAAAACTGTCGCCAGCTCCTACTGTATCAACCACTTGCTCCACAGGGAAACCAGCGACAACACCCGATTCACCTTGAGCGGTTTTGTAATAAGCGCCTTCACTGCCTAATTTAACGATAACGGCTTTTGCGCCATTGCTTAGATAGAAGTCCGCAATAGCTTCAGGTTCTTCACTGCCCATTAGAATTAAACCTTCTTCTATGCCTGGTAAAACGATGTCGCTGGCAAAAGCAAATTCATTGATGGTGCTGATCATGGTGCCTTTATTGGGCCATAAAGATGGGCGTAAATTCGTATCGAAGGATAAGCTGCAGCCGTTTTCTTTAGCCAACTTAATCGCCTGTTTAATGGCGCTGCGAACAGAGTCCGAAATAGCTGCTGCAACACCTGTTAGGTGTACATGAGTGTTAGGAGTAAAAAGTGATGGATCAATGTCTTTTACATCCAGAGTGCTCGCCGCTGAGTTACGACGGAAATAATCTACTAAAGGGTCGCTACCATCGGTAACGTTGGATTTCAGCATAAAGCCAGTTGCATGCTGATCTGTTTCACTGATGCGCTCTGTGCCGATATTTTCTTGGCCTATGGCCTGACGAACAAACTCACCTAGGCTGTCTTGGCCTACTTTTGATATGTAGTTAGCTTCAAAGCCTAAACGAGACATACCAATGGCTACGTTTACTTCCGCGCCCGCTAAAGAACGGCCAAATTTATCTACTTCAGACAGCTTGCCAGGATGTTCTGCAACGAACATGGCCATGGCTTCTCCTAAGGTAACAAATGTGTGTTTTTGGCTGCTTTGCATAGTCTAGTCCTATTGTTATGGGCTTATTGAGACGCGAACGAATACCGCTGTAAGCACTGGGTGATGATAAATTAATCAGTCTAGCTTATCATGGAATCGATTCCAAAAACAGTTTCTGAGCGGATTTACTCTTTCAATTTCGTTGCTCAGCAAGATTGTCTAAGGACTAGTTCGGCTTGTAATGCCACTTGTTTAGGTGCTTCTTGGTTACCGTGAATACGACTAAGCAACTGCTGGCAGGCTTGTTGACCAATGTGTTGAGTGGGTTGCTTCATGACACTGATTCCCCCCTCAAAAAGCTGAGCCCACTCAGGGTCATCAATAGCAATTAAGCCGATATCTCGGCCAACTTGTAAGTGGAGTGCTTTACACGCTTTAGCAACGGCCATGGTCGTCACACCATTTGTACTAAAAATAGCCACTTTGCTATTGGGGTACTGATCAACGAAAGTGCGAATGTGCTGGCTGAGTGATGCACGTTCAGTCTTCTCTACGATGAGCGTTTGCCAATCAATATAAGGGGCCGTTTTAGCATAGTCTTGCACGGCTTGTACGCGTGCCTGGCGGGGAGCAATGGTTAACGGCTCACTAATCACCAGTACCGCTTGATAGGCTTGTTCGGCGAGGTAATGAACCGCATCGGTAGCGGCTTGCTCGTTGTCGAGTCCTACTGAGTCGATTCCCCGAGCCATGTCTATACGATCAATCAGCACAATTGGGCAGGCAACTTTTTTTAAGACGTCCACTTGCTGAGTCGCTAAACCTATAGTGTTTACTATGATGCCATCGACTCTATGGGAATCTAATAAGGATAAATACTGGTTTTGTAATGCTTGCTGGTTGTCGGTATTACAAACCATGAGCATATAGCCTTGTTGCCGACATTCCTTTTCTATGCCTTGCAGTACCTCAATGGAATAGGGGTTGGTTACATCCGCCAGCATTAAACCAATCAGTTTCGACTGTCCTGCGCGCAACATTCGAGCAGAGTTATTGGGCCGGTAATCAAGGGCGGCGATTGCTTGGCTGATTTTATCCTGTAACGGCTGCGAAAGTTTATCCTGTTCACCGTTTAAATAGCGGGACACGCTGGTTTTGCCAACTTGTGCATACTTTGCAACATCGGAAATAGTGGTAAAGTGTTTAGTTGAGTTTTTAGGCACAAGGGTCTCATTACAAGCAAAATGAGAACTTATGCTACTGTAATCAACTCTGACAAGAAAGCATTTGAGGTTTAAGAGTGAATAACTTGAAGTACGTTAAACATCTTTTAGTGCTGCTGAGCTTTCTGTCTTGCATGAGTGTTTGGGCTAATGATGCCTTGTTGAAACAAGCTTTTGAACAGCAACGTTATGATTATCAAGTTGCAGGTAAAGGGCGAGTGATAAAGCTATTGAAAGATGATTTGAAGGGCTCAAAGCATCAAAGGTTTATAGTACAGCTTGATAGCAAGCAAACTTTGCTGGTCGCGCATAACATTGATTTAGCACCGAAAATTGTTGGTTTGAAAGTAGGTGATTGGGTGGCTTTTTATGGAGAATATGAGTGGAATGCTAAAGGTGGTGTGATTCATTGGACCCATAAAGACCCGCGAGGGAAACACCCCCACGGTTGGTTACGTCATTTAAGTAAGCAATACGACTGATCTTACCGAAATCGTAAGTTGTCTGGAGATAGCTGACTAATGGCGGTTTTGCCCATTAGTTTCATGTCTCTTTCCAGCTCGGCTTTCATGAGTTGTAAGGCGCGTTCAACACCTGGTTGGCCTGCAGCGGCTAAAGGGTAAAGATACATACGGCCAATACCCACGGCTTTCGCTCCTAAGGACAAAGCTTTTAAAACATGGGTGCCACGTTGAATACCACTGTCGAAAATGACATCAATCTCATCGCCTACTTCGTCGACAATTTCGGCGAGTTGATCAAATGAGCTGCGAGAACCATCTAGTTGGCGCCCTCCGTGATTAGACACAATGATGCCAGTACAGCCAATGTCAACGGCACGGCGGGCATCTTCACGACTCATAATGCCTTTTAGACAAAATTCACCATCCCAAAATTTTACCATTTCGGCGACATCGTCCCAGTTCATAGAAGGGTCCAGCATATTCGTGAAATAATCACCGATCGATGTGGCCCCGCCTCCCATATCAATGTGTTGATCTAACTGAGGTAAACTGAATTTTTCATGGGTTAGGTAGTTAATTGCCCACATAGGCTTTAGAGCAAATTGCATCACACCAGATAAGTTCAATCGCAAAGGGATGGAAAAGCCAGTTCTTAGGTCTCGTTCTCTGTTCCCGCCGGTAATGGAATCGACGGTTAGCATCATAACCTGCACGCCTGCGTTTTTGGCTCTTTGCATCATGGCGCGGTTTAACTCTCTGTCTTTATGGAAGTAGAACTGATAAACCTGCGGTGTCGTTGTTTGTTGGGCTATTTCTTCCATACTTACTGTACCCAACGAGGATACCCCAAACATGGTGCCGAACTTTTCTGCCGCGTGTGCCACAGCTCGCTCTCCTTGATGGTGAAATAAACGCTGCAGTGCGGTAGGTGAGCAATACACAGGTAAGTCGAGCTTCTGGCCCATTACCGTCACGGATAAATCAACCTCTTTTACACCAGTCAACACGCTGGGCACTAGGTCACAAGCGTCAAAAGCCGCGGTATTACGACGATAGGTAGTCTCATCGTCAGAGCCTCCGTCAATGTAGTTGAAGATTGGTCCTGGTAGGCGTTTTTTAGCCAAACGGCGAAAGTCTTGGAAGTTATGACAATCAGTGAGTCGCATTGTGTTATCTCTTATTTTTGACTGATGTGGACAATAAAAGGGCTTATTAACAAGCCCCACTATAACGTGCGCTTGATCTGTTATAAATATGACATAAAATAATAAACTCTTTCCAAAAACAGCGTAATGGTTTTATGAACGCCAGTGATCTAAGTCTTTTTGCTTGTGTAGCAGATTCCGGCTCTTTTCGAAAAGCCGCGCAATTAGCAAACCTTTCTACACCCGCTCTGAGTAAAAAAATTAGCCGATTGGAGCAGGACTTGGGAGTACAGTTGATCCATAGAACAACTCGTCGCCTAAGTCTTACGGAAGCAGGTGAAAACTTGTATGTCCATGCTAAAAATATTGATGGGCAAGTAAATGATGCCATCGCCAGTGTGTCTGCATTTAGCCAAGGTTTTAGTGGCACTGTAAAAATGTCTGTACCGACTATTTCAGGAGAGCTATTGCTCACCGATGCCGTTGCGAAGTTTTGTCAGCAACACCCACAGCTTAGTATTGATATGCGCCTGGAAAATGACTTTGTCGATTTGATTGAAGAAGGGCTAGATATTGCGATTCGTACCGGTGTTTTAGATGATTCAAGCTTAATCGCTAAACCTCTTATTGAGTCCCACTGGGTGGTTTGTTGTGCCCCAAGTTATGTACAGGAAAATGGTTTACCGGAGCACCCAGAGGCCTTAAAAGAACACAATTGCTTGGCTTATACTTATCAAGCGAGAGGTTCTTTCGACTGGCGTTTTCAATATCATGGGCAAGATATCCACGTGCGGATCAAAGGCAGCATGACAATGAACAATGCTTACGCACTGCGTAAGGCCGCCATCGCTGGCTATGGAATTATTTATGTGCCTAAATGCTGTGTTTATGAAGATTTACAAGCAGGACGATTAATGACTTTGTTGCCAGGCTACGAGCCAAGAAAACTTGGAGTGTATGCTGTTTTTCCATATACAAAATATTTACCTGAAAAACTCAAGTTACTTATTGAACACATTAAAAGCAGTTATCACGATAAGCGGGAATATTTTTGCTGATTTAGTGTGTTATATATTTCTCAAAATTTCAAATTAAAGTCTATTTTATTAAATTTTTATGACAATTTGCTCGTCACGGTTCTCGATCGCAAATTTATGCTCTAAGGTAAATAGCTCGATATATCGTATGACAATTCATAAAGAATAATAAGGAGTCCGTTGTGGCTAAGAAAGAAGTGAAAAGTATCAAGAAAGAAATCAAAGCGCGTAAAGAAAAAGTTGCTAAGCAAAAAACTAAAATTGCTAAGTTGAAAAAAGCGCTTAAAAAAGCCTAATTATAAAAATCACCAAGTTATCCAATAACTTGGTGATTTTTAAACTTAAAACTTATGCCGCATTATCGGCTTCAAACTCGCCCGATATTTCATAACTCATATCATTTTCGTTCTCGTATAAAGCATCTTCATCTGGCTCGATGACAATATCGTCCAGTTTCTCTTTTGCTGATGCTTCCTTCAGGTCAAGCTGTTTGTTGGTATCAGGAACATTCTTTTTACTTTTAGAAAGCGTTTTTCGTTTATTACCGACAGCTTCTAATAGCTGGCTTTTGTGCTCTGCTAAATAGAGGGCTAGAGCGTCTATTTGTTGGTTATTGTCCATTAGCTTACTGCCTTCAATTAATTCATAAAGAGCATCGGCTGTGTCGAGTAGTTTGTCGTAGGCATCGGCTTCAGATTTTGACGTAAAAGTCATTTTTTCTATTCCATCACGTTCAACAACGTATTTGATTACAACTGGCATAGGCCACCTCGTAGTAAAAATTAAATACTGTACAAATATACAGTGTTTAATTAAGGTTTGTCTACGAGTTTTCATTGTTGGATGATTAGATGATTGTTAAAGTGGCGTGTTTCATTGACTGTTTTTAGGGTAACCCTTACATGCATTTTGATCTTTCTCAGTTAAATTTCTCCCTTGTGACAGAGCACATAGAGATCAGTCTAACCATTATTTGGATTCTCTTATCCTACTTAATCCGCCGTTACACCAAGCGGGTAATTCGCCGTTATCCAAAATTCGAGCATGATACGAAACGCCAGCGTATCAATGCTGCAGATAATATGTTCAATTTTCTTATGGTGGTCGGTTTAATCCTGATTTGGTCATCAGAATTGCAGAATATCGCGATTTCTATTGCGGCCTTTATGGTGGCCTTGGTCATAGCTACAAAAGAATTTATTGCCTGTATTATTGGCGCATTTTATCGTGCTAGTACTCGTCCTTATCAAGTTGGAGACTGGGTACGTATTGCCAATTTTGAAGGTGAAGTAACTGACAGTGATTGGTTGTCTACCACCTTGTTTGAAGTGGATATTAAGGGAGGGAGTTATGGCTATACTGGCCGAACCACGGTTGTCCCAAATAGCATGTTATTAACCCATACCGCACAAAACCTAAATTATATGCGCCGTTATGTGACTCATAGCTTTTCCATTTCTAGACTGAGTGATGAGGTTAATCTGTTTACGATTAAAGAGCCTATTTTGCTTAAAATACGAGAGTACAGTGAGCACTTTCATGAGGTAGCCATTCGTTATAACAGCCTGATCGAAAAACGCTTAGACATTAATATTTCAGGGCCAGAGCCGAGAGTGCGCATCGGTACCACGCCAGAAGGCTATAATGTGTTTACCGTTTCTCTATTTTGTCCGACAGAAGAGGCGGTAGATATTGAGCAAAAAGTCACAGAGGACTTTATGAATTTCTGGTACGAACAACGAGATAAAAACGCCACTAGAGCTAAGATCTAAGGAGTTATGATGTTACTAAAAAGAAATTTACGTTGGCTTAGTATTGCCAGTGTATTTGTTTTGATTACAGGGTGTAATAGCTTTCGTATCAGTGAACAAGAACTTAATACTGAAGTGGCTAAGCGTTTGGCTGAGCCTCAGAACAACCAGATTGAACTGCTGCTAGACGGGAATAGTCTGGAGTTAGAATTATTAGTGAAAGGCGCTAATATTGATTTAACAGCAAGAGATGGCGGCCTAGTATTAGTAGATTTAGAGTCTCAAATGAACGGCACGTTAACGGCATTTGGGCAAACTTTTTCAGTATCCACTGAGCTTTTACCATCATTTGAATCTGGTGTTCGTATTGAAAAAGATGAGCTTTACCTTGTGGCTCCTAAGGTAACGAATATTCAGGTTGAAGGAGCAAGCTTTAGCGAAAAAATGCTCAGTTCTGTCTTGGGCTCGTTGCATGGTGATTTTGAGAAAGCCTTGGTAGAGTACTTTAATCAAAATCCCATTTATGTGTTGAACAATTCTCCCTTTGAGAAAGCCAGTGCCGCTATGGTGAAAGACATTGTTGTCACAGAAGATGCACTTGAGTTCAAATTATTTTAACAAGATTCGCTCGTATTAAGAGTGTTAAGGAAACCTATGTCGATTAGTGATAACCAAGTTGTACAATTTCATTATACTTTGCGAGAAGGGCAGGCTCTGATTGAAACCTCGGCAGGTGGGAACCCCGTTGCTTATTTGCATGGTCACGGCAATATTGTACCAGGCCTAGAAAAAGCGATGTCTGAACACAGCGCGGGTGATGAGTTTGATGTGACAGTTCCATGTGCGGATGCTTATGGCGAACGCCGAGAAAATCATACTCAACAAGTCCCAATTAAGCATTTACAAGGTGCGAAACGCTGGCAAGCAGGCATGACGGCGATGGTACAAACGGATAAAGGTGCTCGCCAAGTGACGGTGATCAAAGCAGGTTTAAAGCATGCGGTGGTAGACCTAAACCATCCTTTGGCGGGTAAAGACCTGACCTTCTCTGTTCAAGTTGTTGATGTTCGAGATGCCTCAAATGAAGAAATCACTCATGGTCATGCACACGGAGCAGGTGGCCATAACCATTGATAGACGAACGTTAGCATTCAAAAAGCTTGGAACTGGGGTGACTGGTCCGAGCTTATTTTGATTTTGGACAAGTTTTTTTAAAAATATAATAAGAATCGTTATTGTTAACTTGACAGCTCAGCTTGCTTCGTACCATTATTGATAATAGTTATCATTAATGTCTTAGCGAGGCAAAGACTATGAGCCACTACTTTATTCCATTTTCTGTATTAGAACAGACGATTCAAAGTGGGCAATGCGCCGACTCTCCCGAAGTGCTTTATCATTATTTAAACCTCACGGAATCTTATGCAGAACGGTTAGAAATGGTAGATGCAGTACAACTGCATCAAAGGGTCTTTAATGTCCTCCTCGATACTGTTTGTGACAGCACGTTACCCTGTCATTGGCGTCAAACTTGTTTAGACAAGGTGTATGTGCCATTGGCAAATATTAAGCACTTAATTGTTACTTACCAAGATGCCAAGGCTTATTTCAAAATGGAGCACAATTTACGAGTGCTTAGCCATTATTTTATGTCGTCATTTCAGCAAGAAGGAAATCAATAAAGAATGAAAATGCGTATTGAAAAAGACAGTATGGGCGAACTTGATGTGCCGGAAAATGCGTTATACGGTGCACAAACTCAACGAGCAATAAATAACTTTCCTATTAGTGATGAAGCCATGCCTGAGGCATTTGTCCGCTCTTTGATTGTGATAAAGGCAGCGGCAGCGCGTGCCAATGAAAAGCTTGAGTGCCTGACTCCTGCTTTATCACAAGCTATTCAAAATGCCTGTAATGAGCTGCTAGATGACGAGCAATTAATGAGCCACTTTCCTGTCGATGTATTTCAAACCGGTTCAGGTACAAGCTCGAATATGAATGCAAATGAAGTAATTGCCACTCTAGCCAGCCGCTACTACGATAAGCCAGTTGGCGCGAATGACCATGTGAACTTTGGTCAAAGCAGTAATGATGTGATCCCAAGTGCGATTCACGTCAGCGCGACACTGGAATTGACGGGGCACCTATTGCCCGCCTTAGAGCATTTGAAAAACACCATCATTGAAAAAGGTAAGAGCTTAAAAGGCTATACCAAGACAGGTCGCACTCACTTAATGGATGCGATGCCCGTTCGCTTAGATCAAACTTTTAATGCTTGGGCTGCACAGCTGCAAGATAATATCGACAACTTAACGCATCTCGTTGGGAAAACAAGCCAACTAGCCCAAGGCGGAACCGCAGTGGGAACCGGTATTAATGCTCACCCTGAATTTGCAGCGTTGTTTGCCCAAGAGTTGTCAGAGCTAGCGAAAGTGCCGTTCTCTCCAGGACAAAACTTCTTTGCATTAATTGGTTCGCAAGATACGGCTGTGGCGTTATCGGGTCAACTTAAAACCGTGGCGGTAACCTACATGAAAATCGCCAATGATTTGCGATGGATGAACTCAGGTCCATTGGCAGGCTTAGGCGAAATTACTTTAGAAGCGCTACAGCCTGGTTCGTCTATTATGCCGGGTAAGGTTAACCCTGTGATTCCTGAAGCCACTGCTATGGTGGCTGCACAGGTTATTGGTAATGATGCTGCTATTAGTATTGGTGGTCAGTCTGGTAATTTCGAGCTGAATGTTATGTTGCCAATGATCGCTAAAAACTTGTTGGCGAGTATTAAACTACTGGCAAATAGCGGTCAACTTTTAGCAGACAGTGCGATTGAGACTCTAGTGGTTAATGAAGAAAAGTTGAATGAGGCCTTGCATAGGAATCCAATTTTAGTCACAGCTCTGAACCCTATTATTGGTTATGCTAAAGCGGCAGATATCGCTAAAAAAGCTTATCAAGAAGGTCGCCCTATTGTAGATGTTGCACAGGAAGCGACAGATATTAGTCGGGATGAGTTAGTGAAATTACTCGATCCTGCGAAGTTAACCCAAGGTGGGTTATAGTTTGATTATGTGATACTCCCTTTTCATGTAATGCAAACGGAGCCGGCTTATGTCGGCTTTTTGTTATTAAAAAAACGGTCTCTTGGCGCTTGTAAGTCTCAGTTTCTTTCGTTGAGTTTCGAGGCTAAAATAACATTTCATCCTAATCCTGAAATGAGTAAAAATGTCTGTTACTATTCGATCTGCTACCCTAGACGATGCTCAAATTTTGCTGGAATGGCGCAACGACCTCATTACAAGAAAGGCGTCTCATAGTGAGGATATCGTGTCCTTCGAATCACACATGGTGTGGTTACAGGCCTCTCTTGCTGACCATCTGAGGCGACGAATTTGGGTCGCGGAATGGCAAGGTAAACCGATTGGGACATGTCGTGCGGATAAGCAAAATGAGCTTTGGTCGTTATCATGGACTCTGGCTCCAAGCGCAAGAGGGCAGGGCTTAGCCATCCCAATGATACAAGCCGTTATGGATAAAACTCCTGGTGTGTTGCTGGCACAAGTGAAAGAAGAAAACTTAGCGTCTCAAAAAGTAGCTCAAAAATTAGGCTTTCAACTGGTTAATGTGAAAGATGGCGTATTGAACTATAAGTGTGAGCGCCCTTTGGGTTAATCATCAAATCGAATGCGGACTTTGGGTTCATCGGGTGTGTCTTCTACTGGTGCTCGTAGAGGGGCGACCAATTTTTCTAGGCCATTAATTTTAATTTCCAAGGTCAGTTGTAGCCATTTCCCAAGGTTGCCATCGGGCCAACCTTCATGAGCGAACCAGAGTAAATACGCCTCTGGTAAATCTATTAACAGCTTACCTTGGTATTTGCCAAAAGGCATTTTTTGGCGTGCAACTTGTATTAGGTCTTGTTGAGAAAACATTGTCGTCTATTGGGTAAATAAATAAGCCAGAAATTTAAACATAAACTTAAGGAAAAAGCTGTTTTCCTTTTGAGAAAACAGCTTTTTATCGTGTTAATTATGCCCAGAGATTGCGGACTTTTGGCGCTAGTAAGTTAGCAACTCGATCGATAACAATGACGCTCACCATAGCTACCGCTGCAAGAGGGAAGAGCAGCGAAATAGGCAATAAGAGCCAGACAGCATGCTTCCAACGGGAAAGGTTTTTAGGCATAGGTGGTGGGCTCAAAGCGAATTTAGCACTCGGGCGTCGTTTCCACCACATGATTACACCGGACACACATAATAAGATGACTGATAAAGCAAATAGGGTGCATGCGATTAGATTCCAAAGGCCAAATTGTCCCATGTGTAGAGCAATACCCGCTGCCATTGATTTAGCGAACCAGTTGTAATCCATAAAGCCAACATCGGCCAAGACAGCGCCAGAATAGCGATCAAAATGCACGGTTCTGTCGTCCCATGCGTTTTTAATGTCTTTGCCCATTGTGCTGGCGGTTGCTGTATAAACCCCTACTTCGTTCTTAGGAAAATGTACTTGGAACTGAGTGAACCCCATGGCTTTCGCATTGGCAATCACATTATCCAGCGTTCGGCTGGTTGGCCCCAGTGAAACAGACTCAGGTAGCGGCGCTTGCTCAAGCCCCCAAGGGATCTGTTTTACACCTTTTACGTTCAGGTCTTCATGGGTTAGGGTGGAGGAAACGCTTGAGGCGCTTTGTTCCATTGGAAAAGTACTCCATGCTTGAGTGAGTTTGCCCCCCCAAATGCCTGCCCAGGCTAATCCTGAAATACAGAAAAACAGTAAAATCACTGCCGCCCAAACACCAATGACACTGTGCAGGTCGCGCCAAAAAGGGCGAGCTCCTTTGCGGCTAATGGTGGTTGCGGCTTTCAGCTTTGATTTTCCTTTTTCAGGCCACCATAAAAATACTCCGGTAAGAATAAGTAGAATGGTAAAGCTGGCAGCAACTTCAATGAGTCTATCCCCTGTAATGCCCATCATAAAGGTGCCGTGAGTGTCGTCTGCCCAGGCGTATAATGATTGGCTGATACTGAGTTCACCCAAAACCTCACCTTGGTAAGGGTCTACAAAGACCTGAACGGTATCGTCTGGAGTTTTAACTTGAAAGCGGGTGCTTTCTTCAGCTGCTGCGGGCAAGTAAAAGCGTGACACATTCGAGCCGGGGTAGGCTTGTTGAACAAGCTGGTATTGCTCTTCATATGAAATTGATTGTCCTGATGCAGAATCAACAAAGTAGAGCTCAGAATGCTGAGCGCGTTCTAATAAAGGTGCGTACAGCATGATAAGCCCTGTGATTGCAAGCATGAGTAAAAAGGGCACTGTGTATAAGCCTGCAAAGAAATGCCAGCGCCACACTGACATGTAAAACGATTTTGAGCCAAACATTAAAAATCCTTAATTAGGTTTAGGCGTAAAAATATCTAACGCCTAAATATAATTAGGCATTAGGTGTAATGAGTTGTATGAAAAGTACTCATTAGTTCCGGGGGGGGCTCTTGCTTGGGCTTTATAGAAATGTTTTAAATTTGCTGGTGGCAGTTTATTAAGTAATTCGTTTTGCGGCTTAATAAACTGCGATTTAGAAGCGAGAAATAAGTTTGTATCATAGAAAAAGTGGATACATGGACAGCCTTCTGCCTCATGTTCTTCTGCATTATGGGTATCGCTTGAGTGAGCGCCGCTAGAATGAAGGCTGACAGTCTGGAGATCTTGCCCTATCTGATGGTTATGGTGCTCATTATGATGTTGATGTTGATGTTGATGATGGCTGTGGTGTTGATGAGAGGAATGAGAGTTGTCTGCTAGAGCTTGCCCTGGGTCATGTATCATCACTCCTCGTGTGACACATAACATGACGTAAACACCATTAAAAATACCGACATTGTTGATGGTTGGCACACTAAAATAGGCCAACCAGCAAATCAGTAAAACGTAAATGGTGCTATTGCTGCGCTTCATATTATCTTATGAAAATTGAGGAAGGGGGAATTTACCTATCCTCTAATGGGATATCAACAAAATTGTACACATTATTTACAAGTTTCTTGTTGCGACAGGTCCATATCTTTACATTTTATTGGCTACAAAGTGCTTAATTAAATAATCACAAATCGCTTGAAGCTTAGGAGAAGGTTGACGCACTTTAGGGTAAACCAGCCATACGCCACTATAAGGATATTGATACTGCTTGAGTAAAGAGACTAAATTACCTGCCTGTATGTCTTCATTTACGTAATATTCCGGTAATTGTGCGATTCCGAGCCCTTTTCGAGTTGCATCGAGTAGAGCCATACCAGAATTGCTGCGGTATCTACCCTGCAATTTTACTTCTTTACGGTGCCCGTTTTCCTGAAATAACCAATGAGTTGTAGAGCCAATTAGGCACTGGTGTTGTTGTAATTCCGCTAACGTATGGGGAGTACCATGTTGAGCGATATATTCTTTTGAAGCACATAGGTGCTCGACCCGATCGCATAATCTTCTGGAAAGTAAGTTTGAGTCTTTCATAGCCCCCATTCGAATGGCTAAATCGTATCCTTCTTCAATGAGGTCTACAGAGCGATTAGTTAGGTGGAAGTCGAGCTCAATTTTCGGATGGTGAGCCAAAAAGTCATTCATTATTGGCAAGATGTAACGCTCACCAAAGGTAGTTGCACAGGTCATTCTGAAAGGGCCAATGGGCTCTTTGGTTAAACTTGAAATGACTTCTTCCGCACTTGTTAAGGCTTCAGGTAAGCCACGACAATGCTGGTAATAGAGCTCTCCAGCTTCACTAAGGCGGATACGTCGAGTGGTTCGGAATAATAAGGTTGTACCCAGATCAGATTCTAACTGAGTGATGAGTCGGCTTATATGGGAGGCAGAAACAGAAAGCCTGGCCGCGGCAGCAGAAAAGCTCCCTTGGCGAACAACTTCGATAAATGCTTCCATAGCTTCCCAGTTTTTCATGCCTGCCTCATTTTAATAAATTACATATAGGGTGTTATATTATAACTTTTTAAGGTGTTATTGAAGTTATTGTTGCTATATGACAATAATGTTTTTCTAAAGTGGCCGTTATCGCCGTCAGTAATTTCTTCTAATATTAAGCAATAGTTGATCATTTATGAATTTAGGAGAGCGATATGAAATGTAAAGCTGCTGTAGCTTGGGGTCCTGGCCAACCGTTAAAAATTGAAGAAGTCGATGTTCAAGATCCACAAGCAGGTGAAGTGCTAGTGCGCATGGTGGCGACAGGTGTTTGTCATACGGATGCATTTACTTTGTCCGGTGAAGACCCAGAAGGTATTTTTCCTGCCATTTTAGGCCATGAAGGAGCAGGTGTAGTTGAAGCGGTTGGTGAAGGCGTCACGACCTTAAAACCGGGAGATCATGTTATTCCTCTTTACACGGCTGAGTGTGGAGAGTGTAAGTTCTGTACATCTGGAAAAACAAACTTGTGCCAAGCGGTTCGTGAGACTCAAGGTAAAGGTTTAATGCCAGATGGAACGAGCCGTTTTAGTATTAATGGCGAGCCAATTTACCATTACATGGGAACTTCAACTTTTTCTGAATACAGTGTTGTTCCGGAAATTTCGTTGGCAAAAATCCATGTTGACGCGCCGTTAGAGAAAGTTTGTCTGCTAGGTTGCGGTATTACGACCGGTATCGGAGCGGTGTTGAACACGGCGAAAGTAGAAGAAGGAGCAACGGTTGCTGTCTTTGGCTTAGGTGGTATTGGTTTATCGGTGATTCAGGGTGCTCGCATGGCTGGTGCTGCTAGAATCATCGCCGTCGATATTAATGAGTCTAAATTTGAAATGGCGCAACAATTTGGCGCCACTGATTGCATTAACCCTAAAAAGTTTGATGACCCAATTCAGCAAGTCATTGTTGATATGACGGATGGCGGTGTGGATTACTCATTTGAGTGTATCGGTAACGTTCAAGTGATGCGTCAAGCTTTAGAATGCTGTCATAAAGGTTGGGGTGAATCCATTGTGATTGGTGTTGCCGGTGCGGGACAAGAAATCTCTACTCGTCCATTCCAGCTGGTAACAGGTCGAGTTTGGAAAGGTTCTGCCTTTGGTGGTGTAAAAGGACGTAGCCAATTACCAGGTTATGTTGAAGATTACATGGCAGGCAAGATTGATATTGATCCATTTGTTACCCACACAATGGGCCTAGAAGACATTAATGAAGCTTTTGACCTGATGCACGAAGGCAAGAGTATTCGTACTGTTATCTTGTTCGATCAATAATCCGAACTAAGCATACCTTATGGAGCCAAGGGTTCCATAAGGTTATTTGGAGTAAAGAATGGAATTACTATCTAGTACAAAATCGTTCGGTGGCTGGCTAAAGCGCTACCAACACGATAGCCAAGCTGTGAATGGCAAAATGACCTTTGCTATTTTTCTGCCCCCTCAAGCTGAAATGGCTAAGGTGCCTGTGCTTTATTGGTTGTCTGGTCTAACCTGTAACGATGAAAACTTCACTCAGAAAGCCGGCGCGTTTCGTAAAGCTGTTGAGCTAGGCTTGGCTATTGTTTGCCCTGATACTAGCCCACGCGGTTCGGATTACCCGAATGAGCACGATAGCTACGACTTTGGCTCAGGGGCAGGTTTTTATGTTAATGCAAAGGTAGAGCCTTATGCACAGACCTATCGTATGTATGACTATGTGACGGATGAATTACCTGCTTTGGTGGTGAAACACTTCCCAGTAAGCGAACAAAAATCGATCTCTGGTCATTCTATGGGTGGGCATGGGGCGCTGATCTGTGCCTTAAAAAATCCTGGTAAATATCAATCAGTATCGGCTTTTGCTCCTATAGCGAACCCCACAAACTGCCCCTGGGGTGAAAAAGCATTCACAGGATATCTTGGGGATGATAAGACTCATTGGCAAGAATGGGATGCAAGCCTTTTAGTCGCTCAAGCTAAAGAGCGCTTGCCTCTGTTGGTTGATCAAGGGGAGTCTGATAACTTCCTTGCTGAACAACTAAAGCCCGAAGCTCTTGAAGCAGCATGTGAAGAGAATAGGCACCCTCTAACATTGCGTCGCCAAGCTGGCTATGACCATAGCTATTACTTTATAGCGAGCTTCATCGATGACCATTTAGAACACCACGGCAAAGCTTTAGGGCTGATTTCATAAATTGAACCAACCAATGGCGTAATGTTTTCCTCGAAACTTGCGCCTACCTCCTCAACCCCCACGCCTTCGCCAACCACCTTTTAGCTAGGACAGGCATGTTTAAATAGCTGTATTTTCCATATGGCTCGGCGTAATGTTTTCTTCGAAACTTGCGCCTACCTCATCAAACATCACGCCTTCGCCAACCACCTTTTAACTAGGACAGGCATGTTTAAAAAGCTGTATTTTCCATATGGCTCGGCGTAATGTTTTCTTCGAAACTTGCGCCTACCTCATCAAACATCACGCCTTCGCCAACCACCTTTTAGCTAGGACAGGCATGTTTAAATAGCTGTATTTTCCATATGGCTCGGCGTAATGTTTTCTTCGAAACTTGCGCCTACCTCATCAAACATCACGCCTTCGCCAACCACCTTTTAACTAGGACAGGCATGTTTAAAAGTGCAATGTTGGATAAATGTGGGTTTTAGGTTGGTTTTCATTTTACTTTCTGTTTTATTGAGGTATCTGATTCGTGTGGGGGGTGTATGCAGTATTCCGTTTTAATAACCGGCTGTTCAAGTGGTATTGGTTTAGAAGCCGCTAAGCTATTGCAAGAGCGTAATTTTCTGGTGGTGGCGAGCTGTCGTAAGGCTGAAGATGTTGAACGGCTAAAATTGGAAGGCCTTAAGCATGTGGTTAGGCTTGACCTTGCGGATGCTGAGTCTATTAAGCAAGGGCTGGCTGATACTTTAGAAATTACTCAGGGGAGCTTGTTTGCGTTATTTAATAATGGTGCTTACGGCCAACCTGGTGCGGTTGAGGATTTACCAGTACAAGCCCTTAGGGAGCAGTTTGAAAGTAATTTTTTTGGTACGCATGATTTAACGGTTCAAGTGTTGGCTCTTATGCGCAAACAGGGCTATGGGCGTATTGTGAATAATAGCTCAGTATTAGGATTAGTCGCTGCACCGTTTCGAGGGGCATACAATGCGAGTAAGTTTGCACTTGAAGGGTTAACCGATACGTTGCGATTGGAACTTGCAGACACCCCCATTAAGGTCAGCTTAATCGAGCCTGGGCCAATTGAAAGTCGTTTCAGAGCAAATGCTTTAGTGGCTTTGCGAGAGAATATTGATATTGAAAAAAGCCGCCATCAGCAAGGCTATCAAGAAGCCATTGAGCGGTTAAGTAAAGAAGGGCCTGCTTCGTCGCAGACGCTACCTGCAAGTGCCGTCGTGAAGAAGCTGATTCATGCCTTAGAATCTCCATCTCCTAAGCCTAGGTACTATGTTACCTTGCCTACTTATGGGGCCGGAATTATGCGGCGTTTACTACCAACTTTTTTGTTAGATTTCATTATGCGTAAGCAGGGAGCCTAAGAGTTTTTTTGAGCTGTTGACTGCTCTTTTAGCCACTCAGATACGGCTTGTAAGAATGCATTTCTTGGCCCTTTGGGTGACAAGAATAAGTCGTGATATCCGCCTTCAATGACAGCCGTAGCTAAATTAGCAAAGCTATTTCTAGCGGCGGCTTGCATACTGTCTATGTCTAACACACCATCGCCCTGCGCCATATCGTGTTTGTTTTTCGCTTGTATAGTGCTTTTGGATGAATGACATAACAGAGCCGGTGTTTGAATTGATGCCAATTTTAACGCTTGTTGAGCTCGGTGAATTTGCTTCAACCAAGCAAACGATAAGGGAAAACCTTGGGCAGGTTTCCAATCTAGCCGATAGTCCCATTGTCCCCCATAACTCTTATGTAATGTTTGCGCATAAAGAGTAGGGTGCTTGCCTTGTATTGACAAAAAAGGTAGCAAATTCAATAGCATAGTGATTGGTTTGTTCAAGTGGCGTAAGCGGTTTGGTGAAAAAGGCAGGGCAAGAAAGGGGCTGTTTAAAATCAAACCAGTGACTTTCGCAATGTCCGCAGTATTGGCCTTTGTTTGCTCTGAGTAAGCTAAGTAATTAGCAGCCACTAAGCCACCTGTTGAATGGGCCAGTATACAGGTGCTCTCAATTCCATCTTGCTTCATGGTGGCTAAGGCGATATGAATGTCTTGTTGGTATTGATCAATGGACTCACACCAGTTTGGCGGAAGGTTGGGTCTTAAGGAGCGGCCGTAGCCTTGTAAATCAATGGCATAGAAACAATAGCCTTGCTCTATAAAAAAGTCCGCTAATTCAGTTTGGAAAAAATAATCGGTGTAGCCGTGAATATAGAGAATCGCTCGTGTGCTAGAAGGGTTGTCAGTATGGTGAATCAAGGTGTTAAATGTTGTACGGCCTCGGCTGCCTATAAACTGAAAGGTGCGGGAGCAATAAAGGGGCCCTAGAAAGTCTTGCTGCTCACTAACCTGCTGCCAGGTTGGGTTGCTAGTAGAGTTCATGGCTGCCCCTTTTATTTTGACTAACCGAAAATATGGTCACCTAGTTGATCTATGGTCATTTTGGCTTTGCGTAAGGTGATTTCAATGCACTCATCACGGCTTGGAATGAGGTCTGAGCGAATAAATTGATGTACTTGCTCAGCGCCTTCTTCACCTTTTGTGATGGTTGCTGCCACACGGAACTGGCCGCCTTCGTTAATTGGTGCAGGGGTGATTTCAAACCCTTTGTACTCAACAGCGTCTTCAGTTTTTTCAGGGGCACTGGGGCCGCCAGAAAATAAGCCTTTAAGGCCAGATAAGATACCCATTCATTGTTCTCCTTAGTTTTCTTTATTCTTCGATCTTTTGCGGTATTAGTCAATGTTTGACGCGAGAAGGGTAAGGCTGCAGGGCAAAATTCGCTATAATGATGGGCTATATGACAATTAAGTGGGCATTATGAGTACAGAACAACCAAATAACCCTTTGCATGGTGTTAAGCTTGAAAGAATCGTAACGGACCTTGTTGAGCATTATGGCTGGGAAGAGTTGTCCTTTCGGATCAACATAAATTGTTTCAAGCAAGACCCATCGGTAAAATCGAGCTTAAAGTTTCTTAGGAAAACCCCTTGGGCTAGAGCCAAAGTCGAGGCTTTATACCTAGATACCTTCTAATAAAGGCCCATCAAAAAGGGCTAGAGTTTATTTAGTAACAGTGGTTCTTCAATGGCAATAAATCGGTCTGCGGAGTCAATCAGCGATTGCGCTGTGAGCTTGGCAACTCCGTAGACTTCTACTTGAGTGTTATGTTGATGACGCAGCCTTTGAGCAAGCAAGTCGAAGTCGCCATCTCCAGAAGCCAATACCAGAACATCACTGCTTTGTCCGTATTCAATTGCATCTAGTGTTATCCCTACATCCCAATCACCTTTAGCGGAACCATCCGAGCGTTGGATAAAGGGCTTAAGTTTGACCTCGAAGCCAATTGCCCTCAGTATATTTTGAAACTGTCGCTGCTTTTCATCTCCTCGGTCAATGGCATAAGCAATGGCTTTTTTAACTTGGCGTCCTTTGGTGACCTGTTGCCAAAATGTATTGTAATCAAACGAGGATTTAAAGGCGTGCCGCGTGGTGTAATAAATGTTTTGTACATCCACTAATATAGTTACGTCAGTCATTTTTGTCCTAGCGACTAATTAAAAGTATGTCTAAGCATAACACTAAAATATCTGTATCGTTCTCCAATAAAGAGGAAGCTAAACATGGATTTTTCAAATTTTGAACCAGATGAGGACTTCGACCCAAATCGACCGCCTGGCCAATTAACACCTAAAGAGGAAGAGGCAAAACAGCATGCTCTAGTCGCTTACATTATGATGCTGTTGGGCGTAGTCACCGGTATTTTTTGGCTCATCGGCGCCGTATGGGCAATGTATAAAAGTGCGGGTGCTCGTGGCACCGTATTTGCGGGGCATTACTCAAATATCATTAGCACTTTTTGGTGGGGAATTATTTGGAGTATAGTCGGCTTGATTCTAACGCTGTTCTTTATCGGTTATCTCGTGCTGCTAGCTGTTTGGATCTGGAGTATATGGCGAATGGTAAAGGGGTTAGCAAAAGCCCTTTCGAACCAGCCTTATCAGGGGTAGTTCGTAAAGAGCGGAGTGCATAAAAAGCAAAGGCCCACAGGCCTAGTCTTTTAGTTTTCAATACTCATGGATGAGTCCTTATATAAGCTTTGTTCATAAAAACTCAGGCTAAGCTCTTTTACACTCATTGTTTGCTTGGGTGTAAGATTAATGGTGAGTTGGTCCAACTGGCGAATAAAGGGTAATACCTTTTCGCTTATTTCTTTAGCTTCGTGGCTTGGTACAGTAGCAAGGCCGGTGCTGGCCGCCAGATGCCGCAATAGAAAGAGCAGTTCGTCATCACTCATTTGTTGGTGAATCTCACTGGGGATCATGTGCTTTAGTGAGCCTGCGTCTTGGTAGTTTAAGTTCGCTTGTTCTAATAATAGGCTGTCTCCATAGAGTAATAACATGGCTTCTGGTTGGCCTAAGGCTAATGATGCTAGCAGGTCTGTGCGAAGAGTCTGAAGCGATGCAGTTGGGGCCTGATAAAGCCACTTGCTCTTTAAATTTAGCTTTCCGGCATCTTTAATGTCTAGATAAAACTCACTCTGTGTGACACCGTTTTGGCCTGTGTGAGATTGCCAACTCCCTTTACCGAGTAAGGTGTCTATACCTAAGGTTTGCATCACTATTTGTGACTCTATTGCTAAATGCTCAGCCGAGCTTTGTGCAATCCAAAAATCCACATCAAGATCTGGTTGGATGAATGGGTATTGATGAAAGGTAATACGGGCTAAAGTTAGCCACGGGCGATCTTTCTGGCCTAGCTGAACATTTTCTAAAGAAGGCGTAAAAGTAAGTGGGTTAAAGTGGACATTTTCAAAATGTACAAAAGGGGATAGGCCCGTTTGATTTAGTTGTTCGTTAATTTTATCCCGTGTGTACTGAGTTCCATAGTGCTTCAACGCATACATAACCAGTACCAGTACACAAAAAGCCCCAACTAGCTTTACCACCCATTTTGCCGCCCGTTCGTTCAAAATTATTTGTTTCCTTAAGTCAGTCACTTAGATTATATTTTCGAATAAAATGGTATCGGAAAAAGCCTTGTTACGACATGCTTTTACTCATAAAATGTTTGCTTCCTATTCAACTCAACATAAAACGCACGGTGAGTAACATCGCGTCTGCTGGCGTATTGATCTACATGGAGTGAATCAATGAAGTCTGTACCATTGCGCCGATTGATCGTTTTACCGTTTGTCTTCTTGGTGCTCATTTCTGGCATTATTTTATACTTTGTTTCGGCTTATACCATAGAGAGTGTATCCGAACGGGTTGGCTTGCAATATATAAACGAAGTAGAGAATCGGGTTCATGAGCGTATTATTAGCTACATGGAACCCATGTATAAATTGCTCGAGGTTAACCAAGAAGCCTTTTCGAAAAGGCCGGAACTTCTCAACGAGTTAGATCAGGTGGCGATTAGATTTCATGAGCAAGCTCACCCTTTTCCACAAATGACGTTTATTTCTGTTGCTACCGCTAAGGGTGAATACATCAATTCTGTACAGGACCCTTTTGCCAACAAAAGCCATCATGTAGCCGCTAATTTTGTGAATCAACCCTTTTTAATGGAAGGGTTTGAATATGACCCAGTAAAGGGTATTGGTGTTAAAAGAGTACAAGATCCTGACTTTAGTTATGACCCTAGATCGCGAACTTTTTATCAATCTGCTTTGCGGTCTGAATCTCCAGTATGGAGTAAAATTGAACGCTATTATGGCTATGATACCCTAGGTATCACTCTGTCGGCTGCGGTACATAACCGCAATAGAGAACTGGTTGCTGTGACGGCAACCAGCGTGGCGTTAAATGAGCTTAATGCTTATTTAAAAAGCCTAACCATGGTTGAAGGGGGAAGCCTCTTCATAACGGAACTGAATGGCGACCTAATTGCTTCTTCGACGGATGAGCCTTTATACCTCTCCCGCAATGGCAAGATTCAAAGACATACTTTAGCTGAGCACCCCGATGGTGTTTTTAAAGCTGCGAGTGTATTTAAAGAAATAGGAGCTCATACCTTTCATTATGAAGGAGAGTCTTATTTATTCTATTTGCATCCTATCAGTCTTGCGTATGGTGAGACTTGGATACTGGGGATCATTATTCCTAATGCCTATCACCAGCAGGCCATAGGGGATTATGCTAAGCTCACTTTACTCATCACATTTGTACTATTTCTGTGTATCAGTGTTGTTGGTGTGCTAGTTGCTCGCTACATAGTTAAGCCCATTAAACAATTAAACCATGTGGCTCACACGAAAGATTTACAGAAAATGACGGCCTTGCCTGATTCGATTAGTCGGGTGCGTGAGGTCGAGTTTCTAGGTAAAGAACTAAAAAGCATGGCTACTAACCTTTCCGACATTTTGCACAATTTGGAAGACAAGGTGGCTCAAAGAACACAGCACCTTGAAGTTGAAAAAAACAGCTTACTAGCAAGCGCTCTGACGGACGAACTCACCGGAATTTATAACCGTAGAGGCATGAAGCAAGCTTACGAAAACTGCTGCACTAGTCTGCTTGAACAGAGCTCAGTGACGCTGGTTTTATGTGATATAGACCACTTTAAGGGCTTTAACGATAAATATGGCCACGGCGTGGGGGATCAAGCCTTAGTTCGAGTTGCTAAATGTTTAAAAGAACACGTTCGCGCCCAATGGGACATAGTGGCTCGCTATGGAGGTGAAGAGTTTGCCTTAATTTTCTTTAACGCTGAGCCTGAACAAGTTGTTGCTAGACTTGCCGAAATACGACAAAGCTTAAAACATACGCCCATGATAGAGAACGAGACTATCTCGATGAGCTTTGGTATTGAGCATTCAACAGGAGAGCAACCCGAGCACCTCGAAAAGCTCATTGATTTAGCTGATAATAAACTTTATCAGGCGAAGAACAGTGGACGAGACAAAATAGTCCGCTAGTAGAGTTTAGTGCTTATTTTTCATGGTCTGTTAATAAAAGGATTGTTTTATCGCCTCTTATATTCCTAGCTCACAAGATCTGTGGTTTCTTCCCCTTGGTGGTACAGGGGAAATCGGAATGAACATGAATCTCTATGGTCACGATGGCCAATGGCTAATGGTTGATTGTGGCGTGTCGTTTAATGAGCCCTTATCTAAAAACAGCCTCTCTTGTGCTGAAGTCCTTTGCGCGGACCCTAAGTTTATAGCTGACCAAAGAGAGCGCTTGGCAGGCATTGTGATCACTCATGCCCATGAAGATCATGTGGGCGCTTTACCTTATTTGTGGCGACGTTTTAAATGCCCCGTTTACACCACGGCATTTACCGCTGAAATCTTGCGACGCAAGCTTGCTCAAGTTGGGCTTGTTGAGCAAGTGAATATTATTGAGATGAATGCCAATGAAACGAAGAGCATTGGCGTATTTAATGTGACCTGGTTAGCGCTTACCCATTCAGTGCCAGAACCTTTTGCTTTGGTCGTTAAAACCCCAGCAGGCAATGTATTCCATACCGGTGACTGGAAGATCGATAAAACACCAGTGGTGGGCGATGCTTTTGCTCCAGAATGTTTTCAGCGCTTAGCGCAACAAGATATATTGGCGATGGTGTGTGATTCCACAAACGCCATGAAAGCAGGCTATTCCCCCTCAGAAAAAGACTGTTATCAAGGTTTGTTACAGGTCATTGAAAAGGCTCAAAATCGAATCGTGGTGGCCTGTTTTAGTAGCAACATTGCGCGGCTGGTGGCCTTGGCCCACATTGCACAACAAACTGGGCGTTACCTAGCCTTAATAGGACGCTCATTAACTAACATGGTGAGTGCCGCGAGGGCAACAGGTCATTGGCCAGAAGAGGCCATGTTGGTAGACGCAACCCATTTGGGGTATTTGCCAAAGGACGAGGTTTTAGCCGTCGTGACAGGCAGCCAAGGGGAACCAAGAGCAACTCTTAGCCGCTTAGCTCAAGACACTTGCTATGACTTGAGCTTGGAGGCAGAAGATTTAGTGATCTTTAGCGCCATGCGTATTCCCGGTAACGAAGCGGCTATTGATCGACTGGTTGAACAGTTAGAAAAGCGCAAAATCCAAACACTGCAATCGCACCAAAGCAAGCATACTATTCATGTCAGTGGTCACCCATGTGCTAAAGAGCTCAGTGATATGTATCAATGGTGTCAGCCACAGGTCGCCATACCGACACATGGAGAAACAGCACACATGGCCGCCAATGCTGCATTGGCGGCCCAGAGCCATGTGCCACGTCAATTAGTGGGGAAAAATGGCGATCTATTCATACTTGCTCCACACGTAAAATTGCGCAAGCAAGCCGTGACAAGCTCCCGTATTGCCCTTAGAGGGTAACTGTCTATCTATCGGTGAAAATAGGAGCATAAACGGTTTTGGCGGTTTTCCCCGGTATTTCTTTTGCCAGTTTAGGCATTAAATAACCTGGCAGTTCGGCAGCAACTTGTCCCATTAATTTTTGCGCTTCTGCGATGGGTATATCAAAATGGGATGCCCCTTCAACAGGGTCTAGAGTGAACATGTAATAAGGCATGATACTGGCAGAAAACAAGGCTTCATTGAGGTTGACTTGAGCCGCAACAGTATCGTTAACGCCTTTCAATAGCACCCCTTGGTTGAGCAAAGTAACCCCCTGTGCGGTGAGGCGCTTTGCGCTGTTAACAAGGGCTTGATCAATTTCATTGGCATGATTAATGTGCCACACCATAATAATGTCTAATCGCGTGTTTTTTACCCAGTCTAATAGATCGTCACAAACCCGTTGCGGGATCACAACAGGCAGACGAGAGTGAATGCGCAAACGTTTAATTTGCGGCAAGCTTTCAAGCTTTTTAACTTTATCCGCCAGTAGTTTGTCTTTCATCATCAGCGGGTCACCACCGCTTAAAATAACTTCGTTTATTTCTGGATGCGCGAGTAAGTAATCCATGACCGATTGCCACTCAGCTTGTGCGAGTTGGTTTTCGCCATAAGGAAAATGGCGACGGAAACAATAGCGGCAATTCACTGCGCAATGTCCTGTTGTAATCACTAGTAAGCGATTTTTGTATTTATGGACAATGGCCTTTTGCGGGTTGTGTTCTGCTTCTGCAAGAGGGTCTTTAACGTAACCAGGAACCTCCAACATTTCTTGAGCAATAGGCAAGACTTGCTGTAGCAAGGGATCATTTGGGTTGCCATATTCCATACGCTCTAAGTAAGGCCTTGGAATTAATAATTTAAAAGCCTGATGAGCTTGTTCACCTTGCTCGATCAAGTCTTGTGGCAGACCAAGTAAGCTAATTAGCGTGGGCAAATCTGTAATGGCCTGGGAGAGGTGTTCACTCCAAGAGAGTGGGTTATGAGTTTTAATTGGAATCACGTCAAATGTCTGCAAAAAATTCTGTATTTAGGTTATTATGGCGCCATCAAAAAATATATAGGCCACTTGGCCTCAGGCTCTTCAAGATCTTCGCAAACCCTTTCTAAGCTCTATTTTGCTAGGAATGCAGGTTTGCATAGATCTTAGGACAGACATGATACGTCAGTCGGAGCTTTTTCACTAAATATATACTGTGAGGATGTATGGCTAATATTTCTACGAGCGACATGCGTGGCGGCACTAAAGTTATGGTCGATGGCGACCCATGTGCTGTTCTAGATAACGAGCACGTTAAACCAGGTAAGGGTCAAGCCTTTAACCGTTTAAAATTACGTAATCTAAAAACCGGTCGTGTTTGGGAGCGTACCTTTAAGTCTGGTGATACCCTAGAAGGTGCAGACGTAATGGATACAGATATGGAATATTTGTATACAGATGGCGAATTCTGGCACTTTATGGCTGTTGATGGCACGTTTGAGCAACATGCAGCAGATGAGAACGCTATTGCCGACACAAAAAACTGGCTAAAAGAGCAAGAAAAATACGTTGTGACTCTATATAACGGTGTTCCTCTTGCCGTAACGCCACCTAACTTCATTGAACTAGAAGTAACAGAAACAGACCCAGGTTTGAAAGGGGATACTGCGAACGGCGGTTCTAAACCAGCCTTTTTAACTACTGGTGCAATGGTTCGTGTACCTTTATTCATCAACATTGGTGAAGTATTGCGAATCGATACACGTACTGGTGAATACGTTTCTCGAGCAACGGGTAAATAACCCTGTTAATGAGCGATTAACAAACCCTGTTAGCCTTGATTGGTTACCAGGGTTTTTTATTGGGAGTAGTATATATGGCGATTGTAGAATTGAGAGAATATAAAGTGCTGCCAGGCAAGCTTGAAGCTTGGTTAACTTGGATGGCGGAAGAAATATTGCCTTATCAGGTTTCCAAAGGAATGCGAGTTCTCAATACTTACACCCACCAAGACGAAGATGGCCAAGACTGGTTTGTTTGGTTGCGCGAGTTCGACTCTGAGTCAGAGCGCCAGCGTCTATACGAGGAGACTTATAACGACTGGTGGGTGTCTGAAATTCGTCCAAAAGTGTTTCAGCACATTGACCAAAAAGCCATTCGAGTCAGGGTATTACAAGCTTGCTAGGTACATTCCTGAGCACGCTTTTTTACATCGGCTTGGATATCGCTGATAAAGTCAGGGGTCAGTGAAAGACTAACCACCACTTGTGTTAAGTCATCTAGGTCGCGGATGACAGAAAACCCAAGGCGGCGACAAAATTGCAACATGTGTTTGTTTTCGGCAAGTACTATGCCTTTCATGATCTTAAAGCCTTTGTCATAAGCCGACAGGAGTAATTGCTGCATTAGGTATGAGGCCAGCCCTTGGCCTTGTATCTGATCTGCTAACACAACGGCAAACTCGCAGCTTTGGTCGTCAAAGTTGTCGCTGTAGCGGGCTGTGCCTATGAGGGTTTCCTGGCCATTTATCTGGGCCACCGCCATGAATGCCATTTCACGGTCATAATCAATATGAGACATATTCGCTAGCATGCGTGGTGTTAATTCAGACAGGTTGGAAATAAAACGAAAGTAGCGTGTTTCTTTCGACATGCTGCGCACAAAATCGGCCATGATGGGGGCATCTTCAGGATGTACCGGGCGCACGTGAGTCATTAACCCAGAACGCAGTTGTAAATGACTTGACCATTGGCGAGGGTAGGGCTGAATGGCCAAATGACCATAACGTCTCAATTGTTGGCAATCTTTTAAAGTGGCTTGTAGTTCAGCCGACCAACTTCCACTTTCATGTAATCGTAGGCCCGATAACTGAAAGCTATGAAGCTCAGGTAACTCGCAAATCAATGTTGAAATATTGGTTAACAATTGAATAATTGGGCGGTGGTTACCCCTGACTCCAAGATTTGTTAGTAAGTCTTCACTTAATAGTGAGTTTAGAGGAGGTAAGCCGATGACTTCATCTTGCCATGCTTGTCCTACTGAAAGTGCAATCACTGGACCGAATACTTCATCATGATACAGGCGTATATGAAGTGGGTCTTGTAACAAGTTTGTAGATTGTCTTCTTAGGGACAGGCGAATGTTAAATACTTCAAAGACGTCTTTAATCAGTTCTTTTTCAGCCTCTAAAAAATGCTTTTGAATGGCTTTTTGGAGCCAGCTTCTGGCCTTATCAACCTCTAAAGTTTGATGGGCCGCATGGCTGTCAGGTGATTGTTTTGCCAGTCGCTGGTTGCGTTGGAACTGTTGTAAAAATTGATAGCCTTCAATTGCCGATTCAGGGGTTCGAAAAGTAGGGATCCCTGCTTCATTAATGCGGGTTCGAATTGCGATCATCTCACCACCGCCAAGCAAACAGACCATTAATAGTTTTCTTTGCCGCTTGTGTAATTCTATGATCTGCTCATAAAAAGAGGATAGATCGACAAGTGCTGTTGGACTGAGCATCAATAAAACGGCACTGCACTCAGGTTCTTTAAGGGCCGTTTCTGCTAAGCTGACAAACACATCACTTTCGCAACTGGCCCAGACTGTGGTAACCGGGCCAACTTGACCGCGATGGTCGATAATGTGATCAAGTTCTTGGTGGAGCTGTTTATTTGGTTCTAACAATGGGACATCCAGTTGAGTGGCTCTTTGTGCTGCTAGCTCACCGGGGCCAGCACCGTTACCCACAATCATGAGCGCGCCTTCTTGAATGCGTCTGGCATTGGTCATGACAGATGCCGCTGCGACCAGATCATTTAAACGACGGCCCCGTACAGCACCAGTACGCCGTAATGCAGCATCCAGTACTTTTTCATTTGCTCCGATACTGTGCTCAGCAACAACCGCCACCGGTTTTGTGCGACTCGTAGCGCGTAGGCTACTTAGAAAGCGAGTCGCGTTACCAACGTGTTGTAAATACATAAGGATGGCTTGGCTTTCAAAGTCCGTAGACAGATAGTCCAGTATTTGTGAGGGCTGAATATCGACAGGAGCCCCCATTGTCACGACTTGTGAAAACCCAATACCTTGCCAACTTGCCCAGTCCACTAAGGCACTTGCAATGGTGCCTGATTGAGACAACAGAGCAAGACGTCCAGGAATAGGGGGAGTAAGTCCTAGCCAAGCAAAAATGCCTTGTTTGGGGCGGCAAATGCCAAAGCTATTAGGCCCAAGTAGACGCACATTATGTTTTCGTAACAATGGTACAAGACGTTGTTCTGTCTCTTTTGTCCAGCTGAGCATAAGCAATGAATGAATACGGGCTTCGCCACAGGCGGCGATAATATTCTCCATAGACTCTTGATGAAAGCCTGCCAGGATGGCAACGTCAAAGGGCTGGGTAAGTTGGTCTAGAGAGCTAAAATGACGCACTCGATTCGGAATATCAGAAGAACTTTTCTCAGGACGTTTATCTTCAGGCCAAGTAGGCTCCACCCCCACCACATGTAAGGTCCGTTGAAGGTTGCCCTGTAGAAGGTTGCGAACCAAGGCCAACATTATCGGGTCTTTGGGGTTATCACCAGTGAGCACCACGATGGATTGTGGGGCCATTAGGGATTGCAAAGCGTGCTGACTCACAGACTCGTCCTCTAATCAATTCACCTAGATAGTAGACTATCGTAGGATAGCTTGTCTTTACTACTTTATGATAATAGTAACGCTTTGAAAGTATGTTCGAATCTGTGCTGCGTGAAGTTAGCTGCTAAAGCACGAAAATAATAAAGGAGAGAACATGGCAACGGCATACATCACCCATGATGCATGTGAAAAGCACCAGATGGGCGCTGAACATCCAGAGTCACCGGCTCGCATAGGCGCCATTCATGACCGATTAATTGCAGGTCAAATGTTGGATTTTTTGCATTGGCGTGAGGCTCAACCGGCCAGTATTGAACAGATTAAAAAGGCTCATGACAGTGACTATGTAGATGGTATATTAGCGCAAGCTCAGCTTTTACAGGGTGCTCAGGGTGAAGAGTCGATCTCTTTAGAACCTGAGACCATTCTTATGCAACACTCTTTAGATGCGGCTTTGTATGCAGCCGGAGCCGCTATCCAAGCTCTGGATATGGTGATGAAGCAAGAAGTAGATAATGCCTTTTGTTCTGTGCGCCCACCAGGTCATCATGCAGAGCAGCATCAAGCAATGGGTTTTTGCTTTTTTAATAATGTTGCAGTTGCGGCTCGCTATGCACAGCAAAACTATCAACTAAAGCGGATTGCTATTATCGATTTTGATGTCCATCACGGTAATGGCACGGAACATATTGTCAGCGGTGACTCAGGTATCTTCTATGGATCGAGTTATCAGCATCCTTTTTATCCCTATAGTGACCCAGGTAAGAGTCATGACAATATATTGCATATTCCATTAGAGGCGGGCACAGGTAGTAATGAGTTTAGGCAAGCAATCTCTACTCAATTGATCCCTGCTCTGCATCAGTATGAGCCCGAGCTATTGTTAATTTCAGCGGGTTTTGATGCCCATAAAGCCGACCCCATGGGGCAATTAAGATTGGAAGATCAAGACTTTACATGGATTACTCAGGAGCTCATGAAAGTGGCTGAGTGTTATAGCCAAGGTCGCATCGTCTCTATTTTAGAGGGTGGCTATGATCTTGATGCGCTAGGTCGTGCAGCGTGTTGTCACATTAGGGCTTTGCTTAAAATGGCATAATACAGGATTAACCTGAAAAAGGGCTATTTTTGAATGTACCCTTAACATGGCCCCAAGAAACTTTTAAGTGATCTTGTAGCGCTTGCTCTGCTTCATCTGGATCTCGTTCGACAATGGCGTTAAAAATACTTTCATGGGCATGATAGGCGATACGATCAAAATCGGCGCTTCGGACCATTCTCGACCAATGGCGACTTAACCATGTGATATAGGCTTTATGAAGCATGGCAAAAAGCGGGTTTTTAGGAATGTCGTACAAGACTTTATGAAACTTGATATCGGTTAAATAAAATTGCACTGTATTGCCAATCGCCGCTTTATTTTCTTCAAGCGCTTCTCTCAATGTTTGAATATCTTCTTTGCGAGCATATAAAGCAGCATGGCGAACGAGCGACGCTTCAATAAAAGCACGGCTTTTAAATAGCTGCTCATAGCCATCTTTCTCTTTTAAAAAATGCTGAATAAAACTCCCCATCATATCAAAGGCTGCGTCTTGAGGAATGTAGGTGATAATAGGTCTGTGTCTGGGTTTTACCTCTAAATAGCCGTCTCGAGCTAATACTGAAATCGCCTCGCGTACGGCATGACGCCCCACCTGAAAGCGGGCCATTAAGCTCCTTTCTGAAGGGAGTTTATCACCATGATTGAGTTTGCCATTCTTGATTAGGCTCTGTAGTTCATTAATCACAATATCCGTATTGCGGGCTTCTTGTATGCTGAAATCGGCAGTTAAAGGTTCAATAGGCATAATGGTATCCAGGGCTTGTTTTGACCAAAATGGTTATGAATGGTTATTTTGGTCGACCAAACTAAAAAATTCAATCGATTTAAATGGTTTTTTCTTTGTTGTAGTGATTGTTTGGTTTATTTTTTTTGGTGAGTCATATAGAAAACGGCCAACATAAAAATGGTCCATTGTTCAAAAAAATAACAAAAGGGATACGCTATTATGATCACCAACATCACGCGACGTTTATTCATAGGTGCTGCAGCCTTAACTGCTACCAGTTTATTAACTTCGTTACCTGCTTATGCAGATACCAAATTAAAATGGGCTCATGTCTATGAGACCTCTCACCCTTACCATCAAGCTGCTGAATGGGCAGCGGACGAAATTAGCAAGCAAACGGATGGACGTGTTTCTTTGACTGTTCACCCAAGTTCTTCTTTGGGTAAAGAGGTCGACATTAACGAAGGAATGAATATTGGCTCTGTAGACATTATTTACACAGGGGCGGCGTTCGGTGGTCAATACTATGGCCCTATTGCCATGTCTAACTACCCATACATGATCCGAGACTACGATCACTGGAAAAAGTATCGTGATAGTGACTTGTTTAAAGAAATGCAAGCAGGCTACTTAGACGCGACTGGGCATGAAGTGACAGCGCTAAGTTTTTATGGCCAGCGCCATGTCACATCAAACAAATCAATCGTAAAGCCTAGTGATATGAAAGATTTGAAAATTCGTGTGCCCAACGCTCCTTTGTTCATGATCTTCCCTCGTGCGACAGGGGCTAACCCAACGCCAATGGCCTTCTCTGAGGTGTATCTTGGTTTGCAGCAAGGTGTTGTAGATGCACAAGAAAATCCACTCTCAACCATTAAAGCGAAGAAATTTCATGAAGTGCAATCTCACATCAGCTTAACTGGGCACATTACCATTTCGTCTTTAACTATCGTCTCTTCATTAGTGAAATCTAAAGTCTCAGATGCTGACTATCAAGCAATTAAAGAGATTACTAAACAAGCTTCTTACCGCGCTTCTGATCAGATTAATCAGTCTGAGCAAGAGTTAGGTGAATGGTTTAAATCTCAGGGTATAGTGGTAGAGAAAGTAGACGGAGAAGCTTTTCAGGATATGGTTCTAAACTACATGGAAGACTTGGATACACCGTTCACGGCTGAGCAAGTTGAAAGGCTAAAGTCGCTTTAACTAAGCAGTATACGGATAGAGAGCTAAAGAATGTCGAAATCAGAGTTAGAGAAATCAACGCAGCCCCTTGCGGCTGATACACAATCACCTGAAGAAAATACTTTTCAATTTAGCTGGGTAGCGTTACCTGGGTTGATTGTTTTTTGGGTGTTAATGGCTGTGGTGTTTTTGCAGTTTTTCACACGCTATGTGTTGAATGACTCAATGGGCTGGACAGAAGAGGTGTCTCGTTTTCTGCTCATTCTAGTCGGCTTCTTAGGCTCTGTATTGTGTGTTCGCAAAGGGGCTCATATTTTCTTAGAGTTTTTTTATCGGTTTGTTTCCGTTGGTGCTGCCAAGTGGTTGGCAGTACTGGCCGAGGCCATCACCATAGGTTTTTATTCACTCATGGCATGGGTGGGGGCAGACCTTGCCATGAAAACTAAACAAAATATGGTGTCGATTCCGATTCCTAAAAGTTACATATATTGGTCTGTCTCACTGAGTTTTGCTGCCATGGCTATTTTTTCATTGATTTGGCTGGTTCATAAAATCCGAAGTTCTGGGAGCCAACTGGTTTCTGAAATTGAAGAACGCGCGATTTCAGATTAGGAGACGCTTGTGTCAATTTTATTATTGTTTGTTATGTTGTTCGGCCTGTTAGTTATAGGTGTACCCGTTGCTGTTTCCTTAGGCCTATCTTCTTTATTGTTTATTGTTTTCAACGGTATGCCAAGTTTGGTTGTACTGCATAATATGGTTAGCGGTATAAATAGCTTTCCATTGATCGCTATTCCATTTTTTATTTTGGCTGGTCATATTATGAATGTGGCTGGTGTTACCCATAAAATCTTTTATTTTGCTCGTACTGCCGTGGGTTGGATGCATGGTGGCTTAGGCCATGTAAACGTTGGTGCGAGTGTGATTTTTGCCGGTATGTCTGGGGCGGCGGTCGCGGATGCCGGTGGCCTTGGTAATATAGAAATAAAAGCCATGGAAGAAGCCGGTTACGATAAAGATTTTTCCGTCGGTATTACTGCTGCGTCATCAACGATTGGACCTATCATTCCTCCATCTTTGCCTTTGATTGTCTATGGCGTTATTGCGGATGCGTCGATTGGTAAACTGTTTGCTGCTGGGATTATTCCCGGCATATTAATGGCTGGCTCATTAATGATGATGGTGGCTTGGTATTCTCGTAAACGAGGTTATCCAAGAGACGCTTCTTTTCAGTTCCGTTTATTTTTACATGCTTTTAAAGGTGCTGTGGCCCCTTTAATGACCCCTATTATTATAGTGGGGGGTATTCTTACAGGGATTTTCACACCGACCGAAGCTGCAATTGCAGCGGTAGCCTACACCATGTTTTTAGGTTTCTTTGTGTATAAAACTCTGACTTGGAGGTCGATGTTGCGGGTGTCCAGCGAGACATTAGAAACAACCGCCACCATACTAATGATTATTGCGGCATCCTCGATTTTTGCATGGATATTGACGGCCAACCAAGTTGCTCAAGAGTTTGCTGTGTTGCTACAAGGAGTGACAGATAACCCACTGGCGCTATTGTTAATCATGAATTTGATTATTTTGTTGATTGGTTGCTTTATGGAAACCCTAGCCGCTATCACAATATTAGTCCCCGTATTGTTACCTATGGCGATTGGAATCGGTGTTGACCCAGTTCATTTCGGCATTATTTTGATACTCAATTTAATGCTAGGTGTACTGACACCTCCAGTAGGAATTGTGTTGTATGTGCTGGCGAAGGTGTCTGACGTGCCATTTGAACGCTGTGTAAAAGCAACAGCTCCTTTTATGATCCCTCTGGTGGCAGTGTTGTTATTACTGACCTATGTGCCACAGTTATCAATGTGGTTGCCAGCGGTTCTATATTATTAGAGGTGGATGAGTAGAGAATTTAGTCGTACAGAAAAGAGAGAAGTAGGGTTTTAGCCCAAAGATCTGTATATACAGCTCTTTGGGCTTTTTTTTATATCAATTTTTCATATGAGAAAGTCGCTTACGAAGCTCTTTTTCTACCTTACTTCGATCATAAGGTTTCATGTTTTTCCATTGTTGGCATTCTTGGCGAGTGCGGGCGCAGCCAATGCACCAACCTTTGGGGCCAGAAAATTCACATAGGTTGATACAAGGGCTCTTTTGCTTTTTCATGGGGCTATTGTAGCTCTTCTAAAACTTGTTCAATGCTGCCTTCGAGCTGACGTAAACGGTTTAGCTCTTCATAAATGCGCTGTTCAAGGTTTTTAAAATTCAAAGGCAGGCTTCGCTCGCAAACATGGTAGCCAGATCCTATGGTTTGGTAGCCTTTCCAAGAGTTAATGCGTTGACCTTCTAACGCGAGTAATTCGTCAATGAATTGATTTTGGTTCGGGCAGTCTTCCTCTGCGTGCAAACAAATAGGGAAGGCTTTTTGCTTTATCTGAGGTGCCTCAATAAAAGTTTCAAAGTGGACGCCACCTTGATTATGGTTATACCAGCTACTTTTGTAGAGTTGTAAGTAGGGGCCTCTATTGTAAATTTCCCAATCATCGTTAAACCAACTGGCGTTTCTCAACATTTTTTCCAGGTTACGGAATACGTTCTTAACATCTTTCATTATGGCGGCGATATCTTATGTTGGCTGGAGCCGAGTTCTCAAAAACACGACTCCATACGGGGGTTAACAATGGTGCCTTATTGCTCTGTGTATAAACAAGCATTGAGGGCATTGCGTAAATAGTTTTCATCGAGGTTTTTACCAATGAAAACCATTTTACTACAAGGTGGCTCATCTCCCCAAGGTTTACCTGGAATACCGCCAAACATCATGTGTACACCTTGAAAAAGAATGCGATGTTTTTCTCCATGCACTGCAAAAACGCCTTTCATTCGATAAATGTCTTCCCCTTTTTCCATGATGAACATTTCAATCCATGCGTTAATCCTAGAGACATCGAACGATCCAGGTAGCTCAATTGCTACGGACGTGACGGCGTCATGGTGATGGTGATCAGGGTTGAAATAGTGTTGGCCTAAGCAGGTTAGCGCTGTGCCACTAGCATCTAACAAGGACATATTAAACTCTTCGGGAGTGTGCTGAGAAAAAATAGCGATGGTTTTGCTTTGGTCGTTCTTTAAGTCAAATGAATAAGATGTTTGCCCTTCAAGCTGCAGGCGATAGCAAGAGCCGTATTCGGTGATCGCCTCACTATGAGACAGTGACTGACCCTGATTTGAAAAGGCAACATAAACGGACTCGGCAAGCTCTAGTAAGTTTCTTGGGGAGCTGTCATCAAGTTCGTGTACAAGTAGCTTCATATCTGGGTCTGGACCATTTTCTAGCTGCAAACGAAAGTCACCGGCTTTAAGCAACCATGTTCCGCCCCATTCAAATGGGTATTCTGGTTCCAAAAAGTTGGCTTTCATTTCCAATGCCCGCTGTAGATTAAAACCGCCAATGTCCAGCAACTCTGGTATAGGTGCATCAGCTAGGGTTGTTTGATATAACCCCGCCATCTGGTTGATTTTTTGTAATCGTGAAGATAGCTTTTGCAAATCACTTTGAGAAACTAGATCCGCTTTGTTCATAATAATGCGATCAGCGAAGGCCACCTGAGTCATAACCTCATCGGTCTCTTCATCAAGGTGTTGATCAACGTGTTTACTGTCTACAAGAGTAATAATGCCATCGAGTTCGAACTGGCGACCTACATCAGGGTCGACAAAAAAGGTTTGCGCGACAGGGCCAGGGTTTGCCATACCCGTTGTTTCCAGAATGACCCGATCAAATTTGTCTTTGCGTTCAGCGAGGTCGCATAAAATGCGCACAAGGTCTCCACGAATGGTGCAGCAAATACACCCATTATTCATTTCAAAGATTTCTTCATCCGCGTTAATGACTAAATCTTGATCGATACCAATTTCACCGAACTCATTTTCAATAACCGCGATTCTTAAGCCATGTTCTTCAGATAGGATTCGATTAAGTAGCGTGGTTTTACCACTGCCAAGGAACCCAGTTAATACGGTAACAGGTATTTTGTTCGCCATGTTTCTCTCCTAAAAAATATTATTGTTATGATATAACATTTCTAAATGAGAGAGTAGCTCTGTATGCATGCCTTACGTAGCTTAGACTTCGTTTTTGATGAGCGCTTTTACCATGTCGCATAGAGCAAGAAGTTGTTGTTGTACTTGGCTTGTATCCCCTTGAACTTGTAACGGCCAGCCGCAGTTAATACGAAAGCAATCATGATAAAAAGTGTGAGTGCTAAAGCATGCGCCACTACGGATCTCTATGTTTTTCACCAGAGCTTGTTTTTCTAACTGTGTGGAGTCTAAATGTGGCACTTGAATCCAAAGTACCATCCCACCTTGAGGTAAGCTAATTTTGCTATTGGCGGGCAGGTGTTGAAACATAAACTGGCGATATTCATGTACTTGTTGAGTGAGCTTGAGGCGCATTTTATTAACATGGCGGCGATACTCCCCGGTATTAATAAACTCGGCTAAGGCGCTTTGAATTAATGGGTTTACGCCAAATCCTGTGGCAAGTTGTTGATGCAAGTAAGCATTATAAAAGCGCCCTGGTAAGCACCAACCTAAACGCAATCCAGCAGCAAGGGTTTTCGACACAGACCCACACCAAACAACATAGCCTTGTGTGTCCCAATGCTTGGCGGGCAGGGTAGCTTGCTGATGGTGACTTAACTCGAAATAGATATCGTCTTCGATCATGGGCACTTTATACTTAGCGGATAAATGAGCAAGTGCCTGTTTTTGCTGAACAGGCAAGCTATTACCAATCGGATTAATGTTGGAAGTACTAAATAAAGAAGCGCTCACTGCTTTCTGTTGCAACACCGACTCGAAATAGTCTAAGTCTATGCCAGTCGGTTGTACTGGAATCTCAATAACGTTACGAGACATGCCAACTAACAAGTCTAATAGCCCGCTAAAACAAGGAGAGGCAATTGCTATCGTGTCCCCTTCTTTAGTCAGTGCTTGAATGGCAATGCGTACGGCGTCAATGCATCCATTTGTGATCACAAGTTCCTTGGCTAAAAAAGCGAATCTGTCTTTTTGAAAATGCTGAGCTAGGGCATGTCTTAATGAGTTTTCCCCTTCCGGTTCTGGGTAACTAAATAGTTGTTTGCCAGCACGACGAGTCGCTCTTTTAATGGCTCTTTGGAGTTCTTCAGTAGGTTGCAGTTGTGGTGCAATCATGGATGTACCTAAAGGGGTAAACAAGCCTGAACTAGGGTTGTAGCCTTTTTCTGGCGCGAATTCTTTAGGGTCTCGTTGTTCTATTCGGTGTAGTGCAATATGAGTATTTGGCGTTGGGCTAGTGTGAGTGGACGCATCAGAAGAGACAAAGTAGCCCGACTGTGGTTGAGCGTAGATCCAGCCTGTTTGCTGTAAATAATCATAGGTTTTGGTCGCTGTCGTCAGGCTCACCTGGTGCTGTTTTGCCAGTGTTCGCAAAGCCGGTAAGCGAGTGCCGACCGCCAGCTTATGGGACTTTATGTCGTCGATAAACTGGTGGGCAAGGCTTTCATAAAGTGTCATTTGTTTTTTCCTGCTTTGCTGCATTTGTTAAATTGTACTCTATTTTTTACCAAAAATTGAATCTGCACTCTTAATGGTTTTTCCTCAATACTATTGTCATATCAAACGATTGGGAGCAGGGCTTATGAAAACACGGGACTTAGTATTATTAGTTGCCTTAATGGCATTATGGGGGCTGAACTTTAGTGTTATTAAGCTAGGAGTGAATCAAGTTCACCCTTTGGTGTTGACGGCATTGAGATTTAGCTTTGCGGTGTTTCCATTTATTTTCTTTGTGAAAAAGCCGGATGTGCCGTGGCGCTACTTGATCCTTTATGGGCTGTCGTTCGGCGTAGGAGTATGGGGCATGACAACCTTATCAATAGGTGCTGGATTGTCGGCTGGTATGGCGTCTTTATTACTGGATATGAGTGTTGTGAGCGGGCTGTTGGTTGGCTGGCTATGCCTTAATGAGAAAATTACAGGCATTAAATTATTTGGCGCTGGGTTGGCCTTACTCGGTTTGGCTTTGATTATGTACGCTGACGGTGGTACGGTGACAACCAAAGGCTTGGCGCTAGTGTTAATTGCCTCGGTATGTTGGAGCTTTAACGGCTTAATTGTGAAACGTGCTAATACCAAAGCAATATTTGCGTTTAATGTATGGGGAATGTTGTTTGCGCCTATCCCTTTATTGGTGTTGGCAGTTGCGACTCAGGGTCTTAGTGTGTTGACTGAATTGCCGCAAAATTTTAATCAATTTGCTTTATTTTCAGCGCTTTTCCAAGCCTATCCAACTACCCTTTTAGGATATTGGTTATGGAATAAAATGATCATGAAATATGGCCTTTCACCCGTAGCCCCAATGACTTTATTAGTGCCAGTGTTCGGCTTATTAGGTGGTCATTGGTTCTATCAAGAAGCAATTGGTCTAGTGGAAGTGGGCGCGGCCTTACTGATCTTACTCGGTTTAATGATTGGGCAAATGAACGTGTCGTTTTTTCGTGCCTTGATGCATCGAACACAGTGATCTTGCCATAAGAGGAGCAATTTAAGCTCCTCTTATGGCTTAGCTCTGGTATGATGGCGCTTTTTCTGAGTAACCTTTATGTACCAAGCTGATCAATGGCAACCAACTGCCGAGCTAGGCAGTTTGAAATTACGCGCTCAAGTGTTCAAAACAATACGAGACTTCTTTGAGCGTCATGATGTGTTAGAAGTCGATACCCAATGCTTGTCTTTAGCTAGCATCAGCGATCCTCATATTGAAGTTCTGACTAGTCAGGTATGCCATCAAGGTCAGGAAATAACCTACTATTTGCAAACCTCACCAGAGTTCGCAATGAAACGCCTTCTTTGTGCAGGTAGCGGGTCCATTTATCAGCTTGGGAAGGTGTTTAGGGCGGAAGAAATTGGCCGCCGACACAGTATCGAATTTACCATGTTAGAGTGGTATCGAGTGGGCTTTGATCATTGGCAATTAATGACAGAGATAGAACACCTTTTACAAGCCATTTGTGACACTCCAACCTTAGTTTGTCAGCGTATCAGTTATCAGCAAGCCTTTATGCAAACGGTGGGTTTGGACCCTTTTCTTAGTTCCTTAAAAGAATTGCAAGAATGTGCTCATCAACATACTGAATACGGCCTTGATGAAACTGACCGCGACACCTTGCTTGAGTTAATTTTTGCCAGTGTGGTTGAGCAAAAAATTGGTCAGCTGCAACCTTGTTTTGTACACAGTTACCCTGCTTCACAAGCGGCTTTAGCGAAAACGAGTTTGGATGAAAATGGTCAACATATAGCGGCTCGGTTTGAATTGTATTGGCAGGGTATGGAACTGGCTAATGGCTATTTTGAATTAACAGACCCTGAAGAGCAGCAGGCTCGCTTTTTACAAGATCAACAGGCCCGTGCAGCAATGGGGCGAGAATCTCGACCACAAGACGAAAGGTTGGTCAGCGCGCTCAAAAGTGGTATGCCTGAATGCGCTGGTGTTGCTTTAGGGGTGGATCGTTTACTTATGCTGTTAAGTAAACACACGCACATAGAAAAAGTATTACCTTTTGCCCATCAAAGAGCTTAATTCGATTGAGTGCTGAGGCTTTGACGCCAGTCTTGAGCTGAAATAGGCTCAGACAAATAATAACCCTGTAGATAATCCACTTTCATATCCACAAGAATGTCCATTACGGCTTTGTTGTGGACAAATTCCGCTTGGGTTTTGATGCCAAGAGAGTGAGCTAGGTTATTAATATTGTGTACAAGTTTGTGGAGCTTTTCGTCTTGATCAATGGTCTTAATAATACTGCCATCTAACTTCAGGATATCAGGCTGTAAGGCAATAAGTTTTTCTAAGTTGGAATAGCCGGCACCAAAATCATCGATGGCCAACAGGGCTCCAGCGTCACGAAACTCTTGTAAAATGGGGCTGATCCATTCGTAATCTTGGATGGACTCTGTTTCGGTAATCTCTAAGGTCAATCTATCTTTTACTTGATTGTATCGAAAGAATTTTCTTAAGACCCGCATAGTGGCATAGTGTTTAAAATCAAGAACCGATAAGTTGATGGCGATGCGAGCATTTGGGTAGCTCTGTAAAATTTGCTCACAGTGGGCCAAGATTGCTTGGGTGATTTTAGGGTAAAGCTGAGTTTGTTTAATTAGGTCTAAAAAGTGGAATGGCGTTATTACTTTATCATCAATACAGACCCGCATTAGTGCTTCTGCCCCAATTTCTTTTCCTGTTTGGCTGTCATAACAGGGCTGAAAATAGGGCACTACCTGTTTAAGTTCGAGGGCTTGGCGTACGGTTTTGATCCAGCCTAGGTTTTGATCTAGGTTATCTTTCGGAGGTAGGTCGCCATTCCAATAAATAGAGTGATTATTTATTTGTCCGTAACGTCTGGCTTCGCTGGCCTTTATTAATAAGTGCTTATGTTTGCAGATTGACTCCCCTTTCTGGCCAAAAGTGGAAGCAATCCCCACAGATAAACTCACAACCAGTAAGTCTTCAACACGATTCGAGGCTTGAAACTCTTGGCTTTCTATATCTTCACAGATATCTCGAAATAAGCGCACAACTTTTCGCGGAGCAATATTTGAATTGATGGATATAGCCACTTCATTGGCTGATAAACGGTAGCAGGTAAACTCAATACCAATGGAGTTTGTAGTTAAAAAGCCATCTAAATAATTAGCCATTTGAACGAGTAGGTTATCTGCAGCGCTGTAGCCATATTGCTCATTAATTAGGCGAAAGTTTCGAATACGAATGACGGCTAAATGAGCTACTTTGTCTGGGCCGTGTAGTTGTCTGAGTAAAGAAAAACGATTTAACAAACCTGTTTGTAAGTCGTGTAGCCAATCGCTTTTTGCTTTGTTTTCATAACCCAATGGAAGCTGGTCTGCTTCCTGGTCCATATCTCGAAAAGAGTTGTTCAATAGATTAAACAAAGGTGTTAACGATAGGCTTTCACTAGGGAGCTGTAATGTCTTAGGGAGTCGGTTGTTACTAGAGCACTGCTCAGCCAAGGCAACATAAGTAAGAGCGTATTGTAAAACCTGAGTGCCGTATTCGTTTGTAAAAAATTCTCCAAAGCAATAGGGACCACTAATAGGGCTGACCTGGTTTAATAGTGCTAACTTGTCTTGCGGGTTTTCTAACTCAAACTGTTCTCGACCTAAACAGTTAAACACCAAAATACTCTCGGGTGATGTGTCATTTAATTGTTTAATATGTGGGATGACTTTATGTAAAGATTGAGCTGGATGGAAATAGATAAACTTAACATAGCTTCCTTGCCTTAACTGATCGCTCATTTGAATACTCTGATCAGAGTAACACTCTAAAGGTATCGCATTAATCTCTATGCCATTTTCGAAAGACTTAAGAGCGAAGCGTTTAATTACCTCTGATGAAATGTCTCCTCCATTGGCTAGGTACTTCTTGTATATCTGAAGAGCGGGCAAATTATCTATTGTATTAAGACGGTTCCCTTCACTGGAAGTGACTAACATGCGACGCCCAATGGTAACGCTGTCGACAAACGCATCTCGTAATTGGGGCTTATCATTATTACCAATGGCAACACAGACGCTATATTCTTGGTGAACCTTATCCTGATAGAGGACCCAACTATTTTTGTGATCTGAATACCCCGCACGCCCACCTGCGATAGATAGATTGTACTCTTGAGTAACATCGAAGAAGTCGTCACAAATGGTGTGTTCAGTTTCCAGTAGAACGATCATTGCAGAATCTGCAATTCTAAGGCGATCATTGGCAACAAATGGAGTAAGGAGTTGCTGGCCACTTTGTTTTGCTTGTGCTGCTAAGTAAGGTGCGCCATGATGTTGTATTAGTGACTGCTGGAAATAAGAAAATATAACAGTGACGCCAGTACGACATATTTTTCCGTTACATAGGTGTCGTTCACTGGCCATTCCTATGCGGCAGGCATTAGCAAAACTATTGGATAATTCATCTGCCCATACCTGCGCTTCAGCTATGGGTATGTGGCCATAAATTTGGATGAGTGACGGCGTGTCTAGACCAGAGGTTTGCTGGCGAAAGTCGTCAATATTCGAACAATAGAAGCTGGTAGAATGCATTGTTAACCTATTGTCTAGAAAGATAAATAATTGTGGTTCAGCATTTACTCTAGCTAACATGCCTGAAACAATTATCTAATGCAAGGGGCTGATTTATAACAAGTATACACCACTGGGATACTAACCTTGATAGAAACGACAAATACGAAATCGGTCAAAGTACTAGCTAACCAGAATAAGCTACGCTTAATGGTTGTGTACACTTTAATTGTACTTGTAGCATTGCTTTCTTTATGGAAAGGAGGAGAAGCTCTACGTCGAGAACAGATTGAAGACTTAAAAATAGATTCACAAGAGCAATTGGATCAGTTGGCTAACGTACTAGAAAGCGCGATCGCAAAGTATCAACATATGCCAACTTTGTTAGCTTCCAATGATCGGGTTCGTAAGGCTCTAAGAGACGGACTAGAATCGGATATACAGCAATTAAACCGTGAACTAGAACAAATTAATCGAATCACAGAAGCTTCAGATAGCTACATTATTGATCGTGACGGTTTAACCATAGCGTCTTCTAACTACCGTCAAAAAATGAGCTTTGTCGGACAAAATTTTGCATTTCGCCCTTATTTTCAGCAAGCAATTAAGGGCCGCCCTGGGCGCTATTATGCCTTGGGGACCATGTCTAACCGCCGGGGCTATTACTTTTCTTATCCAGTCTACGAAGGTGACAGCATTAATGGTGTCGCTGTAGTGAAAGTAGATTTAATGCAGTTCGAAAAGCGTTTTACTAATCAGGGCTATGAATTCCTACTGCTAGACCCAGATGGCATTGTGTTTGGTAGTTCACGGCCAGAATGGTTATATCAGGTGCAAGGAGTGTTAACCAATGAAGAAATGCAACGTATTTTAGACAGCAAAAGGTACCGTGACCGTTCCATAGGAAAGCTTTCTGTAGTGTATCAAGCTGCTTTTGACCAAGAGTCCGATATTGTTGAGTTTCTAGAGGTTCAAGAAGACGAAAAAGGAGAACTTTTTCAACGAGATGCCTACTTACAAATGACGCGACCAATACAGTTGTTAGGTTTTAAAATCTCGATGCTTTCCCCCTTAGCAACCATTGATGAAGAAATTGCATTATGGCGAGCGATTTTTGCAGGTGGTGCTACCATAACCGGCTTGCTGTTTGCTATGGCGATTCTTAGAGGTCGAATGCTACGCGAACGGTTCGATGCCAATGAAATGGCGCGACATAATCAAGCTTACATTCGTGAAGTGATACAGAATACCCAAGCGGGTCTTGTTACCCTAGATCAGAATAAGAAGATTGAGTCTTTTAACCCCGCGGTAGAAAAATTATTAGGTTGCTCTCTAGCCCCCTTGGTCGGTCAGCCACTTGAGTCTTTATTTCGCCTGACGGGAGATAAAGAGCAAAGTGCCTATGGACACAACCCTGTACAGTCATTATCAAATACAGGCGCCGTGACGTTAGAAGGCGAGCTCGTATATGGAGAAGAGACTCAGGTTCCGGTAGAAATGACTTTGAGTGAACTAGAGTTACCCGATCTACGTCATTATCTAGTGACCTTTCATGATGTCACTGAACGAAAACTGTATGAACACGAGATAACTCAAGCAAGGAACGAGTTAGAGGCAAGAGTTTTGGCACGAACCTCTGAATTAGAAAAAACCAATGCTTTATTACGACAAGAAATTGACAAGCACATGGGAACTCAACGAGAGCTGATTCAGACCGCTAAGTTGGCAGTGCTAGGACAGCTCAGTGCAGGTTTAAATCACGAACTTAATCAACCACTTACAGCAATTCGTTCTTTTGCAGATAATGCCTTAAAGTTTTTAGAAAGAAAAAACTACGGGCAAACGAAAGCGAATCTGGAACATATCAGCCAGCTTGGGCACCATATGGGCGATATAATTGCACGCTTTAAGGTTTTTGCTCGTAAAGGAGATGTACAACAAGGTGCCATCTCTGTTCAGCAGGCCATTAGTGGGGCATTAAGAATCATTTCGCCCCGTTATAAGCAAGTTGGTATTGAACTAATTTTAGAGAAAAGCGATAGCTTTTTCGTGAAAGGTGATATGGTCTTTTTAGAGCAGGTACTCGTTAATTTGTTAGCCAACGCGGCGGATGCGATTGAAGAAGCAGGGCAAACAGCTAAGCAAGTGAGAGTAAAACAATATTTAGAAGGCAGCCAGGTCATTATAGTGGTGCAAGACTCTGGCCAAGGGTTAAGTCAAGAGGCCCTTGAGCACTTGTTTGAGCCTTTCTATACCTCAAAACTTTCGGGTGCAGGTCTTGGCCTTGGTTTGTCCATTAGTCAACGTATTATTGATGCTATGGAAGGCCATATTTATGCTCGGAACCTAGAGACTGGAGGTGCTGAGTTTTGTGTGTCTTTACCTTATTTTAAATCACCGTCTGAACGCCTTAGCGGTATCCAACTGGGAGAGTAAATGTCTGATTTGAATCCAGTCATTTTAATTGATGATGAGCCTTCCGTACGAATGGCTATTTCGCAAACCCTGCAATTAGAGGATTTTGATGTTACAGAATTGGCAAGTGGGAATGGTTTATTAGAAGCCATCTCATTAGATTGGCCCGGTATTATAGTCAGTGATATTAATTTACCTGGCAAAAGTGGCTTAGCATTATTTGAAGAAGTTAAAAAAGTGGACGCGCAAATACCATTTATTTTAATTACTGGGCATGGCGACATTGGCATGGCGGTTAATTCTATTCGTGAGGGTGCATACGACTTTATCGAAAAGCCCTTTTCTAACGAGGATTTTATTGAAGTCGTCAAAAGAGCAGGAGAGAAGCGTAAGCTGACTTTAGAAAACCGTAATCTAAGATTAGAGCTACAAGCACAAAATGCCCCCGGGCCTCGTATAGTCGGTAATAATGCCGGCATTCACAAATTACGGCAGGCTCTGTTGCATGTGGCGGATACGGGTGCAGATATTTTAATTCAGGGTGAAACTGGGACAGGTAAAGAATTAGTAGCCAGGTATATTCATGAGCATTCAAGTCGGCGCGACCACAGCTTTGTTGCAATAAACTGTGGTGCTGTTCCTGAGGCTATAATGGAGTCAGAACTTTTTGGCCATGAAAAAGGTGCTTTTACTGACGCGAAAGCACAACGGATCGGCAAAATTGAGCATGCAAACGGCGGCACTTTATTCTTAGATGAAATTGAGAGTATGCCTATGTCCATGCAAATTCGCTTGTTAAGGGTGTTAGAGGAGCGCAAGCTAGAGCGGCTTGGCTCAAACAATGCCATTGATTTGGATTTACGAATATTAGCGGCCACAAAGGTGGACCTTAAACGGCTAAGTGAAAGTGGCGTCTTTCGCGAAGACTTGTATTATCGATTAAATGTCGTCCGTGTAGATATTCCACCGTTACGTGAAAGAAAGGATGACATTTCATTGTTATGGCATCACTTTTGTCTTGTCGCTACCGCTCAGTATAAACGTGAGTCTGAGCCTTTGTCGTCATCTCGCATGTTGAGCTTATTAAGTTATGATTGGCCTGGTAATGTACGGGAACTGCGCAATCTAGCAGAGCGCTATGTACTTATGGGGGAAGCAGGTTCCTTTGAGTTTGACCAAATAATCACGAACGAAAATAACCCTGGCGTGATGACATTGCCTGAACAAGTAGAGCGTTTTGAGAAAACTCTGATTGAGCAAGAGTTGATGCGTAATAAAGGCTCTATAAAAGGCACGATGGATGCGCTTGGGTTACCCAGGAAAACACTGTATGACAAAATGCAGAAATATGATTTAGATAAGGATTTTTTCAAATAAACTTTTTTAAATCTGAGAATTTTGATTTAAAACAAAGAAAAGCTATTGTCTTACTTTCTTTAACATTTTAATGATTCTTATTAATATGATTTTTTGATAGTATCCCAAAAATAAGTTCAGTATTTTTTGTAAGCTACATTTCTATTAAGTTCGGCTGTTCCTTAGTTTAAGGTGAAATAAGATAAAATGGCTTCATACATTAGAACAAGACTAAGAGGGCTTGGACGAGTCCCATTTGTTATTTTGCTGACATTATCTGCCACTACCCTTGCTTGTACCTTAGACTTTTTACTTATTTACGGTTTCACTTGGTATCACCCCTTTAAAGAAGATTTATGGCTAATCATTTCTTTGGCTATTATCATTACTTTTATTGTAACCCCCGTATTGTCTTGGTATCTCGTTGGTTTATTTTTAAAGGTTGATCAACTGGAACTTAAAATGTCTTACATGGCAATGTCAGATGACTTAACAGGTACCTATAATCGCAGTTATTTTTACCAAGAGGGGGCAAAAATTTTATCGGAAGATAGTATTACAGATATTTCTGGTATATCGAGCTTTGCTCTTTTAGTCATAGACTTGGATTATTTTAAAAGTATTAATGACCAATATGGACACGAGTGCGGTGACAAAGTATTAGTCGAGTTTGGCCGTATTCTATTAGATAAAGTACAGCGTCCTAATATGGTAGGGCGTTTAGGCGGAGAAGAGTTTGCAGTCCTGATGCCTAATGCGAGACACATTGAAGCCGAAGAGCTCGCATCTGAGATCATTCACTCAGCGCGCGAGACGCAAATAACTTACAAAGACCAAAAGGTTACCTTCACTGTAAGTATCGGTATTTCGCTTGATGTAAAAAGTCCACATACTACTTTAGATAATGCGTTCCGCGAAGCGGACATGGCTATGTATGAAGCTAAAGAGAAAGGTCGTGATAACTTTGTGGTATATGGGGTAACAGGACACCCTAACGTACATCAGCTTTTTTAAACACCGCTCATTTATTTGCTCTGGTTTATTTTCTTATAAGTGTTGATCAGTTTAGCTGGCGGAGAACTGAGTGCTTGATAAATTATGCCAGCCGCCCTCGTTGATAAAGGGCGACCAGCGACTATATTTAGATCAAACTTTTGAGCCCAAGCTCAAGCCCGCGTACTTCCGCTAATCCTTTCATACGCCCTAGTTTTGAGTAACCAGGTTTGGCGTTAATGGCCAAGTCATTAAGGATTTGGTGGCCGTGGTCTGGTCGCATTGGAATCAATGGAGGTAACTCTTGCGCGCTACCTTGCCTTCTTTTTTCTTCAAGTAGCAGAGCTTTAACAACGCCTACCATATCCACATCACCTGTTAAATGTGAAGCTTCGTGGAAACTCCCGGGTGTTTCTTCACGCTGAGTTGACCTTAAGTGCGTAAAGTAGATTTTAGGGCCAAATGAATTCACCATATCCACTAAGTCATTATCGGCACGTACGCCGTAAGAGCCTGTGCATAGGGTAATACCACTCGCTTCGCTAGGAACCGCATCAAACAACCATTCAATATCGTCTTTTACCGAAACGACTCTTGGTAGACCAAGGATAGGGCGCGGTGGATCATCTGGGTGAATAGCCAGTCGTAAGCCACCTTGCTCTGCTGCCGGAGTGATTTCCTGCAAAAATAGTTGCAAATGCTTTCTTAGAAGCTCTTTATCAATGTGGTCGTATTCAGCTAATTGAGCGCGGAACTGATCGAGAGTATAGCTTTCTTCAGAACCTGGAAGGCCTGCAATAATATTGGCTACAAGGCGGTTTTTTTCTTCTTCCGTCGCATTATCTAAGAACTTTTGAGCTTGCGCTTTTTCATCATCGTTGTATTCATCTTGCGCGCCTGGTCTTGCCAGAATAAAGAGTTCAAAAGCGGCGAAAGCTGTCTGATCAAAGCGTAATGCTCGGGAGCCATCTGCTAGTTCGTAATCCAAATCAGTACGAGTCCAGTCTAAAACCGGCATGAAGTTATAGCAGACCGTTTTAATGCCGCAAGCGGATAAATTTAATAAGGTCTGCTTGTAATTGTCGATATAGGTTTGAAAATGCCCAGTGCGTTTTTTAATGTCTTCGTGAACTGGCACACTTTCTACAACCGACCAGGTTAAGTCATGGGATTCGATCAGCTCTTTGCGTGCTTGAATCGCCTCTACCGTCCATACTTCCCCATTAGGAATTTCATGCAGAGCCGTCACAACACCAGTCGCGCCTGTTTGTCTAATATCGGTTAGAGTGGTTTCATCTTTTGGGCCAAACCATCGCCAAGTATGTTCCATCGTTATCCTCCAATTTGGGTTGCAGAATAATTGGTTTGTGCCAAATATTCGTTCATTGTATTTTCTGTAATGGCAAGGTATGCCTCGATTACAGCCGTTTTTAGTTGCTCATTTGAGCGAATTTCTAAAGGGAATACTTTCTCGTTACTGAGCAGCAAGGGAATTAGATCTGATACAACAGTAGCTTGCTCAAAATAAGTGTTAAAGGTCTCGGCCAGAGGGTCATTAACCCTGTAATGACCCACTTGGTTTGCATCCTTGAGGTACACAAACCAAGCTGCAATGCCAAGAGCAATCATGGGTACGGTTTCGTCGTCCGACAGTTGCGTAATAGCCCCTGCTAACCAGCGCTGAGGCATTTTCTGAGAACCGTCCATGGCAATTTGTTCTAGACGATGCTGTAAACTGTCATTGGAAAAACGCTTAATTAGGGTGTCGATATAATTGCCAACATTAATGCCCGCAGGCAACGACAAAGTCGGGCTAGCTTCAAAATGCATGTAGTGACGCAACAGCTGAGCAATACTCGGTTCGACAATCGCCTGGGCTACAGTTTCATACTTATGGGCAAGACCCACATAGGCAAGCAATGAATGGCTGCCATTCAGTAAACGTAGTTTCATAGTTTCAAATGGGTGTACGTCTGCCACCATTTGTACACCATCTAGCTCCCAATCTGGGCGGCCTTGGGGGAAATTGTCTTCAACCACCCACTGACTAAAGCTTTCACACATAACAGCATTTGGGTCGTTACAGTTAAGGTCTTGTTTGATGCGCTGTAGCGATTTGTCTGTCATGGCTGGCACAATACGGTCAACCATGGAACTTGGGAAGGCCACGTTTGCTTGAATCCATTGGGCAAATTCAATTGAACGAAACGCAGCAAGCTCACAAACTGCTGAACGAGTCAGTTGGCCGTTATTTGGGATATTGTCACAAGACAACACAGCAAAAGGGGCTAAACCAAGCTCACGGCGACGATGTAATGCTTCAACTATGATTCCTGGAGCCGTATTGGGAGAGCTAGGGTGCTGGATGTCGTGTTGAATTTGCTCGTCGTCTGACAAAAGCTTCATATCAGAAGGGGATAAATAGTAGCCTTTTTCAGTCACCGTTAACGTAACGATTTTGACCTCTTCGCAAGTCAATTGAGAAAACAGTGCCGCCTTATCATGCTTAGCGAACAGAGCCTGTTTAATGGCGTTAATTTCACGTAAATGAGCGCTTTCTTTGCTTTCGTATTCGGCAATGAAGTAGCGGCCATTTTGCTCGTTAAGTTGATCTACTAAGGTGAAGTTAGAGCGTATGTTGACTGAGCATATGCCCCAGTCACCACCTTGGTGGCGATTTAAGTTTTTCTCTACATACATGGCTTGGTGAGCACGATGAAAAGCGCCCAAGCCAATGTGTACGATACCGACTTTCACATCGTCTTTATTATAATTGGAGCGAGTGGTCTGAATCTTCATGTCGAATCCTATGGTCGAGTTAACCTTGTAAGCCAAAATATTGTTTGGCATTGCCAGCGCAAATGTCTTCTACCATCTTGCCTAGTAAAGGTAAGTCAGCAGGCACTTCACCTTTTTCTACCCAGTTGCCTAATATGTCGCACAGCAAACGGCGGAAATACTCATGTCGGGTATAGGATAAGAAGCTTCGAGAATCCGTCAACATGCCAACAAATTGGCTTAATAACCCCATTTGCGCCAAGCTGATTAGTTGCTTTTGCATGCCGTCTAGTTGATCGTTAAACCACCACCCAGAACCAAACTGAATTTTTCCGGCCACACCACCACCCTGAAAATTGCCAATCATGGTTGCTAACATGTCGTTATGCATTGGATTTAGGCAATATAGAATGGTTTTAGGTAGTTCATCTGTTTGATCTAAGGTATCTAAAAACTTAGCCAAGGGTTCAGCGTAAGGGCGGTCGTCCATAGAGTCAAAACCGACATCGGCACCCAGCAATTTATACATGCGAGTCGAGTTATTGCGGCGCGCACCTAGGTGTAGCTGCATGACCCAATTGCGTTTGGCGTACTCTCTTCCTAGCCATAAAAGAACCGCAGAATAGAACTGTTCAATTTCCAGCTCAGACAAACTTTGTTGACTTAAGCGTTTAGCCAAAATGGTATCTAACGTGGCGATGCTAGGGACGTCGGTAAAGCGCATCATGTCGAGGCCATGGTCAGCGCTAACACAGCCATGGGCATCGAAGATTTCTAAACGTTTTGACAAGGCATCTATAAGGTCTTGGAAACGATTAATCTCAATGTCGGCAGCTTTTCCAAGTTTAGTTAGGTAGTCGCAGAAAAGCTCATGGTCGATTTTAAAAGAGCGATCAGGTCGCCAGCTTGGGGCTACCTCAATGTCTATGCTTGGGTCTTGTGCAATACTCTTGTGGTAGCGTAAGTCGTCGGCAGGATCATCGGTGGTGCCTACCATACGAACCTTCATGCTCTTCATAATGCCGCGAGCAGAAAACGCCTCCTGCTTGAGCATATCATTACACTGATGCCAGATATCTGTAGCGGTACTTGGAGAGAAGACCGTGTCCTTGATACCAAAAGGTCGTTTTAGCTCAAGATGTGTCCAATGATAGACAGGGTTACCAATGCACTTTGGTACTGTTTCGGCCCATGCTTGGTATTTTTCTTCAAAGCTCGCGTCACCCGTTACCAACCTTTCATCGACCCCAGCTGAACGCATCGCACGCCATTTATAATGATCGCCTTCTAACCAAATTTCACCTAGGTTAGAAAACTGTCTGTTTTCCGCTATTTCCTTTGGGCTTAAATGGCAGTGGTAATCATAAATTGGCTGTTCAGCCGCATGGTTATGATACAAATACTTCGCGGTTTCTGTATTCAGTAAGAAATCGTCGTTTAAGAAACTTTTCATTTTACCATCCTTCCTAATAGGGATAACGGCATAGGGATCAAAGATCCGCTATGGCAACAGTTTTACTAGCAGACAATGCCTGCCCATTTACGAACACACTTCTTTGCTCGTTATTGGGAAGTATTAGTTTTAGTTCTTTATAACTAGGCTGCCATTGCCCGTGTTTTTGAATGTTGATGTCGATGCGTTCTAGTTGGCAGTTTAAATCCACCACCAGTTCACAAAACTGACCTTCTTGATATTGGTTGGTTAAGCCGTCGTCATCAAAAATGTTGGTTTGCTCTCGTCCCTTACCCTTGTAAGGAAAGACTAATAGATTTCTGCTGTCATCTAGTTGAGCATCAGCGTGGGCAATACGATTACTGGTAGGTATAACGCTACCTGCACGGGCTAGAAGTGGAAGCTCTTCCAATTGGGCGCTGAGAGTGACAGTTTGCCCACCGGCATACCATGTTTGACGGTGAAAATCGTACCAACCTGCACTGTTAGCGGGTAAGTAAACCTCTCGCTCGCGTTGCCCGGCTTCTACGACAGAGGCCACTAAAAGATTTTTACCCAGTAAAAAGTCATCACACTCATTGAAGGTGTTGGTGTCATGTTCATGGTCCAAGAAGGTGGGTCTCAACATGGGTTCGTGTTCTTTGTGTGCTTTCCACAGCAAATCGTACAAGTAGGGCATTAGACGGTAACGCAATGCCATTGTTTCACGAATGATTGGAGTGACTTCAGGGAACATCCATGGTTCGTTAACGGTTTTATCGTCATTCCAAGAGTGGATAGTAAAGCGTGGGTGCATGACACCATTTTGTACCCAACGTACAAAAAGCTCAGGATCTGGGCGGTCACCGGAGAAGCCTCCTACATCGTGGCCAATGTTATAAAGGCCGGACAAGCTCATGCCAAGCCCCATGCGAACGTTATAACGCAAAGTTTGCCAGTTAGTACGGTTGTCGCCACTCCAAGTTTGAACATAGCGTTGCATACCCGGGCAGCCTGAACGCGAGATCAAATAAGGACGAAGCTCTGGGCTGTGTTCGGTTTGTGCTTCATAAGATGCACGCATCATCAAAAATGGCTGTAAAGGGCGGATTAGCTTGATTGGAGTAGGGGTTCCAAAACCTGCGCAACGGGCGTTGCCGTCCCAAATTTCATATTCGTTATTATCGTTCCAAGTGGAATCGATTCCCTTTTCAAGCAATTGCTGTTTTACATTATCTTTCCACCACTGAATGGTGTCGGGGTTGGTGAAGTCCAGGTGAGAGCCGGAGTCATCCCAGAACTGGGAAGATTCAGGTTGATCGTATTCAGAGTCCAGAACAAATAAACGCTTTTGCCAGACTTCATCAAACCTTGGATGATCTTGCAGTAAGCAGGGTTTAATGTTGGCGGCAAGTTTTAATCCAGCTTGGTGGAAGTCGTCGCTCATTTTTTTGGGAGTGGGGACTTTACTGCTGTTCCAATTAAATACGTAGCGTTTATTACCAATGGAAGTATAGCCTGAAGACAATTGAAAAGAGTCACATGGAATACTATGTTGTTCACATTGAGTGATGAATTCGCCCAGTTGCTCTTGGGCGTTATCTGCGTCTGTGTACAACATAGTGGAGCCACTGTATCCCAAACTCCATTTTGGCCCAAATATTGTTCTTCCTGTTAAATTAACATAACTCTTAGTAACGTCTGCTATGTGCTGAGCAGAGATAAAATAAAAGTCCAAATCACCTTCTGCTGCATGATAGCTTCGATAGTAACCATGGTAGTTGTCTAACTCATTACCTAAGTCAAACCAACTAGTGGAGAGATTGTCATAGAAAATCCCGAAGCTGGCTTGCTCTGTTTTGGTAATGTAAAAAGGGATGTGCTTGTAAAGAGGGTCTGTTGTCTTTGCGTTGTACCCCATAGCATCGATATTACGCATTTCATAACGGGCGCCATGACGGTTTAAATCTCCAGTTTTTTCACCTAAACCATAGTAACGGTCAGAAAGCTCTCTAGACATATAGTGGTGAACGTCTTGGCTTTTGGTTCCCAGCATGTAAGCATTACTTGGGCGGTCTGATGCGAGCGGCTGCCAGTTTCCGTCACTGTCTTTGTTTGACCAAGATAAATGCAGCGGCCTGCTTAAGGTTACTTTTAGCTCCTCAGTGGCAATGCTCAGTTTGCCTTCTATTTCAGTGCATTCGAAGGACGGGCATGAGAAACCCTCGCTGCTCATTCGGTCACGACCTTCTATTGCAGTATCTGTATCGTTGGGAGATACACACCAACTGTTTGCTAGTTGTAACTGGCCGTCTTTTTTTAGCAGTACTCGGATGATGTTTTGCTCTAATACAAAAATATGTAGTAAGTGGCGATCATCACATAAGATGTCTACTCGGTTGCCTTCTGCGCCCTGTAATTGCCAATGTTTAATGGGTTTCATATAAGTGTACTCCAGTACAAAATCAATCAGCTGTTATGGGTAGTAGCCCAGAATACTGCTTGGTAAAAATAAACTGATGGATGGAATAAATGTGACAGCCATAAGTGCTAACAGCATCAAGGCAAAAATAGGGATTAATGGTTTGATAACCTTATCAATTTTTACACCACTGACTGAACAGCCAACGAAAAGAGCACTGCCAACCGGAGGTGTACAAATACCAATACATAAGTTGAAGGTTAAAATAATGCCAAAGTGAACAGGGTCAATGCCTAACTCTAAAGCGATAGGTAAAAAGATAGGCGTGAAAATAAGCAACGCCGGTGTCATATCCATGAAAATGCCGACGATCAGCAAGATTAAGTTAATGATCAGCAAAATCACAATAGGGTTGTCTGACAAGGCTAATAGAGCGTCGCTTACAGCGTAAGGAATGTCACCATTCGCCATGGCCCATGCCATTGCCATAGATGCGCCTATCAGCAGCATGATCATAGAAGCCGTCATGACGGAGCCTAGAATAATACTAGGCAGGTCTTTAAGGCCAATCTCTCGATAAGCAAGGGATAAAATCAATGAGTAGATAACGGCAATAGCCGATGCTTCAGTTGCAGTAAAGACACCGCCAATGATTCCTCCCATTATCACAACAATGAGGCCAAGGCTTGGTAATGCGCGTAAAGTTACTCGTCCAGCTTCGGGCAGAGACACTTTTTCAGAGACAGGGTAATTGTTTTTCTTTGCTACTACAGCAATGGCCAACATGACACACAATCCCATTAAGAGGCCGGGTAAATAGCCAGCTAAAAATAGTGCGCTTATGGAAGTGCCGCCGGAAATTAAGGAGTAAACAATCAACGCATTACTAGGGGGAATCAATAAGCCTGCAGGGCTGGAGGTAATGTTTACCGCGGTTGAGAACACAGGGTCATAACCGCTTTTCTTTTGCAAAGGTGCCATGGTGCCACCTACCGCGGCGGCGGCAGCGACAGCCGATCCTGAAATAGAGCCAAAGAGCATATTGGCAATGACGTTCACGTGCCCTAACGAGCCAGGTAAACGGCCTGCAATTAGTTTAGAAAAATCAATTAAGCGAAGCGCTAAACCGCCCCGGTTCATAATGTTGCCAGCTAGAATAAAAAATGGGATGGCCAATAATGTAAAGCTGTCTAAACCTGATGCGAGCTTTTGCGAGACCACTGAAATAGCAGCATCAAAAGGCAAAGACACCATGATTGAAAGTAGCGCTGCCACGGCAATTGAAAATGAAATTGGGACGCCTAAAACCAGTAGGGTGAAAAAACTACCAAAGAGTACGAGAGCAACTAGCCATTCCACAGTGTTATCCTTGTTTTTATCGTTATACTTAGACGGTTCAAAAAGAACTTAGTCGGTTGATTTGTTTAGGAATAAGTCTTGAGTTAGATAAAGAATCATACAGAAGCCGCTAAGCGGAATAGCAAAGTATACCCAGCCCATTTGCCAGCCCAGAACGGGGGAAACTTGACCGACACTTAAGGTTTTAAGTACGAGAGAACCGCCACCATAAACCATGATGATGAGGGCGAAAATCATACCGACTAGGTTAATGAAAACTTGCAGGAGTTGTTTACGCTTACCTTCCAAACTTAAAAGCAGAAAGTCCATGGCTAAATGCTTTTTTTGACCTAGAGTAAAGGCTGCTCCTAGCAAACCTACCCAAATGAAAAGGAATCTAGCGAGTTCGTCTGTTGCGGTACTTGGCGCGCTAAGAACATAGCGTGAGAAAACTTGCCAAACAACACATAGAACAAGTGCGATAGTAAGTGCCACGCAGGCTTTCGATAGAGTTTGGTCAACCAGTTTTATGATGGCTTTCACTTTTTGCCTCCGAGAAGCGGAAAAAGAGTTTGTTTTTGTTGTTTATTTGTTAATGGTGACGGAAATATTTATTTTGGTCAATAGGATTGAGATAATTGGTTGACCAAAAAACTTCGTCATGCAATGATGCCCAAGCAATAATATGCACCTGCCAATCCAAAATTATAAAAATACGATATGGAGAATGACAAAATGATTAAAATGAAAAATGCCAAAGCTTGCTTGGCTTCCGCATTAGTATTGGGCGCTTCCTTTGGCCTTTCTTCCCACTCTATGGCTGAAACACTTAAGTTAAGCCACAATGGCGATACAAAATCGCCGATTCACAAGGCATTAAAGTATTTTGCAGATGAAGTAAAAGCAAACTCAGATGGCGATCTACGTGTTCGAGTTTATCCAAATGCCCAGCTAGGTACTCAAAGGGAATCTCTAGAGCTTCTGCAAACAGGTGCTTTAGATATGGCAAAATCTAATGCCAGCGAACTTGAGTCGTTTGACCCAGCCTACGGTGCTTTTAATATCCCTTACATTTTTAAGAGCCGTGACCACTACTATCAAGCTCTTGAAAGTGAAGAAGTTGGTCAGCAAATCCTCCGTTCTTCAGAGAAATATGGCTTCGTAGGTGTTGCATATTATGATGGTGGTGCTCGTAACTTCTATACGACTAAGCCTGTTAGAACACCTAGTGACCTAAAAGGTATGAAAATCCGCGTACAGCCTAGCCCTAGCGCAATTAAAATGATGGAACTTATGGGCGCTTCACCGACCCCTCTATCATTTGGTGAGCTGTATACCGCTCTACAGCAAGGTGTAGTAGATGGTGCAGAGAATAATATTGGTGCTGTTACGACTTACCGACATGGTGAAGTTGCGAAATACTTTAGCCTTGATGGTCATACCATGATTCCTGACGTGTTGGTGATCAGCAGTAAAACTTGGGAGTCACTGTCTTCAGAAAACCAAGCAGCTATTGTTAAAGCGGGTAAAGCGTCAACACAGTTTATGAAGCAACTTTGGTCTGAATATACAGAAAAAGAACTAGAAAAAGCCGCTAAAATGGGGGTTGAAGTGCTAGAAGTAGACAAAGATGCCTTTATTAAAGCTGTAGAGCCAATGCATGATGAAGCAATGCAAAATAATGACATTGCGACTTATGTTAAGGCTATCAAAGCATTATAATGTTTTTAAGTGGTGCTGAGTATGTTACTCGGCGCCGCTTAACTATAATGAATCATAAGCGACTGAGCCACACGGCGTACCATAATAATGATTAATCCTATTGTTCAAGCTAAGCGTCTATACCAAGAAGTAGGCCTAAAACTATATCGCGAACTGCAAGATAGTCAGCTTGATATTGGTGATCGTTTACCCCCAGAGCGTGATATTGCAGAACGATTATCTGTTAGTCGTGCCGTAGTGCGTGAAGCCATTATTATGTTAGAGCTTATGGGGTTAGTTGAAGTCCGTAAGGGGAGTGGTGTTTACCTTATAGCCAAGCCCGACTCAAACGGCTCACCAGATCAATTTGCCGCAGATCTAGATAAAGACGATGTGGGGCCATTTGAGATGATGCAGGCCAGACAGCTACTAGAAAGCCATGTGGCGGAGTTTGCTGCATCACAAGCTACGAAAAAAGACATCTTAAAGCTGCGTAATGCCCTTGAAGAAGAGAAAAAACACATCGACGATCCTAATAATGATCATGCAGCGGATAAGGTTTTCCACCTTGCCATTGCAGAAGCGACGCAAAATAGTGTGTTGGTCGATTTGGTTGAGAACTTATGGCAGCGTCGTGAACAGAGCTCCATGTGGAAGCAGCTACATTCTCATATTACTGACCAAGCTTATCGTAAACAGTGGTTAGTAGATCATGAAAATATACTACAAGCTATTCAGCTTAAAAAGCCAGATGCCGCAAGAGTCGCTATGTGGCGTCACCTTGAAAATGTTAAAGACACTTTGATGTGTTTATCTGAGCATCAAGATCCTAATTTTGACGGCTACTTATTCAGTTCTAACCCAGTGAAAATTGAAACACCTAGTAACTAACTAGGCGATATAATTTTTGCGAGCTAGAAGTCTCTTTTGGGCTTTTTACCCTGTCTTATTTACTCCCACTTTTCTTATTTGTATTATGAATTTAGTTTCACCTAAAGGCACTTACTTTGGTGCAATTAACTCAACAATAATCACAACAAGGAGTTCATATGCAAGAGATGTTTGATTTAACAGGTAAGGTGGCTATTGTCACTGGTTGTAATGCCGGATTAGGGCAAGGTATGGCACTGGCTTTGGCAAAAGCTGGCGCAGATATTGTCGGCGTTAATCGCAGAGAACCTGTAGAAACAGAGCGTGAGGCTGTGCAGCTAGGCAGAAAGTTTCATAGTGTGATTGCGGATATGAGTAAGATCTCTTCTGTGGATTATGTGATGAGTGAGGCAATACAAGTTTTTGGTAAAGTCGATATTTTAGTGAATAATGCCGGTATTATCCGCCGTAATGATGCAATTGATTTTACCGAACAAGATTGGGATGACGTGATGGATGTGAACATCAAGTCTCTTTTCTTTATGGCGCAAGGTTTCGCAAAGCAAGTGCTCAAGCAAGGCACGCCAGCCAACATTATTAATATTGCTTCTATGTTGTCTTATCAGGGTGGGATACGTGTTCCTTCATACACAGCTTCAAAAAGTGGCGTAATGGGGATTACTCGTTTATTGGCGAATGAGTGGGCGCAACACGGAATCAATGTAAACGCTATTGCACCGGGCTATATGGCCACTGACAATACAAAAGCATTACAAGAAGACGAGCAAAGATCAAAAGAGATCCTAGGCCGCATTCCAGCTGGGCGTTGGGGGTTATCAGAAGACATGGCAGGGCCAGTGGTATTCTTGGCCTCAGACGCATCTCGTTATATGCACGGTTATACTATGGCAGTAGATGGTGGGTGGTTAGCTCGTTAAACTGGTTAATGTGATTTCAAGTGACAAAAAAAGCGCCTCGCGGCGCTTTTTTTGTGTTTTGAATGTCCTACTGAATGATCTCCGGTCCCATAATACTGTACGGTAGCGCAGTAGATAGAGCTGGAATATAGGTCACAAGCACTAGGAATACCATAAGAACTAATACGAACGGCATGGCCGCTTTTACCACTTTCGCTAAGCTCATGCCGGTGATCCCTGAAGTAACAAAGAGGTTAAGCCCAATTGGTGGTGTGATCATACCTATTTCCATGTTCACTACCATGATGATACCTAGGTGAATAGGATCTACACCGAGTTCCATAGCGATTGGGAAAACAACTGGGGCCACAATGACAAGTAGGCCAGAAGGTTCCATAAACTGACCACCGATCAATAATAAAATATTCACAGCGATCAAGAAGGTGAACCAGTTAAAGCCAACACCTAGCATCCACTCTGTAATCATTTGGGGAATACGCTCAGCAGATAGGGTATGAGCGAAAAGTAGCGCATTCGCAATAATGAACATAAGCATGACCGTTGTTTTGGTGCCTTCAAGCATCACCTTACGTGAATCTTCACTGAATAAGGCTGGGAAGAAACCTCGTGCCATTAGCGATAAGTTACGTCCCCAAATGGGTAGTCCTGCAAGTATGCAATTGAAGAGCGACTGCTCAAGGTGAGCTGCACGCTTATATACATAAAAAACGCTCAGTGCTAAGGACATGATCAGCCCCCAAATAGCTCGGTCACCGCCAGTGACTGTTTCGCTGTCGGCAAAGGCGAAGAAGGACATAATTTCCCAGACTAAAAAGAATGAAACACCATATACCGTGCCATTAAAGCCAACTCTAGCGTGGTCTGCGTCCGTTTCGTTGGTCCAAGTTTGACCCTTTAATGGTCCCATATCTCGGTAAACAAAGAGAGCGATAAAGATCGAATATACAGCGGCAACAACCGCTGCTTCTGTAGGGGTGAATACACCACCATAGATTCCGCCCATGATGATGACCACAAGGAACAAGCCCCAGCCCGCTTCTTTACCACCGCGGACTAAATTGCCAAAACCTTTCCATTCCTCGGCTGGTAAGTTTTTGATACGAGCAACCACATAAATGGCGAGCATCAACATACCACCGGCCATTAAACCGGGTATGACACCAGCTAGAAACATGCGGCCCACAGACACATCAACGGAGGCTGCGTATACCACCATAACAATGGAAGGTGGAATTAAGATGCCTAAAGTGCCTGCGTTAGCAATAATGCCTGAGGCAAACTCTTTTGAATAACCCACTTGCCTCATTCCGGCAATCGCAATAGTCCCTATGGCTACCACGGTTGCTGGGGAAGAGCCTGATAATGCGGCGAACATCATACAAGCCAAAACTGAAGCCATGGCAAGACCGCCACGGAAGTGCCCCACACTCGCAATAGCAAAATTAATGAGACGCTTAGCAACGCCCCCAGTCGACATGAAGGACGAAGCTAAAATGAAGAACGGAATGGCTAGTAACGTATAGTGTTGCCCCGCCCCAAACAGGGAAATAGCTACGGATGATAACGAGTCGTGTGAGAAAAAAGTGATAAACAGAATGGAGGACAAGCCCAAACTGATGCCTACTGGTAAGCCAATAAAGAGCAACACCAGTACTAAGGAAAATAAGATTAAGGATTCCACAATGTTACTCCGCTGCTAGTCGTCTTTTAAGGCGTTTTTGTTTTCTTCAACCAGATCTTGTGCTTCATGGCCGCTGATCAACATGCTGCGCTTGTTCGTAGCAATATCGATAAAGGCTTGTAAAGAGCGGTAGGCCAACATAGCAAGACTGATAGGAAGAATGACTAATACTAACCAGCGATGAACACGCGGGCGCAAACCGAACATTTCTTGTACAAACTCTGGATAACGGAGTTCTTCAGAGCCGATGCCAATTTTGTACATTTTTGACCAATACTCAATAGCACCACCACGGACATCGACACCTAGCATGGCAAGCCAAGTTGAATCTAGTAGGATCAGACCGTACAACATAGCGGCGGCTGCGCCAAACAAAGAAAGTGCTTTGGTAATAGGTGCCGGTACAGCGTTTAGCACAATATCAACACCGAGATGCAGGCGTGTTTTTATGCCATAGCTCATGCCGAGAAGAATCAACCATGAAAAGGCGACCGTATTAAATTCTAACGCGGCATCCCAGCCGGTGTTGAACCCATAACGAGCAATAACTTGCCCGAAGGACACCAACATAATGGATGAGATAACAATAATAAGAAGGTTTTCTTCCGCCCGTTCCATGACCTTGGGAAAACGCTTTTCCAGTACCCAAAGTACCAGAATAAAGAACAGTAAATAGAGATGTGGCCAATATGCCATGGGGGTCTCCTAAACAAATATTTTTATCGCTATGAATCGCTTAGATTACGGCAAGTATTTCGAGAGTCTCACAGTGAAATGAAGGCGATGGCAAAATGGGCGGAGCTCCACCCATTTTGCATTGAAGCCTGGCTTAAGCGCCAGCTGCTGATTGAATTAAGTCTTTGCCAATGGCTTTTTCAAACTTAGTCCATACCGGTGCCATAGTGTCTACCCACTGTTGGCGCTGCTCTGGAGATAGGGAGTTAATCTTACCGCCTGCTTTTAGGATATTTTCACGGTTAGCTGCTTCTTTTGCCTTAACAGACTGGTTTGCAGCTTGTGTTACTTCGTCTGCAATTTTAGTAAATTGCGCACGGTCTTCGTCAGAAAGGCTGTTTAGGAAGTCTGAAGAAGTCATGAACAAGTAGGCTAAAAGCTGGTGGTTGGTTTCTGTAACACTGTCTTGTACTTCAAAGAACTTTTTGGTGTAGATGTTAGACCAAGTGTTTTCTTGACCGTCTACTACGCCGGTTTGAAGCGCGCCGTAAACTTCAGAAAATGCCATCGCTTGAGGCGAAGCATCCATTGCTGAGATCATCGCTTTAGCAACATCTGAAGTCTGTACACGGAATTTCAAGCCTTCGGCATCACTCGGCACCATAAGTGGCTTGTTGGCCGAGAAATATTTCATACCAGACATCCAGTAACCTAAACCCACAAAGCCTGCGTAGTCTTCCATTTCATTCAACAAACCTTTACCTGCTGCTGAATTAGTGAAACGGATGGCATGATCCATGTCTTTAAAGATGAATGGTAGGTCAAATACACCATATTTTTCCGTGTAAGAACCGAATTTAGATAAAGAAGGAGCGAGTAGTTGTACATCTCCAAGTAGAAGGGCTTCTAATTCTTTGGAGTCGCCGAAAAGCGTGGAGTTAGGGTAAACCTCAACACATAATTTGCCGTTCATTTCAGTATTAACGCGCTCAGCTAAACTGTTTGCAGCAACCACTTTAGGGTGGGTTGTACCGCCAGTTACATGGCTAAATTTAACAACACGTTCACCCGGATCACAGTTGGCGAAAGCCGTTCCTGCAGAAAATGCTAGGGCAACAGAAGTAAGAGCTAGGCTGATTTTTTTCATTTTTATAAAACTCCAATAAATGAGTAGTTGTTATTATGTGCTTGATTTTTGCTGGCTCTAACGAGAGCCCATAGCCTACCAAGCTAAGCTATCCACTCTTTATAGCAGTCTTCATGCCAAACCTTTCTTTCATTTTATATGCTTGAATTTAAAAGATTTTTTGTTTTTTCTTTGAGGGGAGAGACTTGTCTTTGGTGGATTCACACACATTACGAAAATTTAAATGGGGGGATTTCCGCCTATTTTTTACTCTGTTCTATACCGTTCAGCAATTTTAAGGTGGTCTTTTTAAGAAACAATTCCGCTTGTTTTTTGCTCATTAACCCAAACTGAGTGAAATCGGTCTTGCTTGAGGGAGTAGTGGTAAGGTGCTCAAGTAACTGAAAAGCTTTGTCGGTTTGATTAATGAGATTTAGGCGCGATGACGCAACAAAGAGCCGAGTGAGTTGAGCTCTGACTGTTAAGTACGGTCTGTGATGCTCTATAAAAAGTTGCAGGTCTTGAGTGTCCTTTTGGGTTAACGATGTATTATTGAAATAGAAAGTAGGGATAGCCTGATAAAGTTGGCTTTTAACCTCGCTCTCTAAGTCTTGGTAATCTCGCTTAAGATTAATGGCTAAGTTGTTCCAATAATATTCCGTCCATTTTTGTGCAGATTGGCTAGCGCCTTCGGTTAAGGGCTTTACCATCATAATGGAATAGCTGCCGCTGGCTTGGTCGCAGGTAGTACCCAACCGAACAGGTTGAAAGCCGTTTTTTGTCCAGAACTGCAAAGTCTTGGCCGTTACTGCAAAACTGGTACTCAAAAAGTCTATCTGCTCACTGTTTGCTAATTGCTCCAAGTTTTGCAGTATGAGGCTTGCCAGCCCGGTTCCTTGGCGGTCAAACTGAGTCGCAATGCGACTAATTCGCCAGTATGAAAAATCTCCTGCTTCTAAATAACCCTCATGAGCCAGTAAAGATTGAGGGAGGAGGTGACCTCTTGGTCTACGAACGCCTTGAGCAACGGCTCTGCTTAACTCTTGAGGTAATTGGCCTTCTTTTGATACCACAGCAACAGACCTGATTTGATGGTCTTTCTGAAAACTCAAAAGACTGCTGAAAACACTTGGGTCGTCCAGCATCCAGCGTAGATTCTCAGGGGACGTTTGGTAATGAGCGCTTAACAACAACTGGAAACACTCTTTTAACCTCGTCTCCTGAGACAACCAATCTGCCCCATTCATAACAGCTACAACCGGCTCCCCCTTTAGTAGGACAGGCATACTTTTCCTTAGTGGGATAGGCATACTTTTCCTACTTTGATTAGTCAGGAGGTGATTAGTCAGGACAGGCATGTTTAAAGTCCTTTGGTTAGCAAGGACAGGCATAGCTTCAACTAAGTTGCCATCAACATTGTCGGTGTTTGATTCAACAGGATTTAGGAGGATGTTTTCGTTAACCCAAGCTTCTAATGGGTCATTGGGGGCCCAGCGAATTGGGGTGTAAAGGTTCAGTTTGTATAACGCTTTAGAGCCATTTGATAAGTCATGGCAAAAGCGTAGTCCAAACCCTTTACCTGCCCCTTCATAGCCGTAATCTGTGGTACTAAAGAGGCAGCATTGTGCTTTTTCGGCTAAAGCTTTAAGCATAGGTAGTGGAATAGTGGCGGCTTCATCAATAAATAGATAGCGCGGTTTTTTATTGCTTTGAATTAATGCGTCTGGGGCATAGAAAGGTAGGGGGAAATCTGGGCAGATTTGATGAAAGCGTAACTTTAATGCACAAATCGCACCTTGGTTGGCAGCGCAGAGGACGATGTCTTCGCCAGCTAAGGCCAGTTCAGCCATACACTCCCCAATTAAAGTGGATTTTCCTCTACCTCTAGGAGCAATGAGTACATAGTTGGCATTGGAATTACCAAAAAAACTGTTTTTAGCTTTCGTTTGGCAATCTGTTAGCCTTTGAAACGTTTCGGGTGGTTGTCTGGAGTGGCTTGGTATCGAAGAGGTTATTGGCTTAAAGGGAGAAGAACAGCTCCTTAGTTGCTTTTCGAACCATAACTTGCTGGTTGGCGAAACTTGGTTAGGGGTCAATGGCCAAGGTAAGTAGCGTGCAAGCTCTAAATCTTCATGTTGGTGCCAATTGTCAGGAATGGCGATAACAAATATACCTCCTCCTCTTACTGTTCCAGCTAATACGGCAAGGGCGTTCAGAGATAAACCTTGAGTGAAATCTACTAAAATAGCGTCATGACTGGCGCCCAGCTCTTGTTTTACCTGCTTAAATCTGTGGCTTGTTAATAATGTGTTTGAGTGCGGTTTTGAATAAATAAGTGAGTCGTAGGTTTTTTCATCGTGGCTATAAATTATGCCCTCGCCAAAGTTGTGGCTAAGTTTCTGAAAAGCATAAAAAATCGAGTCAGTAGGGCCTGTAACAAGATAACAGTGACGATGAAAAAGTGCCGTGCTCATTTTACCTCCTAAGGGTTAAGGCAATGATACGTGGTTGGAGAAATAACGCCAATTGTGACAAGGGCCTATTGTGTTTTTCTTTATTTGTAGTACAAATAAAGAAATTCTAGGTAGTTACTGAAAAAGTGCTAAAGTCATGGTTGTTATTTACTTTTGTATAAGGGAAGGCCATGAAAAAAATTAAAAACGAAGCGGCTCTAAGTAAAAAAGCCATTCAAGTAGGTGAAAATTATGCTATCAAACGTGGTTATGCTGGCTTTTCATCGACTATGTCTGCAAATGAGAAAACAGAAGCTATTTATCGTTTATTAGTACAGGACCAATTGGTTGTGGCGTTACCAGAGGATAAAGAAGATTTACCTGCATTGAAGCATAAGTTAGCCATTTGGATTCAGAAATTACTGCCTAAGGATGATCCGTTACTGCAATAAAAATAACTTATAAAGGAACCAAAATGGATAACAAAGCGTTAGTAGTCGAGGCCATAAAGCTAGTTAAACCATCAATTGATGAACTGTTTAAAAGAACCTGTCGTCAAGAACTTCATATCGTGGTTATGAACCCGCAACTTAAGCCTTGGGAAGCTTCTTTTGGAGATGCAGTCTTGCACGAGTGTACTTTTGGGACGCCAGAGAATTGGCCTGTACCCTTTGACGAACTAGCCCGCAATAAAGCAGCTCAAGCATGGCGGGACTCAGTGCCTAATATGACTCACCAAACTCAGCATCCTTCGTCTTTGCGTGAGGGCGATGTTCTCTTTTATGGTTCTTTTGTATATGGAAATATTGTTGTCGCTTGTAGTGGTGTAGAGCCATGGTACGACATGTTAGTTAGCAGTTGGGTTGCTATGGCGTTAGAGCAACTGACTATAGCTGAATATCAAAATATTAAGGCTACTGCTCCAAAAACACCTCGTCGCCCTTAACGTTAACTGGTAGACAAGCCTCGTGTTGAGGTTTGTCTACAGCGAGGCGCGGCTACCAGTTTATCTTTTTATGCTCCCAATCAAAAAAGGAAATTTGCTTGTCTAGTTTAGTTTTTCTAAGTAGAGCAATTAATTGTTCTGCGACAAAGCTCGGGTTGAATAATGCGTTTTTAGGGATGGAGCTTTGAAAAGGTTTTGAGAGCGGAGTGTCTGTAGTACCTGGGTGAAACGCGATTAATTTCACGTTCTGTGCTCGACGTGCATACTCTATCGAGGCCGTTTTTAATAGCATATTCAGTGCTGCTTTTGAGGCTCGATAACTGTACCAGCCACCTAGTTTATTATCAGAAATACTACCTATACGCGCGCTAAATACCACTAAAAAACACATTTTTCGACCCGCTAGCAGTTTAATAAGCCTGCTGATCCAGACTAAAGGGGTCAGTGTGTTAGCTTGAATCGTCTGTATAAAGTGATCACTGTTTATATCTTCAAGCTTCTTTTCTGGTTGCTCTAGTATCCCATTACAAATAAAGGCCCCATGAAAATGTCCCCGATAGCTTTCTAGTGTTTCACATACCGCTTCAATTTCCTGCTCTTGATAATTGCAAGGTATCCACTTAACCCTGTCATGTTTTATTGGAATGGGGTGTCGGCTAATAGCAATGACTACCACACTTTTATCAGTCAAAAATTGTTGTATTAATGCTTGAGCGATTAGGCTGTTTGCTCCGATGACCAATTGATAATTCACCACAATGCATCCTTAATGATTCTTTTTATGGATACGTTTTATTGGACAATATGGATCATGTATTTGTTAAGAATGTTTCGATCTGACAATTTCTTATGGCTGTCTCCATTGAGAGGAGACTCAGCAAAGAGTACAATGAATGGCTATATAAATGGTACGAAACAGGTCGTTTTTACTTGTTTCTACGCTTAATTAACGAATTATTGCTTAAAGGTGTGTTTAGAAATGCCAGCTAAAACAATGGATGAACTCGTCTCCCTGTGTAAACGTCGTGGATTTATCTTCCAAGGCAGTGAGATTTACGGTGGTATGCAAGGTGCTTACGATTACGGTCCGCTCGGTATTGAGTTAAAGAACAACCTAAAAGCTGCTTGGTGGCGCTCTATGGTTTATGAGCGTGACGATGTTGAAGGTTTAGACGCTGCGATTATTCAAAACAAGAGCGTGTATAAATACTCAGGCCATGAAGATACTTTTACAGACCCAATGGTTGATTGCCATGACTGCAAAGCTCGCATGCGTGCGGATCACATGAAAGACGTGAAGATCTGTGACAACTGTGGATCAGATAAAGTAACCGAACCACGTGATTTTAACTTGATGTTTAAAACTAATGTCGGCCCTATGGTAGATGAAGACTCCTACACTTATCTTCGTCCTGAGACCGCGCAAGGTATCTTTACTAACTTCAAAAACGTCGTAGATTCAACATCCCGTAGCTTACCATTTGGTATTGCGCAAATCGGTAAATCGTTCAGAAACGAAATCACCCCTCGTAACTTTATCTTCCGTGTTCGCGAGTTTGAACAAATGGAGTTAGAGTTCTTCTGTAAGCCAGGAGAAGACGAAAAATGGCATGAAACCTGGGTCAACCTGCGTAAGCAATGGTGGCTAGATCAGGGTCTTGCAGAAGAAAACATTCAATTTGAATACGTGACAGGCGACGACCTAGCTCATTACTCTAAATCTACTGTGGATATCTTATACAAGTTTCCACATGGTTTTGAAGAGCTGGAAGGTGTGGCTAACCGTACTGACTATGACCTTGGCTCTCATACTAAAGCACAAGAAGAATTTGGTTTGTCAGCTAAAGTTAAGAAAAATAATGATTCGACAGCAAAACTAGCGGTTCGTGATCTGCAAGAAAACAAATGGGAAGTGCCATTCTGTATTGAGCCGTCTGCTGGACTTGATCGAGGTATGTTGGCTGTTATGACAGAAGCGTACACGGAAGAAGAGCTTGAAAATGGCTCTACCCGTACGGTTTTAAAGTTCAAACCACACCTTGCTCCAATTAAAGTCGCCATTCTTCCTCTTAAGAAGAACAAACCTGAGATTGTTGCTTTAGCGAAAGAGTTAAAAAATAAGCTCCAAAAACTTGGTTTGGGTCGTATTCTTTATGAAAACACAGGTAACGTAGGTAAAGGCTACCGTCGTCACGATGAAGTTGGGACACCTATTTGTGTAACGGTTGACTTCGACTCAATTGAAAAAGAAGGTGCACCAGTTACTGTTCGTGATCGCGACACTATGGAGCAAATCACAGTCCCTGCTGCGGAGCTTCCAGGTTACGTAGTGAACTACTTTATTAATCAAGAGTAAGCTCTACGGCACTTTTAGATAAGACCATCAAATACCGCGCAGAAAATCTTCGCGGTATTTTTTTGCCCCAACTTTTCCTAGACCACCTATCTCTAAGACAGCCATACTTACCTACCACCTTTACCCAAGACCACCTTTACCCAAGACAGCCATACGAATAGAACCTCCATTGAATTGCCCGTTTCTTAAAAGGTCGACTATACTCATCATGAAATCTCTCATGGAAGAGGAATTTACCCATGCCATTACCCAGGAAACAGCAAATTTGCTTAGAAGATACGCCTTACTATCATTGTGTTTCACGCTGTGTAAGGCGGGCATATTTATGTGGAGAAGATCCATTAACCGGCGTTAGTTACGAACACAGAAGGGAGTGGGTTGAAAAACGCTTATTGTACTTATCAAGCGTGTTTGCCATTGATATTTGTGCTTATGCTGTGATGAGTAATCATATTCATGTTGTTGTAAAGGTCGACTCAGAAAAAGCCAATGCTTGGTCTACAATAGAGGTTTTTAATCGTTGGCATAAGTTGCATAAAGCTAACAATATTGCTCAGGCGTTTTTAAGTGGCCAAGATATTAGTCAGGATGTAGCTGATTTAGCTGAAGAATATTCTAATTTGTATCGTAGTCGGCTGACAGATATTAGCTGGTTTATGAGGGAGTTGAATGAGCCTATAGCTCGTTTAGCAAATAAAGAAGACGACTGCACTGGGCACTTTTGGGAGGGGCGCTTTAAGTCTCAGGCCTTACTCGACGAAGCAGCGTTAATTGCTTGTATGGCTTACGTTGATTTAAATCCAGTTAGATCAAAGCTATGCTCAAGCCCCGAAAACTCAGAGTTTACAAGTGTAAAAAGAAGAATAGATGCCCTAAAACTAAACGTGCAGCCTAAGTTGTTATATCCTTTTGTTGGAAACTCAAGAGAAAGCATGCCGAATGGTATTGAGTTTGAGCTTAAGGCTTACCTTGAATTACTGGACCTAACTGGAAGGCTATTAAGAGACGGTAAAAAGGGGGTAGTAGATGCATCATTACAACCAATACTACAAAGGCTCCATATAACGTTCGAAAGTTGGCAACAGATAACGGCAGAGTTTGAAACAAAGACTGGCCGGCTAGTTGGCCATGCTGCAACTATTGGTAGCTATTGTGAAAAGCACCATTGGCATCGTAAGCCAAACAAAGATAAGTTAAAAGCGTTAGCCTAATACTATTAGATAAGTTGCCGTAAAAAATCCCCTCTCTTACAAAGTAAGTAGAGGGGGAACTGATAAAGGGGAATTTAAGTATTTGTCTTAAAAGGCAAAATTCACTTTCGCGTGATAGCGGCGACCGTCTAACACTTTATCGTAGCTATCATAATCAACTTCTTTATCTAACAGGTTATAGATACCTGCAAAAACAGTGATGTCTTCATCTACTTTGTAGTTTATTCCGGCATCTACAAAAGTATAGGAGGGAATTTTTTCCTCAATGCTGGTTCTGACTAAACCTTCACTAGAGGTTCCATGGTAGTTAATACGCATCCAAGACGTTAGCTTAGGTGTGACTGTCCAGTTTGCGCTCGCATTGGCTTGGTGTTTAGGCAGTCTGTTTAGCGGGCTTCCTGCAAAGTCTCCTGTTTTTTGTTCTGAATCTGTATAAGTGTAATTAGCAGAAACGGATAGATTTTCAGTAACTTGAGAAGCTGCAGTTAACTCAATACCTTGAATCGTCACTTTATCAACATTGTAACGTTCACTAATAAAGCGATAGTTCTCACCACCATTAATACAACTTGCGTCACCCGCTTCAGTGTCACAGATTCGTTGTTCGGTGATTTTGTTTTTATAGTTAGTGCGGTAGATAGTAGCGCTAATTTGAGACCCTTTGTGACTGTCCCAATAAATACCAGCTTCACTACTAACACTTTCTTCTGGCTCAAGGTCAGAGTTTCCTAATATGACAGCACTTGGCGAGCCACCTCCGCCAGTAATTTGCCCCCAGCCATCGGTTCCTTGTCGAAGATCAGGAGAACGGTAGCCAGTGCCAACTCCGCCTTTTAGCGCCCAATTAGGTGTGACTGTCCAATTAGAGTAAAGGCGCGGCGAGATGTTGCTGCCGTAGTTCTCATCTTCGTTGTAGCGTAGTCCTGTGGTAATAGATAGGTCGTCGGTAGCAAAGTACTCATTTTCTGCGAATAAGGCAGCCTGCCCGCGGGTTAGCTGATTAACTCCGTTGGAGAGCTCGTTTCCTTCGTCTGTTAATTCTTGGTGCTGATACTGGCCACCTAATGTTAATACATGGCTGTCTTGTAAGATGGTGGTTTGGTTGTTCAGGACAGTGTCTGTGTAGTACATATCACGAGTTGGGTTGTCGATTGACTCTCGTGTTAGGTAGGTATTTGTACTAACGTCGCCAAAGTTGGCATTATGGGTAACTGCGTAATGATCACGAGTGTATTCTGTGTCACTATCACTTGCGTTACGGCCGCTTGGGTCAACAGATGCTCCGACGTGAGTCGCGCGAGATTGTTTCTCTTTGCCTGCTTCAAAGGTTAGGCTTTGTTTTTCATCAATTTGCCAAGCTAGCTTGGCGGTACCGTTACGGATTTCTTGCTCTGCATAACCATTGAAGATGTTATCTTCATCTCTTTGGGAAATTTGGCCATACACTTGTAAACCAAGCTTGTCTTCGATAATTGGCCCATTGATTAGCACGTCTGCTTGTTGGCTATCCCCAGATTCGCTGTTGTCTTGTACGATAGTGCTTAAAGAAACTTCACCGCCCCAAGAGTCTGAAACTTTTTTGGTAATGATGTTAACAACGCCACCCAAAGCGTCTGAGCCATACAAAGAAGACATAGGGCCGCGAATCACTTCGATACGTTCTATCACAGAAAGTGGTGGAGTCCAGCCTTGTTCAATACCTGGTCCGTCACCATTAGGACGAGTTTCGCGTGAGCCTTGGCGCTTTCCATCAACTAAGATAAGGGTGTATTTTCCACCAAGGCCACGTAGAGAAATATCCTGAGAAGAACCACCACCAGTGATCATTACACCTGGTACATCTTGAAGTGCATCTGTTACGTCTTTATAAGGTTTATTTTCCAGATCTTCTTTGGTCACGACAGTTATTGAAGCCGGAGCATCAGTAATCTGTTGCTCGTGGCCAGAGGCTGAAATAACCAGCTGATCTAGTGTTGTTTCTTCTGCCCAAAGGGAGAAGCTTACGGTTAAACTAACGAAACTAGCAATGGCAGAACGTTTTAGAGTGATACGGTGGGTCATTATTTTTACTTTCCTTGAGGTATTAAATGAGAACAAATATGTAAACAAATGAATTGAACTGTAATGAGAATGTTTATTATTTGTATTTTCTTATAAAATTATTTCTGTGTCTCGATACACACTGTTTCATATTCTGCAACAGGGGATAAATACAACTAGGTAAGATGTAAATGTATGATCTAAATGAAATTGAAACCTTCATCTCAGTTATGAAGACAGGAAGTCTGACCGATAGTGCTATGGAGTTAGGTGTTTCAAAGTCCACTTTGAGTCGTCGTATTCAGCATTTAGAAAGTGTACTAAGACAGCCACTATTACGCCGCCAAGCGAATCGACTAATCGCCAACGAAGCAGGGCAGAAGTTTTTACCCTTTGCTAAGCGTTTAATGCAAACAGCAGATGATGGGCAAAAAGCAGTCGAAGAATTAAAAGATGGCGTGAATGGAAAAATCACCGTCTATGTTGATAACCACTTAGTAAGAGGGTGGTTTTCCCATCATATGTTTGCCTTTCTTGATGAACACCCCGGAGTTTATATGGAGGTTAAAACCGGAGACGGTATTCAACAAACGATTGATGATAACAGCGTCAGTATTTGCATTGGGCATAAGGCTGATGAGCGTTTACGGTACGATCCGTTAGGACAACTTTCACAGGGTATCTACATTAGCCCAAACTATTTAAATGAAGTGGGCCCAATTAATCATCCTGAGGATTTAAAGAATATAGCCTGGTTGAACATGCAAAGAAGCCCTCATAATGTGCCAATTTCTTTGCATCACCCTATACAGGGAGCAATTGAACTGGATGTTAGAACAATGCGTTTATCGCTTGATCAGTTTGCTTTGTATTTAGATGCTCTAGCACGCGGTAATGGCGTTGGAGTGTTGCCAAATTTTTTGGTCGAGCGGTTTCTAACTAGGCATCCAGATAGCTTGGTAAAATGTTTACCGAGCTGGCAATCAGACCCTTTGGATGTTTATATCCAATATCCTTTTGGCGTGCTACCAAAGAAACTAGGCACTTTCATTACTTTTCTTAAGCATAAGAGTAAAATGTTTTACTAGAAAAATAGTCAGGTTGAATAGAGGCTAAATAACAATGGAGGTTTTATGCAAATCGTAAAAATAGAAAAAGCGAAAACGATCGTAGGCTTAAGAGTGCGAACGAATAATCAAAACGAAATGCAAGCAGACACAGCAAAAATTGGCACCTTACATGCTAATTTCGCTGAACAAGTCGCGGTTGACTATAGCCAAGGAGAGCCTCTATACGGTGTTTATTATCAATATGAGAGTGATCATCAAGGTGATTTTTCGGTACTGGTAGGTAGTAATCGATCTTGCCTTACCACAGAAGCCACATTAGAAACTGTGACGTTAGAAGCGGGTAAGTATTTAGTTTTCTCTGGCAAAGGGGAAATGCCTCAAACAGTTATTAATGTTTGGCAAAAGATTTGGCGTTACTTTGCGACGCAGAGGCCGACTATCAACGCCGCTATAGCACAGATTTTGAATGCTATAACGGTGTTGATAGTGTCGATGTGTACATCGCCGTAAAATGTTAGGTACTACTGTCTTTTACCGTCAATCAGCTGTGGTATGTTAATATCAGACCCTGTTTTCAGGTCTTCAGGAAGCAGTTCTTCAGGTATACTCTGATAACAAACAGGGCGTAGGAAACGGTCAATTGCTGAACTACCGACAGATGTAGTGCGCACATCAGAAGTCGCAGGGAACGGCCCTCCATGAACCATCGCATGGCAAACTTCTACGCCAGTGGGCCAGTTGTTTACCATTATTCTCCCAGCTTTTTCTTCGAGATAAGGTAGCAAAGAACGGGCTGTTTCACTGTCGTCGGTATCCATATGTAGTGTGGCGGTCAGCTGTCCCTCTAGCTTGCTAGTGAGTAACTTTAATTGGGCAACGTCCTCACATTCCACTATGAGAGAGCTTGCTCCAAATACTTCTTCGGTCAGCCTTTCGTCCTTCAAAAAATGCTCAGCTTTGGTAACAAACAAAGAAGCTTGGCAAGCATTTTCTTGAGTGCCAGTTAAACCAGTGCCAACACAGCGAACTTTGTCGTTATTACGTAAAGATAATACGCCGTTCTGATAGGCAGTATAAATGCCAGGGGTTAACATGGTCTGCGCTGCAGAGCTCTCAATCGCTTTTTTAGCATAGTCAAGGAAAACATCTAAATCACCTCCTTTAATGCTTAAGATTAACCCTGGATTGGTACAGAATTGTCCTGCCCCCATAGTAAGAGAACTAATAAAACTTTCTGCTAACTCTTTGCTTCGGTTGGCTAGGGCACTTGGGAGTAAATACACAGGATTAATGCTGCTCATTTCTGCATAAACTGGGATGGGTTCAGCTCTGTTTTGAGCCAGTTTCATTAATGCCGTACCGCCAGCTCTTGAACCTGTGAAACCAACCGCCTTGATTCGAGGGTCGGTGACTAGCGCTTGACCAAGAGTGTTGCCTGAGCCATATAACAACGAGAACACACCTTCAGGTAAGTTGCATGCAGACACTGCGTTTTGAATGGCTTTACCAACCAGCTCAGCTGTTCCTGGATGAGCTGAATGTGCTTTCACAACAACAGGGCAGCCTGCCGCTAAAGCGGCAGCACTATCACCACCAGCGACACTAAAAGCTAACGGGAAGTTACTTGCGCCAAAAACGGCTACCGGCCCAATGGCGATTTTATGGTAGCGTAAATCAGCTCTTGGTAGAGGCTGTCTTTCTGGTAGGGCTGGATCGATGCGAACCCCTAGCCACTCGCCAGAGCGAACCACTTGAGCAAACAAACGTAATTGCCCACAAGTTCTGGCTCTTTCACCTTCAATTCTTGCTTGAGGAAGACCTGTTTCCTCCATACATCTTATGACCAAAGACTCTCCTAGGGACTCTATTTCAGAAGCGATTGTTTCTAAAAAAGATGCTCTTACCTCAAGTGAGGTATTTCGAAAGGGGCGGCTTGCTAGCTCTGCTAGGTCGCAGGCAAGTTTTACTTCTTCTGAACCTCCTCCCAAATAACACGGTTGTAATTGTTCGCCATCGGCGGGGTTAGTAGCCCATATGGGGGCGCCGCTGGAGGTGTAGCTACTTTGCCCAATCAGTTGTTGACCTGTTAGTTGCATGTGGATCTCCAAAGTTCGTTCTTAGTGTTGTTATTTGTTAGTTGTTAGTTGTTAGCTGCTTTTGCTGGTTTTATTGGGCTTTGTATTGGTTTTTTGATGGCTAAAAAATATACAAAGATAAAGGTTAATAGAATAAAAAATAAGCTGTCTAAATTCGTGATGAAGGTAATTGGGTTCCCATTAGATAGGGCAAGGGACCTTCTTAAAAACTCTTCTAAATTCGGACCTAAAATAAAGCCAAGCAACAAGGTAATAAGTGGAAAGCCATTTTTTCTTAGATAGAAAGCCAGAATTCCCATAAATAGAGCCATCATCATTTGAAAGAATGAGTAGGTAGCCACATAGCTGCCGACAACCGCTAAGAGGGCAATGACCCCGTACAGCACGTCTTTTCGAATAGTGACGATTTTTATGAAGTAAGGGCCTAATAAAAATAGTGTGAGTGGAATTAAGATAACTGCACTAAATAGTAAGGCTGCTAACATAGGAGCAATGAGATCCGCCTGACCAGCCATTAGCTGAGGGCCAGGCTGAATGCCATTAATGACTAACACACCTAACATAATGGCAGTAATGGGGTCACCTGGAATGCCAAAAGTAAGCATAGGGACTAACGCACCGCCGCAGACTGCATTGTTTGCACTCTCTGAAGCCGCAATACCTTTTGGGTTGCCTTTGCCAAAACTCTCCGGCTCAGAAGATGTTCTTACTGTCTCAGCGTAAGCCAAGAAACTACCCATAGAGCCACCGGCACCCGGCAAGGTACCTACAAAGTAACCAATAAAGCTAGATTTTATGTAGCAGGCGATGCCTATTTTGCGAATTTCTGAAAATGGAGGCAGGAAGTCTCGTCTCTTGATTTTGACTTTGCTAAAGGCTTCTGCTGCTTTTTGGGTGCATCCAGCGCCATTGGCTTGCACTAGAATTTCACTGATTGCAAAAGTACCAATGATAACCGGCATTAAATCGATACCAGCAGTTAGCTCACTCAGTTCGAAGGTGAATCGAGTGACTGGCTCCATTGCATCCAAGCCAATAGTAGACAGCATGATGCCAACACAGGCCGCCATACCCGCTTTAATCATATTGCCTCTTTGCGCTATGACAATGACGATTATTGCAAATGCGAGCAGTGAAAATTTCCCTGTCGTTTTGACTAATAAAGAAGCTTCAGCAACAAAAGGGGCTACAGCAATAAGTAAGATAGCGCCAACAGCACCGCCTACCATCGAGCCGACCGCTGCGTGTCCTAGTGCAAGTGCACCTTTACCTTGCTGTTGAAGAGGGTAGCCATCAAGAGCAGTCATCATAGAAGATGGTGCACCAGGAATGTTGATGGTTGTAGCTGTGATACTACCTCCACACATGCCTGCCATGTAAATGCTGGCACAAGCCATTAACGCCGTTGTGACATCTAGGCTATAGGTGAGAGGGAGTAATAAGGCTAGCGCTAAGGTTGCTGTTAGTCCTGGAATGGCGGCAAACACAGTACCAATCAAGAAACCACATACAACATAAATAAGTATCATAGGGCTTAACAGCATAGTAAAGCTATTCGCCACTAAGGTGATAAAGTCCATAACTATTTACTCCCAAAGTGCTGGAAGTCTAACGCCAAATACCTGTTCGAAAATCAAGTATCCAAGAAAGACAATAATAAGTGAGATCATTGCTTTTTGTATTACCTTGGTCATCGAAGAGAAAATTAGGATGACAGACAGAACAAAAAGATAAGATGAAATAAAGTAACCAATGTATGAGAAAGCAATAATGTACAAAAATATTGCGCCCATAATGAGCAATGGTGCTTTGTTCTCTGATGATTCTTGCACTTGTTTATCTAAGCGGCTTTCAGTAGGCATTTCTTGTTTGATTGATTGGAATTTTCTAGTAATCAAAATCAAACTGAAAATACAGGCTAAAGCACCCACTATAATGGGGAAAAAGGAGGGCTCAGGTCGATTATCAACGACAGGCGCACCAAGTCTGATAGCGGTAATTAAGTAGCCGAAAGAAAGCGCAATTAGGAAATAATAAAACAACAAATTTTTATTTAGAAACATGGTTATATACCTTATATACGCCCCGTATTACGGGGCGTTAGTGTTAATAGACTACAGGTTTAAGTCGTCCATAACTTTAAAGGTGCTAGCTTGAAGCTCATCAATCCATGTTTGTACATCCGACGAGCCTAACCAGCTTGGTGTAACGCCAATGGTATTAACCCATGATTGAAATTCGTTGCTTTCAAAAGCAGTTTTGAAAGCGGATTCTAGGGTAGCAATAGCGTCTTTAGGTGTGTTTTTTGGGGCAGCAAGAAGAATGAAACTTCCTGTTTCTAGTTGGTAGCCAAAGGTGCTAATTGGCGGTACGTCAGTGAATGAAGGGTTTTGTTGTGACGATAGTTCCACAACGCCTTTCGCATCTCCTGACCCTATAATGCCACTGAAATCACCTAGGCTAGATATTGCAGCGTCTAACTCACCTGAAAGCAGAGCTTCTGCTTCGGCACTAGAGGAACCTGGGTAAGTAATAACATTAAATTTCACACCAGTTTGTTTCTCCAACCGTCTAACGGCAAGGTAAGGACCTGATCCCTTTGGTGCCACACCAACTCGAACTGTATTAGGATTTTCTTTTGCTGCATCAATGAGCTCTTTGAAAGTATTGAATCCTGAGTGCTTAGAAACAACGATTGCATCGGCTTCGCGGGTTATTCTGGCGATAGGCGTCATTTTCTCTAGCGAATAACCAGGTACCATTTTGCCTCTAGGCAGAGTGATAACGCTATCATAAGTTAATACGCCGACTGTGTGGCCATCTGGTCGAGAGCGAGTCATTTGCATTAACCCCGTTGCAGTAACTGCACCGCTAATGTTTTCTACGTAAATAGATTTAGACAGCTCTTGCTCTGCGATATTGCTAATTTTTCTTGAGATAGCATCGGCACCACCACCAGCAGGCCATGGTACGATTAAACGAATATCTTTCGTAGGGAAGGCCGCAACGGAAACCGAAGCGCTAACAAGACAGGCACCTACTGCGCATAGAAGTGAGTGTTTTAGTTTTTTATTCAACATAGCTTTATTCTCTTTTTATTATTAGTGATGGTTATGCTTTTAATTTTTACTAATTAGATCGGTTTTTATTTTTTTAACCTCCTAGGTTAGGCTTGTTGTGAAACGAACGCCTGATATTCCTTTTGGGCTTCATCATTTGGTGGGTAGAGACCAATGACAGTGCTACCAGAGCGCACTTTATTTATTACGTAATCTTCAAAGGTTTCCATCGCAATAGCTTCATCGGCAATGTCGTCTACCATTTCTAATGGAATCACGATGATTCCATCGCCATCGCCCACTAGCACATCACCTGGGTAAACAGGCACGCCACCGCAGCCGATTGGAACTTGTATATCGACACCATGATGCTTGGTTAAGTTTGTTGGAGCGCTCGGTTTTGCGCAAAAAATTGGCATATCCATCTCGGCTGCCGTGTCATAATCTCGAATGCCAGCATCCGATACAAAGCCTGCACAGTTTCTTACAGAGAGCCTTGCCAAAAGGATGCTTCCGGCACTTGCTGCGGTTGCATCTTGGCGACAGTCCGAGACCATGATCATGCCTTCTGGAACGGATTCTACCGCTAGGCGTTGAGGGTGGCGGGGATCTTTAAAAGCAGCAACAGTGTCTAAATCTTCTCTTGCTGGGATGTATCTTAAGGTAAAGGCTTGGCCAACCATTTTTACTTTGGCAGTGTTTACCCTAGATACCCCTTGGATATAGGTGTTACGGAAACCTTTTTTGTATAGTGCGGTATGGAGTGTAGCTGTGGAAACCTGTTGAAGCTTCTTTTTTACAGCGTCCTCGATTTTTTTATATTTATAGTCGTTCATGTCATAGACCTTTGTTATGTGAGGTTGCGTGATTAAAGATACGCTCTAAAAATGATTAAATCAAACTAATATTTACTAATTATTACTAATATTTTTTAATTTGTTGATTCGAAAGGTGATTTTTCTTTTATTTTTTGGCGATTTAGAGGGGGTGTGGTGTTTTAGTTTCCATACATGTAAATATTAGTCTTTTTTGCTAAACTGTTTTTTTATGTTAGGCAAGCTTGTATCGATATTGTTATTGAGTGATAAAATGCGTTGACCTAAGATAAGCCCTGTATTAGGGTCAAAAGCAACACCACTATGGTGTATATCTATTTGATTTATAAAAATAAATCGCGAATTGAATAATTATAAAGTTGGTATGTATGGGGAATGAATCTACTCGCGCAAGCTCGTCCCAGCAGTCGTTAGGTGCGATTGTCTATGAGCAAATCTTAGCCTTGATTATGGATGGGAGCTACGCTCTAAATACAAAACTTCCTCCAGAAGCGCAATTATGTAAAACCTTTAATGTGTCCCGACCAGTATTAAGAGAGGCACTGGCTAGGCTAAGGGAAGATGAACTTATTACCTCGAGAAGAGGATCTGGCAGCTTTGTTATCAAAAAGCCGGACAACTCGGTACTTCAGTTTTCACCCCTTTCAAGTATTGCAGATATACAGCGATGCTTTGAATTTCGCTGTAATCTTGAGGCTGATGCAGCGGCACTTGCAGCACAGAGAAGAACTGCCGCACAGTTAGAAAGTATCATAAAAGCATACGAGCAAATGAACGTGGCTAATGCTTCAAATAAGCTAGCGACGGATGAAGACTTTGATTTTCACTTTGCAATAACAAATGCGGCTAATAACCACTTTTACAGTACAGTGCTAAGTTTGCTACGAGCTAGCATCAAAGAAGGTATCAATATTACGCGCAACCTTTCATTATTACATCCTGAATCACGCCTTCAGCTTGTGCAAAGTGAGCATTTAGAAATAGTTGAAGCAATTAAAGACGGTGATTCCGAAAGGGCGCGTCATGCAATGAAGAGCCATTTAATCAGCGCCCGAAACCGTATGTTTGAAGGGGCGCCAAATTAATTTTGAGTCAGGGCTAGGTTTCTAGTTCATCAGTCTCTGCCACCACTTTTCTTCACTTGCAGTGCTTTTCGCTGTAAAAAACTGCCCAAAAGTGGGGGTGCTAAGCTGTACTGATTGTTGTTGGGCTGCTGCACTGACTCTTTCAAATGGGTCGAACCAGGTGTGAAAAGCGAGGTCGAAGGTGCCATTATGAATGGGCACCATTACCTTACCTTGTAAATCCATGTGAGCTTGTACACTTTGTTCAGGCTTCATGTGAATGTCTGGCCAATCTTTGTCGTAAGCCCCTGTTTCTATTAAAGTTAAATCGAATGGCCCGTATCTCTCTCCAATCTCCTTAAAGCCAGGGAAATAGCCAGAATCGCCGCTGAAGAAAACCTTGCCATGTTCTGAATCAATCACCCAAGATCCCCAGAGGGTTTTGTTAGCATCGCCAATTCCTCTGCCTGAAAAGTGCTGAGTGGGTGTGAAAGCAATCTTAGTGGTGCGGATTTGCTCTTCTTGCCACCAATCAAAGCTGGTAATACGGGAAGGGTCAACGCCCCATGCCATCAAGTCTGCCTCTACGCCGAGAGGTACAGAGAACGCACCGACCTTGTCGGCTAATTGCTTAATACTGGACTTATCTAAATGGTCGTAATGATTGTGAGAGATCAGAACGCGGCTAATAGCTGGAAGGTCAGTAATATTAATAGGGGGCTGGTGGAAGCGCTTTGGTCCTAGAAAACTAAAAGGTGAAGCTCGCTCGCCAAATACAGGGTCAATTAGCCAATATTCTCCCATTATTTTAAGCAGTATTGTGGAGTGTCCTAGCTTAACCAAGTGAACGCTTTTATCGTCTAGGTTGTTAAGTTCCTGTTTAGTGACGCTTTTAATGGGGAGAGGCTGCTCTGGAGCTGGCGCTACTTTTTTTTCCGTGAAGAAACGCCACCAAAGCTCAACGGATTTTCTAAAGCCTAATGGATCTTTAGGTTTCGCGTTGTGAAACTGTCCACCTCGATAATGATCGGAAGACAAGCTTTGTGAAGGAGGAAGCTTCGCCCGAACACTGGCATTGATGAAATATCCAGCAATAAGGAGAAGCGCGGTAACAATAACAAACCATTTAATCATGAAGGCCTACCTGTTCATAAAATATGATAGAGAATCCTATTTTGTAAGTTTACAGATTAGTTCCATTAAATGCTTAATTTCCTTGCCCTATCATTATTTTATTCACAAATAGGAGATAGAGATAACAATGTGCATAACCCTCGTCAACGCTTGTTTTCAGGCGCTCTTCTTTTAAAATGAGCCTCGTTATTAAGGTTTCTGTAGACCTTGGAGCATTAATACAACATAGGGACGAGTTAAGGGTTAACTCAGGTCGTTATGCAGAAAAAAATTTGCTTAAGATAAAAGAGGTTTTATGTCTACAGTTGCTGTTTCCCGCGAGAAACTCGCGTGGAGTTTATTAGGTTTGCGTTTGGGTGTTTTTGTCGTTTTCTTTATGTGGACGCTGGATAAATTTATTAACCCCGAACATGCTGCCGTTGTAATGAAAGTCTTCTATTCCGTGCCCGAGTTGAGCAATAGCTTGGCTTATCTACTAGGTGCGGTACAGCTGGCATTAATTGTTAGCTTTCTGGTTGGATTTCAAAAGCGTTGGGCTACTTTGATCATTTTAGCGATGCATTTAAGCTCAACCCTCGTTTCCTTCGGGCGTTATTTAGACCCGTGGGGCGGATCAAATTTACTATTTTTTGCTGCTTGGCCAATGTTGGCTGCAACGCTTGCTTTGTATTTGTTGCGGGAGTACGACACTAAGTGGTCGCTTGGTAAAGCAGAATAACCGTATTTATCTGTATTGAGCGGATAAATTGCCTGTCTCAGGTATTCATGATTCTTTAACAAGTAAGTTGAAAGATTCATTCTCAATTTTCCCCCAATTTAGTGGTGTTCCGTTGGAGTGCCACTTTTTTTTATTTATGAGAATATTTTAAATACCTTGTTCCAAATAGGAGAGCACTCCTTCTGGAGCGCTGCTGACATTTCTAGAAATTTTCCATAGTTGGTCTGCTGTCATAAAAGTGACTTATTTCCTTGCTAGATTATGCCGTTACTGAAATGATTAAGACACAAAAGAAGCGCTGTATTAAATAGCAGTGAAACAATAGATAAAACGGTTTAAGGTAATTAGATGGAAATAAAAAACATGCCTTTTGGTACAATCGATTGGCAAGGGGTGGAAAAACAAACACTGAAAGGGGAGTCGGGCTTTGCCTATTGGCGCACTAAAAAGCTAGGGGACGTGAGTGTGCATATGGTGACGTATTCTGCTGGCTACTTCTCTGAACAATGGTCCACTAGCGGTCATATTGCTTTCTGTGTAAACGGCGAAATTCAAACATTATTGAAAGATGGCCGTGAAATAACCATCTCATCTGGCATGAGCCAGCAACTTCCTGATGGTGACCCCTACCGCTTCTCAAGCGTTGAAGGGGCCACACTCTTCATGGTGGACTAGTTTTATACGAGTTCGCCGCGAGCTGGGTAGTCCATTTCCAATACCTTGTTAATGGCTCCCAACAACTCTTTAAAGCTAGGTCTAACAAACGGCATTGTGCTAATGCTGCTCCAGTAAAGTGTGCCATCTGGACGCACAAAAAACAGACCTGGTTCAGTAAACTCAGTGGGCTCTTCAATACCAATACTGGTTTTTCCTCTGCCAGCACTGCGGTGTAGACCCCAAGCTTGAGACTGCTCAACCGTTAAACCATAGCCTAGTGTAATGTTGTCAATGCTCCATTCTTCAAAGGCTTGTTTCGCTCTTTCTTCCGTATCCGTACTTACTGCGACAGTATTCACACCCAAGGCTTTAAAGTCGCCTTGCAAACGACTTAACTCTTGAAGGTAAACTCGGCAAAGAGGGCAATGCAAACCACGGTATACCACTATCATGGTGAAGTTTTCAGGCTTTTGATCTGCTAAGGACCAAGCACCGTTTAATGTATTGAAAGCTAATTCTGGTGTTGCTTGACGAGGTTTTAAAACAATCATATTTGGCTCCTTTAAAAAGTATGTCGCCATAATAGGGGATTTTATTGTACGATTGGTGATAAATAATCTTAAATTTATTGCAGATCGTATAGGTGTGTTTTGGATAGACTGTCATCCGTATTACAGCATTTTCGTGCTCAAGCGAGCTCTATTACTTGCCTAGAATACCTAAGCGAGCAAAAATTGATGTTAAGTGGGGAGTCTTGCTACTGGTTTTATATTGTTACTGGCGAAGTTCAGCTAATTGGCGCAACATTAGGGAAAATCACCTTAGCCCAAGGGGATGGCCTTTGGCTAAGTGCGGGAGAGTGCATCACACTTGAGCCGCACCAAGGTACTGTTCAATTGTTACAGTGCGATTATCAATTTGGCAGCGTATATGCGAACAAAACACTTAATCCCTTGCTAGAGCTAAATAAAGACTGGCTTATATTGCCAGAGCATTACCCCTCAGCCGACCAGCTAAAACCTATGACTCAGCTTCTGTTGCAAGAGAGCTTAAAGCCGCGCTGTGGCTCAAAAGTTATGTTAGAAAGACTGGCTGAAGCCTATTTAGTGCAGCTGTTTCGCAGTTTTTTACAGCATCAAGGTATTGAAGTCGGGGTATTGGCAGGCCTGAGTGATCAGAAAATTGGACGTGCGCTCGTAGCAATACATGACAACCCCCAAACACCTTGGCAAGTAGCATCGCTTGCTGATCAGGCGGGCATGTCACGAGCGGCATTTAGCGCCCGATTTAAGCAGGCGATGAACATGCCGCCTATGCATTACCTTGCAATATGGCGCATGCGTATCGCCAGCCAACGATTAATCAAAGGGGAGAGAAACCTTGCCATACTCAGCCAAGAGCTTGGCTATCAAAGCGAGGCCGCATTTCGACGCAGCTTTAAGAAAATAATGGGAGTAACCCCCGGTGAAATGGCAAAGCACGCTCAACAAAAACAGGTAGCCATATAAATAAATACAGAAAAATAACTCGCTATTCTTGGCAATTAGCAAGCTTACCTATATAATGCGTTTCGCTTTTAGGGCCTGTAGCTCAGTTGGTTAGAGCATCCGACTCATAATCGGCAGGTCCCCCGTTCAAGTCGGGGCAGGCCCACCATATAAAAAAAGCCCTAGCAGGTACCTGCTAGGGCTTTTTTAATTCCCGAAAGAGAGTTCGTTCAAAGGTAAGTCTCTGGTCATTTTGGGCTGTTTCATAGAAAACATACTATTAACGGATCTTACTCCCTCGACCTGCAAGATAGTTTGGCTCAAGAGCTCATTGTAGCGTTTAAGGTCTCTTGTTGTGATTTTTAATAAAAAATCGCAACCGCCACTGACAAAGTGACATTCTTGTATCTCTTCACAGTCTTCAATCATTGCTAAAAAGGGAGCTAGGGTGTCTTGGTGGTGGTTGTCCATCAAGACTTGAGCAAAAGCAATGACATTTAAGTTGATTTTTTCTGCGTCTAAATTTGAGGTATAGCCTTTAATAAAGCCTTCTTCTTCCAGCCGCTTTAATCTTCTCCAGCATGGTGCGGTCGATAAGCCAATTTTCTCAGCTAAATCCCTATTGCTTAAACGCCCGTCTTTTTGAAGGGCAGAAAGTATACTTATATCGAATTTATCAATCATAATAATGTTTCTTTTTTTTGTTTTTTTGAGCAAAGATATTGCTAAATTCCTTTTGATGCCGGCAATTAAGAAAGATAATTTCATACCGCTTTAATTAAGATTAAAAGCATCCTACCTAAAACAATAAAGCTGAAAAGCAACTAATGGATGGTGTCTTTTATGAAACAATTGCCAGTAAAAAATAACATCGCAAGTGAAGCGAATAATGCGCCAGTCTTTGATTGGTTTCAAGTCACTAGGTTAATGCTCTTGTCTCGTGCATTGGACGATATTGAGGAACAAGAGCTGGTTCCTGAGAAATTGGTGTTTAACCAGTTTTCTGCAAGAGGGCATGATTTTGCCCAGATTCTTTTAGGTTCACTATTAACACATCAACATGATGCTGCAACGGGTTATTACCGTTCGCGGCCTTTTGTTATGAGCCTTGGAATTAGCTTAGATGAGGTGGTTGCTTCACCAATGGCAAAAGCGGGCGGGTATAGTGACGGTCGAGATATTGGGGTGGTTTGTAACTATCCAAATGTAGATCGCAAAGGGGCGATGCTCTTTCCTATGTGTGGGGGAGTAGGTGCTCAATATTCGCCGATAGCTGGCTGGGCTCAGTCTATTGTGTACCATCAAGAAGAGTTGAAAGACCCAAGTTATAAAGGCGCGGTCGCAGTTTCTATGGGGGGCGATTCTTCTATGTCTACCAGCGGTTTCTGGGCGTCACTGAATATTTCAACGACTAATAATTTACCTCATCTTTTTTATATCGAAGACAATGGTTACGGCATTTCGGTACCTCAAGAAGTTCAAACACCAGGCGGCGATCAAGTAGCGAACCTCGCCTCTTATAAAAATTTAAAAATTATCGACGGTGATGGCACAGATCCAGAGTTGACACCTCAACTGATCAAAGAGGCTGTAGATTATGTTCGCTCAGGGTCGGGGACTTGTTTGTTACGGCTTAAGGTTCCACGTTTGTGTGGTCATACTTTCCAAGACACGCAGACCTACAAAAGCCCAGAATTTATTGCCAGTGAGCAAGCAAGAGACCCGTTACCTAAATTGAAAGAATATTTACAAGTGAATAACCTTCTTTCAGAGAGTGAATGGCAAGAGCTCGAAGAAGCATGTCGTCAAGAAATCCGTTCAACGGTGGATCAAATGAAGCGACGAGATGAGCCAGACCCCGAAAACCTAACACGTTTTGTTTTTGCTGAAGAAAATAACCCGCAACTTCGAGGTGGCTTAGCGGCAAATGGTCACGTTTTTCCTGCCTCTACGGAGCAGCCAATTCCTGAAGGTGCTCGGCTTAACATGTTAACGGCTATTCGGAAAACATTAGATTATGAACTAGAGACAAATGAGAAAGTGATTGTCTTTGGTGAAGACGTGGGGCCCAAAGGGGGAGTGCACGGTGCAACCTTAGGGTTAAGCGAAAAGTTTGGAGAAGCCCGAGTATTTGATACCAGCTTGTCGGAAGAAGGGATCATTGGGCGTTCAGTGGGAATGGCTTTAAATGGTTTAATGCCTGTTCCTGAGATTCAGTTTCGAAAATACGCTGAGCCTGCCGCTGAGCAATTATCTGATACAGGAATCATGCGTTGGCGTACGAATAATCAATTTGCCGCGCCAATGGTAGTTCGTATTCCCGGAGGTTATGCCAAACGAGGAGACCCTTGGCACTCAATGAGTGATGAGGTGGAGTGGGCTCATAAAGTGGGTTGGCAAGTGGTGATGCCATCAAATGCTGAAGATGCAGTAGGCCTTTTGCGCTACGCCTTGAGAGATAACAACCCAACTATTTTCTTTGAACACCGGTCTTTATTGGATAATAGCTGGTCGAGAAGGCCCTATCCCGGTGATGGTTATGTCATTCCTTTTGGTAAAGCAAAAAACCTTATTGAAGGTAACAAGTTAACCGTAGTTTGCTGGGGGGCAATGGTCGAGCGTTGTGAAAAAGCGGCTAATAGTTTGGATCTCAGTATCGAAGTGATCGACTTAAGAACCCTTCAGCCTTGGGATAAAGAAGCCGTTTTAGCCTCAGTTGAAAAAACATCACGCTGCTTAATAGTACATGAAGATAATAAAACAGCGGGCTTTGGGGCTGAGATCGCAGCGACCCTTGCAGACGAGCTATTTTTTAGTTTGGATGCCCCTGTTCAGCGCTTAACTATGCCGGATATTCCTAATCCTCATAACTTCATTTTGCTCGATAAAGCTGTGCCTAGTGAACAGCGAATTGCTCAAGCTATGACAGATTTAATAGAGATATAAGGGGGAAGATATGAATAATGTAATGGAAATTTTGCTTCCTGAAGGAACGCTAGAAGGCACAGCGGCAACGCTTTCTACCTGGTTGGTTGCTGAGGGTGAAAAAGTACAAAAAGATGCTCCCTTGTTAGAGCTGGAAACGGATAAAGTTACCATGGAAGTTTGTGCAGAAACTGATGGGGTGGTGGGAAAACTTCTCGCCCAGTCGGGTGACAACGTGAATGCCGAGACTGTTTTTGGGTATTTGGATTGTGGTGCTCAAACAAGTGTATTGGGTGCTGCAAGTACATCTAAAACATTATCAGCTGATCCAGAATTGGAGCCATTTAACGAGCAGGCAAAGGCGGTACAAGAAAGCCGTTCTAAACGTGAACTAGTCGGGCCCGCTGTCAGAAGGCTGTTAAGAGAGCATCACTTAGATATCACTCTAATTCCAGGTACAGGAAAAGGTGGTCGAGTAACACGAAATGATGTTTTAACTCACTTAGACACATCGCAACCCCTAAACGAGTCTAATCTAATATCGAAAAATATAGATGTGTGTACTAAGGCGTCCGATGGTCTGAGAAGTAAACAGGTGCCTCATACGGCTATGCGTAAAAAAATTGCTAGCCACATGGTAGAGAGTTTGCTTCATACTTCTCCTCATGTGACCAGTGTTTTTGAAATGGACATGAGCCGTATTATTGAACATAGGAATATGTGCAAAATTGGGTTTGAAGAAGCCGGCGCTAAATTAACATTCACAGCCTATTTTCTAGTGGCCAGTGCAAAGGCCATGAAGGAAGTTCCTGATATTAATTCTCGCTTCTATGATGACCATTTAGAGATATTCGAAGATGTTAATATTGGGATTGGCACGGCGCTCGGTAATGATGGCGTCATTGTTCCAGTTGTCAAACAGGTTCAGGAGATGAGTCTGTTTAATGTCGCTAGTGCCCTGCAGTCACAAACTGAAAAAGCGAGGCAAGGTAAGTTGACAGCAGCAGATATGAAAGATGGCACATTTACTATTTCAAATCATGGTGTGAGCGGTAGCCTTTTTGCGACACCAATTATTATTAATCAGCCGCAAGTCGCCATTTTGGGGATTGGGAAATTAGAAAAAAGGGCGGTGGTAGAAGAAGTAAACGGTGAAGATACCGTCGTGATTCGACCTAAATGTTATGTTTCTTTAAGTATTGATCACAGAGCTTTAGATGCTTACCAGACAAATCTATTTTTGAGTCACTTTGTGCACGCTATTGAGCATTGGGGAGAGTAGAACGGCTAATATAAAACCCTACTCATAAAGGAGGTCTTCGAAAGGAGGTACCCTTTATGAGTTTATATTATCGAATGTTTTGGGCTTTTATTTTAAGCCGCCAAACCTCTCATAAAATGATTGAGAAGCACTTGGAAGAGGGCCGTCTGCAGATTCCAGAATGCTAGCGAGCCACTGCTCGGCAGCAGGTGTTACCTTGCGGTATATATTGCGACAAAGTTGTCTTGCTGATCTGCCTTTCCAATCTCCTGGTAATAGCTCCTCGGGCAACTGGGGGTCACGTAGTAAGAGCTTTCTGTATTCATGAATGAGCAAGGTTCGGGTAAGAAAACTGGACTCTGGGTCGAGATGCTTTTTGTCATCTAGCTCCTGCCAAACAGGGCGAAACACATTGATAAACTCTTGATAATGTTCGCCTAATTTGTCTAGCTCCCAGCATTCTCTAACTAATATTCTGACTTGTTTTCCTGCTAGCTCTTCTTGTCTATGAGTCTTAAATACAATGACTTTGTCTTGTAAACCAGATGACGCTAAGACGGTATTAACATCACTTAAATTACTCTTAGGGCTGCCAATTAATTGCCCTGTAAGAGTGCCAAACCCCTGCCAGCTCAAGTCATCCAGTAGTTGCTTCCTCTCATCCGCAGTTAAGTGTTGTGTCATGATTAAGCACCATGAGCCGTCCCAAGCTAATGAGCTTTTGTTATATACACGGCGAAATGCTTGTTCAAACTTACGGCGGCCTGACCCTGTTAAACTGTAGTAGCTCTTTCGTCCTACTTTATTACTAGTGAGCCAGCTGTCTTGAGTTAAACGAAAGATAGTCGTTCTCATCAGCCTTTCGTTAATGCCCATTGGGGCAAGTAATTTAATTAGGCTACCCAACCAAACGGTTCCACCATGAGGTTCTATGGAATCACCGTATAATGTAATAACTAGCGATGAAGAACGAATAGGTTTTTGTTGCTGAAACCGAGTGATTAATGGAGCTAAGGTATTAATTTTGTTCATTCGTAACCGGTGATCCAGTAAATTAAGCTGATCATTTATTTTCTTAGACCTGCTTGTGTTAGTAAAGTGAAATAGCTTGAAGGGCTAGAATAAAATGTAAGCCCGCTAGCTTTTATTTTTTAGGTTGATGCTGGCTGGTTGGTAGTGTTTTTCTATTCGGCTCAATGTCATTAAGAGGAATGCATTCAACCATGGAGGCTAAGCACCTTTTAGAGAGTTCAATGTATTCTTGAGTGCCTGCTTGCTTCCATTTTAGCTCATCGTCAGTAACAGATCTTACGACTTTACCAGGAGATCCCATGACAAGGCTACGATCAGGGCAGGTAAACTTATTTTTAACAAAAGAGGCAGCAGCGACAATAGAGCCACTACCGATCTCAGAATAGTCCATAATGACACTATTCATTCCAATAAGAGCGTCTTCTCCTATGATGCAGCCATGTAATACTGCGCCATGACCAACATGGCCATGTTTACGAATAATTGTGTGGCTATCAGCAAAACCATGAATTACACAGTTATCTTGCAGGTTTGAGCCTTCTTCCATAGTAATGCGGCCAAAGTCTCCCCTCAAACTGGCCCCTGGGCCAACATAGCAATCTTTTCCAATAATGACATCGCCTATCAAAATGGCTGTTGGATGTACGTAGGCCTCAGGGTGAACGACTGGTGTAACGTTATCTATTTTGTAGTAGGGCATGGCGCTTTTCCTTTTTCCTTAAGTGTTACATAAAATTTTAAATATTTCATAAATTTTGTATTAAAAATAGGTTTTGTTGGGCTTCATTAGCTTGTTTGATCTTTTTTTAAGGCATATGATCTTATTTTTTTAACCATTTTGCATTTATAGTTTATTGATTTTTATGGACTTTTTTGTTGTTTATTGGTTGTTTTAGTTGTTTTGGATTAAAGCAATACAGAAAAATCTAAAAATTAACTTGTTTTGTATCTAATTATGGTTCATCTTAAATAAGGTGTCATTGTGTTGATGGCGCTGGCATGAAAGTTACGGTCTAAGAAATGATAAATGGTTGAGTGCCTGAAAATGACGAATAAAAATTACAATACGTTAGTTGTGCATAAAGCTAAAAATGGGGTTCAGATGGTCCAGTTGAACCGCCCTGAGGCTTTGAATGCATTGACCACCGAATTATTGGCTGAGCTGTCGTCTGTCATGGATGTAGCCGAAATGTCAGATGACATCTGTGTGTTGGTGTTAACGGGTAATGACAAAGCGTTTGCCGCAGGGGCGGATATCAATGAAATGTCTGAGCGTGATCTAGTTGGAATTATGAATGATCCGCGTCAGCAATATTGGCAACGCATTACTCGTTTTAGTAAACCTGTTATTGCCGCAGTAAATGGCTACTGCCTGGGCGGTGGCTGCGAGCTAGCCATGCATGCAGATATTCTGATTGCTGGCAAAGATGCCAAGTTTGGACAGCCTGAAATTAATTTAGGCATTATGCCTGGAGCAGGAGGAACGCAACGTTTACTTCGCGCTGTCGGCAAATCTCTTACCATGCAAATGGTCCTCACGGGGTTACCTATTGATGCCCAACAAGCCAAAAACGCAGGTCTTATAAGTGACCTTACGCAACCAGAGTTAACCGTTAGTAGGGCGTTGTCTCTAGCCGAAATTATTGCCAGTAAAGGGCAGCTTGCGGTTCGACTAGCGAAAGAATCTATTTTGAAAGGAATGGATACAGACTTAGCAACCGGTCTTCGCTTCGAGCGCCAAGCATTTACGATTCTTGCTGGAACCGCGGACCGTGAAGAGGGAATTGCGGCATTTAAAGAAAAGCGTAAAGCAAAATTTACAGGCCAATAAATTTAATCTAATAAAAGGCAAATGACATGAGCTTTGAGAATATTTTATATTCGGTTGATTCTGGTGTTGCGTTACTTAGTTTAAACCGCCCTAAAGCACTTAATAGTTTTAATGAAGCGATGCACCTAGATGTACAAAAGGCGTTGAAACTGGCATTAAAAGATCCTGACGTTAGGGCGCTGGTAATAACTGGAGAAGGGCGTGGTTTTTGTGCTGGGCAAGATTTATCTGACCGAAATGTCGATCCTGATGCGGAATCTCCAGACCTAGGTCTCTCCATTGAACGATTTTATAACCCCTTGATTAAGCAACTTCAAAACTACCCTATGCCTGTAATTTGTGCAGTCAATGGCGTTGCCGCAGGGGCGGGAGCAAACATTCCTTTAGCGTGTGATTTAGTCGTCGCAGCTCGATCTGCAAAGTTTATTCAGGCGTTTTGCAAGATTGGCCTTATTCCTGACTCAGGCGGTACTTGGTTCTTGCCTCGTCTAGTGGGGGTGGCGAGAGCAAAGCAGTTAGCACTGTTGGGTGAGCCTCTAAGTGCTGAGAAAGCATTGGATTGGGGGCTAATTTATAGTGTGGTAGACGATGATAAGGTGCGCGAAGAAGCGCTCTCTTTAGCTCGCAATTTAGCAACGCAACCCACTAAAGGCTTGGCGTATATTAAGCGTGCACTCAATCAGAGTTTTGATTATGGCTTTAACGATCAGCTAGAGCTAGAGCGAGACCTGCAGCGCCTAGCAGGACAAACACAGGATTATCGTGAAGGCGTAAAGGCTTTTATGGAAAAGCGTACACCTGAGTTCAAGGGGGAATGATTATGGCTGCGTTACCAGAAAGTGCCCTGGTGGGTGTGGTTGGTGCCGGCGCCATGGGAGCCGGTATTGCTCAAGTTGCTGCCCAAGCAGGTCACCTAGTTAAGCTTTATGATAATCGTGATGGCGCTGCTCAATCTGCTATTGAAAAAATGGCTAAACAGCTAAGTGTGCTAGTAGAACGAAAAAAGTTTACAGCCGAACAGAGAGAAGCTGTGCTCGATAGGTTGGAGGCCGTCAGTCATTTAGAAGACCTAGCGAATGCTGATTTGGTCGTTGAAGCGGTTGTTGAGAATGTTGAAGTGAAGAGAAGCATTTTAAACACTTTGGAATCTGCTTGTTCAGAACACTGCATTTTGGCGAGTAATACTTCTTCTATCTCTATTACTCAATTGGCTGCTGGCTTAGTGCACCCTGAGCGCTTTGTTGGAATGCATTTTTTTAACCCTGCGCCCATTATGAAGTTGGTAGAGGTTGTTTCTGGATTAGTGACCTCAGGAGACGTGTCTGCTTGTGTGTATGAGACGGCGCAAAAGTGGGGGAAAATGCCGGTGCATGCCTCATCCACTCCAGGCTTTATTGTTAATCGAGTAGCGCGTCCATTTTATGCTGAAAGCTTTCGGCTTCGACAAGAACAAGTGGCTAACTGCGCCACTATAGATGCGTTATTAAGAGGAGCGGGTGGGTTCCGAATGGGGGCATTCGAATTAACTGACCTGATTGGGCATGATGTGAATTATGCGGTTACTTGCTCAGTTTTTGATGCCTATTATGGCGACTTTCGATTTCAGCCCTCTTTAGTTCAAAAAGAGTTGGTGGATGCTGGATACCTAGGCCGTAAAACTGGGAAGGGGTTCTATTCATACCGCGAAGGTGCTCAGCAACCAGTCGCACAAACTGTGGTTGTGTCTGAGTCAGATACAGTGCCTGTAGAAGGCCTAGTTTGTGAAGTGGCTAGTGACATGGGGAATGTTTCTGGCTTAGTGGAACGCTTGTCTCATGCTGGCGTATCTCTGAAACATGTTGATGATTTGGAAAAGGGCTATTTCAGAATAGGCTCAATTACCTTGGCGTTAACTGATGGTCGTATGGCTTGTGAACGTGCATTGGATGAGCAAATAGATGAGTTAGTCTTGGTGGATTTGGCGCTAGATTATCAGACTGCAACTTGTATTGCGGTTAGTCGCTCAAAGGACATTTCGCAAAATAAATTCAATCTGGTGGTGCAATGTTTCAATAGCGCGGGTATGGCCGTAAGTGAAGTTGCAGACTCACCAGCTTTAGTGGTAATGCGAACCATGGCCATGCTGGCCAATGAGGCCGCAGATGCTGTTTTGCAGGGCGTTGCGACAGCGCAAGGGATTGATGTTGCTATGTGTTATGGCGTTAATTATCCACAAGGGCCATTGGCCTGGGCGGACTCGTTCGGTATTGCTAAAGCGGGTGCCGTACTCCGAAACCTTCAGCACTCTTATGGCGAAGACCGGTATCGCGCATCGTTACTCATGCAACGCTTAGCTTTGAAAGGAGGACTGTTTCATGAATAAAGCGGTAGAAAGTCAGGATCGCCAGTTGGCAGAGCAGTGTGCAAATGCTCTATATGAACGTGATCTTGCTACCCAGCATTTAGGAATAGAATTATTAAGCGCTGCTCCAGGCGAAGCTGCTATGCGCATGACGGTGCAAGATTTCATGTTACAAGGTCATAAATCCTGTCACGGTGGGTATTTGTTTACGTTAGGCGACTCTACTTTTGCGTTTGCGTGTAATACCTATAACCAGCCAACGGTGGCCTTAGGTTGTTCAATTGATTATGTTGCACCTGCTTTTGCTGGTGATGTACTCACTGCCACAGCAAGCGAGCTAAGCCGAGGTGGGCGAACAGGAAATTACACGGTGGAAATTCGAAATCAGCAAGATCAACTAGTTGCCATATTTCACGGCCGATCTTATCGAGTGAGAGGCGAAATCCTTCCAGGGGAGAATAAAAATGACTAAAGCGCTTATTATTGACGCTATTCGTACACCTATTGGCCGTTATGGCGGTGCGCTTTCAAGTGTGAGGGCTGATGATCTAGGTGCAATTCCAATTAAAGAGTTAATGGTTCGTAACCCGTCGGTTAATTGGAATGACATCGACGATGTCTTGTATGGTTGTGCTAATCAAGCAGGTGAAGATAACCGAAATGTCGCGCGCATGTCTGCTTTATTGGCTGGTTTGCCGCACAGTGTGCCTGGCTCGACCATTAATAGGTTGTGCGGCTCTGGTATGGACGCCGTTGGTTTAGCGGCCAGATCCATTAGTGCTGGAGAAGCAGGGTTAATGATTGCTGGTGGCGTTGAGTCAATGTCCAGAGCGCCTTTTGTGCTTGGTAAGGCTGATCAGGCTTTTTCGCGCCAAACGAATATGTACGATACCACCATTGGTTGGCGTTTTGTGAATAAACTTATGGAACAGCAATACGGCGTACATTCAATGCCTGAAACGGCAGAAAACGTTGCTGAGGAGTTTGGGGTTTCACGTGAAGACCAAGACTTGTTTGCATTACGCAGCCAGCAAAAAACGGCTGTGGCACAGAGTAGTGGGCGGCTTGCGCAAGAGATTACGCCGGTTGTTATTCCTCAGCGTAAAGGGGAACCTGTTGTCATTAAGCAAGACGAGCATCCTCGAGCAAACACGACGATAGAGGCTTTGTCTGGTCTGGCTACACCATTTCGTAAAGATGGCAAAGGGTCTGTTACTGCGGGCAATGCTTCTGGGGTAAATGATGGCGCTTGCGCTTTGTTGTTGGCTAGTGAAGAGGCGGCTGCAATTAATGGACTAAAAGCACGCGGGCGGGTATTAGGCATGGCGGCTGCGGGAGTTGAACCGCGAATTATGGGAATTGGCCCAGCTCCCGCCTCTAAAAAAGTGTTAGAGCAGGTGGGGCTGACTTTAGCAGATATGGATGTTATTGAGTTGAATGAAGCCTTTGCTTCCCAAGGTTTGGCGGTTTTGCGTGAGCTTGGTTTGGCCGATGACGATAGTCGTGTCAATCCAAATGGTGGGGCGATTGCGTTAGGCCATCCATTGGGTATGAGTGGAGCGCGACTAATCACCACAGCCTTGCATGAGCTAGAAGTGCAGCAGAAGCGGTATGCGTTATGTACTATGTGTATTGGTGTGGGGCAAGGCATAGCAATGGTGATTGAGCGCTTTAATGAAGATGCTTAGCCAGTAACTGATGTACTTTTTTATAGTAAGGTTTTGAATTTATAAGCTTTTCTATAAAGCTATCAGTCAGCATGTAAAGAGCAAACAAATTCTAAAAATAATAACAATGGAGGATACCAATGAGTATTCGAGATCAGTTTCATCCAGATCAACTTGACCCGATGGAGGTGGCTAGCCTTGATGAACTTAGGGCTCATCAGCTAGAACGCCTGCAGTGGTCAATACAACACGCTTATAACAATGTTCCAATGTACAAAAAGCGCTTTGATGAAAAAGGCTTGCATCCAGATGATGTCAAAACATTGGATGATATCGCCAAGCTCCCTTTCACTACCAAATCGGACCTTCGAGATAATTACCCTTACGGTTTGTTTGCAACGCCAATGGATCAGGTGGTACGCCTGCACGCCTCTAGCGGAACAACTGGTCAACCTACAGTTGTCGGCTACACACAAAATGACATAGAGAATTGGGCCAATATTGTGGCTCGCTCTATTCGTGCGGCAGGAGGTCGTAAAGGTGACATACTTCATAATGCCTACGGGTACGGTTTGTTTACTGGAGGCCTGGGAGCGCATTACGGTGCAGAACGCTTAGGTTGTACCGTTATCCCGATGTCCGGTGGGCAAACGGAAAAGCAAGTTCGCTTAATTCAAGATTTTCAGCCAAATATCATTATGGTAACACCATCTTACATGTTGAATTTGCTTGACGAGATGGATAGGCAAGGCGTTGATCCACACTCGTTGAAATTGCGCTTGGGTATATTTGGTGCTGAACCGTGGACACAAGAGCTACGCAGCTCAGTTGAGCAGCGGGCAGGCATTCGAGCAATGGATATATATGGGCTTTCAGAAATTATGGGGCCGGGTGTCGCTATGGAGTGTGCCGAAAGCCAAGATGGCCCTACTGTTTGGGAGGATCATTTTTATCCTGAGATTATTGATCCAATTACCGGAGATGTGTTGCCTGACGGTGAAATGGGAGAGCTGGTTTTTACAAGCTTAAGTAAAGAAGCTTTGCCAATGATCCGCTACCGAACTCGGGATCTTACACGCTTATTGCCTGGCACAGCTCGGCGCATGCGCCGTATTGATAAGATCACAGGCAGAAGTGATGACATGATGATCATCCGAGGCGTAAATGTTTTTCCAACACAAATTGAAGAAGAGGTGATTAAAGTTTGTCATTTTTCTGAAAATTACGAGTTGCATCTGTATCGCAATGGAAATATGGATAGTATGGATGTGCATGTGGAGCTACGGCCGGAATGTGCTCATTATGATGGCCAAAAAATAAACGATGCTATCAATGAGTTACGTCATCATATCAAATCCTCAGTGGGCATTAGTGTGGCAATTAAGCTTCAAGATATAGGTAGTATGGCGAGATCAGAAGGCAAAGCGAAGCATGTCTTTGATAATAGAGGTCTAGTGGCTAGTTAACTGGTATTTGGTAGGCTTGTTACCTTGCTGTTTTAAAAGCCTAAGTGCCGAAAAGCAAGGAATGGCTCAAAGCTATATTTAAATGTGATACAAGAATATAAAAAATATTTGATTTATTGTGTCGTTAGTCTATTCTTTTAGTGAGTCTGGTGATCAGATATTCACTATATTGGAGAGTTTTCATGTATGCACAGCAGGTTGATACAGGAGTAAAGTCAGTAAAGTCTTTGGATGAAATGGGCCCAGAAGAAAGAGCCTTCCAAGCCAAAATTGACGCTGAGATTAAAATAGAGCCGAAGAATTGGATGCCAGACAATTATCGGAAAACCTTGATTAGGCAAATTTCTCAACATGCTCACTCAGAAGTAGTTGGAATGCTACCCGAAGGAAACTGGGTCACTCGCGCACCAACCCTAAAACGAAAGTTGCAACTGATGGCTAAAATTCAGGATGAAGCTGGCCACGGTTTATACCTATACAGCGCGATGGAGACATTAGGCGCGAGTCGAGATGAAGAAATCGAAAAATTACATACGGGGCGTGCTAAGTATTCAAGTATTTTTAATTACCCAACTCTAACTTGGGCAGATATGGGAGCAGTGGGTTGGTTGGTAGATGGTGCGGCTATCGTTAACCAAGTTGTGCTTCAACGAACATCTTATGGCCCATATTCTCGTGCCATGATCCGAGTTTGTAAGGAAGAGAGCTTTCACCAGCGTCAAGGTTACGAAATTCTATTACATATGATGCGTCACGGGACACAGGCGCAGAAAGATATGGTGCAAGACGCGATTAATCGTTTGTGGTGGCCTGCACTCATGATGTTTGGCCCAAGCGATGCTGATTCCCCTAACTCAGCCCAATCGTTAGCTTGGAAAATTAAACGCCACACGAATGATGAATTACGCCAACGTTTTATTGATCAAACCATCCCACAGTTAGAATTACTGGGATGCACTGTGCCAGACCCTGATCTGAAATGGAATGAAGAGCGTGGTCATTATGACTTCGGAGAAATCCATTGGGACGAGTTTTACGATGTATTAAAAGGTAATGGCCCTTGTAATCGTGAGCGTATTGATACTCGTCGTAAAGCGATTGAAGAAGGCGCTTGGGTATGTGAAGCCGCCGTTGCTCATGCCAGAAAAAAACAACAAAAGCAGGCAGCAGCCTAAAGGAGATTCCTATGTCGGATTGGACACTTTTTGAAGTATTTATACGAAGTAAACATGGCCTTAATCATAAGCATGTAGGCAGTGTACATGCTGCGGATGCTGAAATGGCAATTGAAAATGCTCGTGACTTATATACGCGTCGCAATGAAGGAGTGAGTATTTGGGTCGTACCGTCAGTGGCTATTGTCGCAACAGCAAATGATGAAAAAGAGCCTCTGTTTGATCCATCAGAAGATAAGGTCTACCGTCATGCCAGCTTCTATGAGTTGCCTGCTGAAGTAGGTCATATGTGAGGTGTGTATGACTAAATACGATGATTTAACGGAATTTTTACTACGCCTAGGTGACAGTGCTCTTATTCATGCTCAACGCCTGTGTGAATGGATTGGTCGCGCTCCAGAACTTGAAGAAGAATTAGGGATAGCGAATGTTGGTTTAGACCTAGTAGGTCAAGCTCGCAATTGGTACCAATATGCCGCAGAGCGTATTAATGATGGTACTGACCCTGATCAGCTGGCGTTTCGTCGGGATGAACGAGCTTTTCGAAATTTGTTGCTGGTTGAACAGCCAAATGGTGACTTTGGCGTCACCATGACAAAGCAGTTTTTTTATGATGCCTGGCAATATCATTTGTTAACGATTCTAAAAGACTCGGACGATGCTCGTATTGCAGCCATAGCAACAAAGTCATTAAAAGAAGTGACTTATCACCTGCGCAGATCTTCTCAGTGGGTTGAGCGTTTGGGCGATGGTACAGAAGAAAGCCATCAACGTATGGTGAATGCAGTAGATAGCGTTTGGCGCTTCACCGTTGAGCTAACCGAGTGTGATGAGTCAGAAAGAGGTCTGACAGAGGCAGGGCATTTACCTTCTTTGGCTAGCTTGCCAACACTGTGGCAAAACACAGTGCACGAGGTGTTTGCCAAAGCAACGCTCGATGTGCCCGATGCGCCTTGTCATTTTTATTTAAGTGCCCGCAAGGGGATGCATTCAGAGCATCTTGGGGGACTATTAGCCGAAATGCAGTATTTGCAGAGAGCGTATCCAGATGCCAGCTGGTGAGTTAATTACGACTGATCGCCATGGGCGTCCTGGGAATGTCGCGGATATTCAGCGTGCTCAGGAGGTGCTTGAGGAAGTTATGGATCCAGAAGTCCCTGTGGTCAGCGTGATGGACCTTGGAATTGTCCGAGATGTCGGATGGGAAAAAGGGCACCTTCGTGTTGTGGTGACACCAACATATTCAGGTTGCCCAGCTACTGAATATATTGAAACCACAATATTAGCAGCGTTACAAAGTGCGGGGTTCGAACACCCTAAAGTGATACATCGCTTAGACCCCGCTTGGACAACAGACTGGATAACAGAGCAGGGCAGGGATCGACTGAAGGCCTATGGTGTTGCCCCACCAGTTGGTAGTTCAGATAAACGTCATTTACTGGCAGAGGCTGCACAGGTTGAGTGTCCCCACTGTGGCAGCGCATCGACAGAACAACTGAGCGAGTTTGGCTCAACGGCATGTAAAGCTCTATATCGCTGTCAGTCATGCCTAGAACCGTTCGATTATTTTAAATGTATTTGAGCCATATATAAAAATAACATGGCCGTGGAGATAAAAATGAGTCAATTTCATTCTCTTAGTGTTTCGGATTTACGCCGTGAAACTCGAGATTCAGTATCGCTGGCTTTTGATATTCCAACAGAGCTAGCTGAATTATATCGTTTTAAACAAGGCCAGTATTTAACCTTAAAAACGCACATCGATGGTGAAGAAGTAAGGCGCTCTTACTCCATATGTAGTGGTGTTAAGGATAACGAGATGCGTGTCGCCATTAAACGTGTACCGAGTGGGGTGTTTTCGACGTTTGCGAATGAGAATCTCAAAGTCGGAGACGCACTAGAGGTGATGCCGCCCTTAGGGAGTTTCTACACAGAGCTAGATGCACAGCGCCATGGGCACTATTTACTTGTTGCGGCAGGGAGCGGTATTACGCCTATATTATCCATCGCAAAAACCACATTAGAAGCTGAACCTAATAGTCAAATAACCTTGTTGTATGGAAACCGTTCTACATCGACCACCATGTTCAGAGAGCAGTTGTCAGATCTGAAAAACACCTATATGGGGCGTTTAAATCTCATTTATGTTCTAAGTCGCGAGCAACAAGATATCAACTTATATAACGGCCATATAGATGCCGAAAAATGCCGAGCTTTGTTCTCCCGTTGGGTCGATGTAAAAAGCTTATCAGCAGCCTTTATTTGTGGACCTCAGTCTATGACGGAAGCCGTTAGAGATGTTCTACATGAATTTGGAGCGCCTGCAGATAAAGTGCATTTTGAATTGTTTGCTGCGGCAGGTAATGCCGCAAAACGTGCTGAACGTGAAGAGGCTGCCCAACATGCAGATGTGTCTGAAATTACCGTCATTAGAGATGGACATGGAATGAGCTTTGATCTTAAGCAGAATACCGAAAACGTATTAAATGCGGGCAATGAACATGGTGCGGATTTACCTTTTTCCTGTCGAGCTGGCGTTTGTTCTACCTGTAAGTGCAAGGTTATTGAAGGTGAAGTAGAAATGGATGTCAGTATTGGGCTTGAGGATTATGAGGTTGAAGCGGGCTATGTGTTGTCTTGTCAATCCTATCCCGTGTCTAAAAAAGTCGTATTGGATTTTGATCAAATTTAACGACGTTTAGCCCATAGCAAAAAATAAAAATTCAGTCAGCCGAAAATAAAAATAGTAAAAGATTAGGGTGGTCGATAAGCCGCCGCTGGAGAAGAACATGAGTCAACATCGTATATTACAAAGCCTGATTGCGGGGGAGTGGTTAGGCCAGCAGGCAGCACAGCCATTAGTGAGTCCAATAAATGGTGAAACCATTTATCATACCCACTCTGAGTCCATTGATTTTGGTCACGCATTGGAATATTCGCGCACCAAAGGGAGAGCATCTTTAATGGCGATGGATTTTCAAAGCCGCGCTTCCTGTTTACGTGACCTAGGGAAATATTTGCTTGAGAATAAAGAAGCCTTGTATCAGGTTTCACTATTGACGGGAGCAACACGTACCGATAGCTGGATTGATATAGAAGGAGGGGCGGGAACCTTATTTGCCTATGCAAGTTTGGGGCGTCGTGAACTGCCTTCGGGTAATCTTATTCATGAAGATAACGCTTTTCCATTGGGGCGTGAAGGGCAGTTTTATGGCTCTCATATTTTAGTACCGCGTCAGGGTGTGGCCGTTCATATTAATGCTTTTAACTTTCCAATTTGGGGTATGTTGGAAAAGTTTGCAGCAAACTTTTTGGCAGGGGTTCCTTGTTTTGTTAAACCAGCGACGGCTACCTCATATTTAACAGAAGAATGTGTCCGTTTAATGCATGACTCTGGCCTGTTACCTGAAGGCAGCTTGCAATTGATCATTGGCCGTACAGGGGATTTATTAGACCGTTTAGAAGGGCAAGACGTAGTTACTTTCACCGGGTCTGCAAGTACTGCGGCTAAATTAAAACAAACCCCCAATCTTATTAATAATGCCATTCCATTTAATGCTGAAGCCGATTCACTTAACTGCGCAATTTTAGCGCCAGATGTGTCTGTAGATAGTCCAGAATTTGAGCTTTTTATCAAAGAAGTTGCTAGAGAGATGACAGTCAAGGCAGGCCAGAAATGTACGGCTATTCGTCGTGTGTTGATTCCGAAAGATAAGGTGCAAAGTGTATCTGATCGATTAATTCAGCGTCTTGCTAAAGTGTCTATCGGTGACCCGCATTTAGATACTGTACGTATGGGAGCTTTGGCCTCTTTTGATCAGAAAGAAGATGTTCTTGAGCAGCTAAATGCTCTACTAGAGACTAGTACAGTGATTTGTGGACACAACGCAGATTTTGAGTGTCAAGGCGATGGGGTAGAAAAAGGAGCCTTCATTCAGCCAACGTTATTGTTAAGTAACGATCCTGATATTGAAGGGGGGGCACACGACATTGAGGCGTTTGGGCCAATTAGTACATTAATGCCCTACCAGGATCTAGATCATGCCATTGCTCTGGCTGCTCGCGGCAAAGGCTCTTTGGTAACGACACTTGTTACTCAAGACCCTGATATTGCTAAGAAAGTGGTACCTGCTTTAGCGGCATGGCATGGTCGTGTTCATATTCTGAACGAAGCATCATCGAAGGAGTCCACAGGGCATGGTTCTCCGCTACCAACGTTGAAGCACGGTGGTCCAGGCCGAGCTGGTGGTGGTGAGGAGTTAGGCGGCATACGCGGAGTAAAACACTATATGCAACGTGCAGCGGTGCAAGGCTCCCCAACCATGTTATCTGCGGTTACAGGTGAATATGTGCGCGGTGGTGAGACCTTGGAAACAGATGTGCATCCTTTCCGACGTTATTTTGAAAACTTGCAAATTGGTGAGTCATTATTGACCCACCGACGCACTGTTACAGAAGCTGATATTGTGAATTTTGGCTGCTTATCGGGTGACCATTTCTATATGCATTTTGATGACATAGCCGCCAGAGAAACGCAGTTTGAGCAGCGTATTGCGCATGGTTATTTTGTGTTATCGGCTGCGGCGGGATTGTTCGTTTCACCGGGAGAAGGGCCTGTATTAGCCAATTACGGTTTGGATACGTTGCGCTTTATTACGCCCGTGCCAATTGGCGATACCATTCGAGCTCGTTTAACGTGTAAACGTAAAATTGATCAGGGCAAATTGAGCCCGAAAGGTGAGCCGCAAGGGGTTGTGGTATGGGATGTTCAAGTGACGAACCAAGATGACGAGCTAGTGGCAAGCTATGACATTCTGACGTTAGTGAAAAAACAGCCTTATTAGCAAAGCAAAGGTGGGGGAGCCCACCTAGCTTTGATATATCACAACTTACTTAATTAAAAAAATAATGCAGGAGTGGTTATGACGATGAAACGTTGGATGAAGGTTCAGTACCCTGAGCCAAGTGTTTATCGCTGGCTTGGTTTTATTCTGGAAGGGATTTCGGCTGCCGTTTTGTTTTTTCTAATGGCTCTCACCTGTGTGGATGTAATGGGGCGCTATCTTTTTAACAACTCTGTTAATGGCGCCTTTGAGCTAACACAGCTTGGCCTCGCTATTATAGTTTTTGCACAGATGCCACTGATTACGTGGCGGGGGAGTCATGTGGTCGTGGATTTGCTGGATAACGTTCTAGGCAATCGTATTGTAAAAGTGCTAGGTATGTTATCTGTGTTGATTGTTTCAACGTCGTTTTATTTTCTAGCTATGCGCATTTATGAACTGGCTCAGCGCTCTTTACGACGTGCCGAGGTGACGGAGTTTCTCCATATACCAACCGGCTATTTAACTGAGTATATCGCTTTCATGAGCTGGCTAACGGCAGCTTGTATGATTACTTATGGTGCCTATCGTGTCTTGAAGGGGCATGACACTACACAGCAGTTAGGAGATTAGTATGACAATCGTTCTCATTGGTTTTGCTGTTTTGTTAGTGCTGATCTTGCTGCTACGTATGCCTATTGCCTTTGCAATGGGGGTGGTTGGCTTTTTTGGCTTCACCATTTTACAAGGATTGAGCTTTGACAGCTTATTTTCATTTCGCTGGACTGCAGCGTTGACTCTTGCTTCTAACCGAGTAATAGGAACAGTGCAAGATTATAACTTGTCGGTCATACCACTGTTCATTTTAATGGGGAATTTAGTAACTCGGTCGGGCCTCTCTCAAGAGCTGTATAACGCTTCGTATGCTTTTCTAGGTCATAGAAAAGGTGGCTTAGCTATGTCTACGGTATTAGCTTGCGGTGGCTTTTCGGCAATTTGCGGTTCAAGCTTAGCGACCTCAGCAACCATGGCAAAAGTAGCAATGCCTCCAATGCGTAAATTTGGTTACTCAGATGGTTTAGCAACGGCTTCCATCGCTGCTGGAGGTACGTTGGGAATACTTATTCCGCCTAGTGTTATATTGGTGATTTACGGCCTATTGACGCAAACAAGTATTCGTGAGCTATTCGCAGCCGGTTTAATTCCTGGAGTGTTAGGCATTATTCTTTATATGTGCGCTGTTCGCTATGTTGTGTGGCGTAACCCCTCTGCTGGTCCTGCTGGCGAGCGAATGAGCTTATCCGAGCGAGTTTCAGCATTAAAGAATATTTGGGGCGTATTGTTGCTTTTCATTATTGTAATGGGGGGAATTTACTTGGGGGTCTTTACGCCTACCGAGGCAGCTGGGATCGGCTCTGGCGGGGCTTTGCTTATTGGTATGTTAAGACGTAGCCTAAACCTTAAAACCTTGTTTGAAACTTTTGTCGATACGACCAGAACTTCTGCCATGCTGTTCTGTGTAGTGATCGGTGCCTTTATCTTCTCTGATTTCATTAATCGTGCGGGGTTACCAGATGCGCTTTTAGGTTTTGTGACAGCATTAGAACTTAGCCCTATGTTGGTCATTTTGGTTATTCTCGCTATCTATATCGTCTTAGGAATGGTTTTTGAAAGTCTTTCTATGCTCCTGCTAACGGTGCCCGTTTTCTACCCTTTAGTATCGAGTTTAGGTTTTGATCTTGTGTGGTTTGGGATAGTGGTCGTTGTAGTGACGGAAATTAGTCTCATTACCCCACCAGTTGGGATGAATGTCTTCGTTTTAAGCGCAGTATTAAAAGACATAAAAGCCGGCACTATCTTTAAAGGTGTTACACCTTTTTGGTGTGCTGATATTTTGCGTTTGTTAATTATTGTGTTTATTGCGCCTGTCGCCTTGTTCTTTCCATATTTTTTATACGGTTGATTTCTTTGGATAGTCTCATTGGATTATTCACCACAATAAAAATCATAAACAATAGGAATAATAAAAATGATGAATTTTAAAAAGACGTTACTTTGGGCTGCATGCGGTACAGCGGTATTGGCATCTGGTATGGCTTCTGCGGCCACAACGCTTCATGTTGCCACTTGGTTGCCGCCAACGAGTGCGCAAAATGCGGTGGTTTGGCCGACATGGAAAAAATGGGTCGAAGAAGCAACGGAAGGCCGTGTGAAAGTTGTTATTGAAAATTATACCGGTGAGCCAAAGACCATTTTTGATGCAGTTGAAGATGGTGTTTACGATGCGGGGTTCAGTGTAAACGCTTATATCCCAGGCCGTTTTAAGCTTGCAAGTGTGGCTGAAATACCAGGAGGGATCTCGAGCGCTGAAGCTGGCTCTGTGGCTTTGTGGGATACTTATGATAAATATTTTAAAGACAGCGGTGAATTTATCGGGTTACATTTATTAGCTTTGTTTGTTCATGGCCCAGGTCAATTAAACACAACCTTTCCTGTTAACTCTTTAGACGACCTTAAAGGTAAAAAAATGCGAGTCGGCGGTGGTGTTGTGAATGACTTAGCCGCTCTCTTAGAAGTGACACCAATTTCAGCACCCGCGCCGAAATCCTATGAGCTGATGCAGCAAGGGGTTGTGGATGGCACCTTTTTGCCTACAGAACAACAAAAAACGTTGCGCATAAGTGAAGTTACCACAGACCTAGTGCTTTTCCCCAAAGGTTTATATACAACCGCTTTTAGTATTGTTATGAACGAAGATACGTTTGCGGGGCTAAGTGCGCAAGATCAAGAAGCGATTATGAGTGTTTCGGGTGAAAAACTCTCTCAGTTAGCTGGTGCAGCATGGGGAGCTGCTGACCAAGAAGGGCTTGCTGAAGCAAAAGCTAGGGGCGTAAATGTTGTTCAACTTAAAGAAAGTGATCAGCTAGTGAAGGATATGGGAATGTTGTCTAAAGATATCGAGAAAGCTTGGATCGACTCTGTAGCTGATCGTGATGTTAGTGCTAAAGAAGCTTTGAGCTACTTTAGAAATAAGGTAAATGAACTCAGTAAATAAGGGAAAAGTTTGTTTCCCCTGTGACTGGCTAAACCTCTATTTCGTCGACTAGAGGTTTAGCTTTTAAGGTTAAAATGAATAGAGTGAGTAGTCTATGCAACCTCATAGCTATATTCCAACTCAATATTGTTTTGCGCAGGACTTCGAAAATTACCACGAGTGCCTGGTGGATTATAACGGCATTTCGGTACTTTATTATCAATTTACAACCCAATCTTCGGATCAAACTGTTGTGATTGCAGACGGGTGTGCTGACTTCCAATTTTGCTGTGGTGAGTCTGTCCAATCTAGCATGTTGTGGGGGTCTGTAATGACTCCTACAAGAATTAAATATCAACAAAATAATATCTATTGCGGCGTACGTGTCTCTACGTCCGTCAGTCGCTGTATAGAGTTTTTACCCTACGATCAAGTGGTCAATACTGGGTTTTTGTTAAATGATATTGGGCTTTCTTCAGCTTCTCTTATTGAGCAATTAATTTCAGCTGTGGACTTTTCTGAACGAAAAAAAGCGCTAGAAAACTGGCTAATGACATCTGGTGTATTATCAAATAGAGAGACGGATATAGTTGATTACTGTCTAGAAGAAATTCAATGTAACTATGGCGCTATCAGGATCATCGATCTTGCAAATAATCTTGGGGTTAGTGATCGACTGCTACGAAAAAAATTTAGTCAGAGTATTGGGATGTCCCCAAAGCAATATAGTCGAATTGTTAAGTTTCAAAACCTAATTTATTCTTTGTTGTATGCTACTCCCTCTGAAACAAATAACCACAGTTCAATGCGCTGTTGCTACTATGACGACTCACACTTAATTAGAGACTTTAAACATTTCACCGAGATGACCCCCAGCTGTTTTCTTAACAGTGTGCTCGATCTTGAAATAAAGAGAACTAATCTGACTGAGAGCAGTAAATTCATTTTTAAATAAGACAATGACTGAACTTACCTAATATAACTTATGTAATTCAGCCAATGTCTTACTAGTTTAAGCTATGATGCATTGAATGTTTGTGTTTGCGAGTAGGCCTTCTTCTCCAAACTCAACGCCTAACCCAGAAGATTTTATGCCACCAAAAGGGGCGTTAGGCTGGATGGCTCCATGTTTGTTGATCCATACCGTACCGCATTCAAGCTGAGCAGCAATGGCTTGTGCTACTTGTTTGTTGTTCGACCAAACAGAACCGCCTAGCCCAGAAGGGTTATCGTTTGCCATGGTGATGGCTTCTTCGGTACTATCAAAGGGTATAATTGGCAAAACAGGACCAAATTGCTCTTTTTGTACCAAGTCGTTTTGATTATCTTCTACTGCCAATAGGGTTACGGGATGGAATAAAGTTTCTTCTGAATCAACCGGGCCCCCTAAGATAACTTTGCCTCCTTGTGATACAGATGTTTTTATTAACGACTGAACTATTTCAAATTGCATTCGATTTTGAATCGGGCCGAGCTCAATGTCTTCTTTAAAACCATCACCCATTTTGACTCCTTGGGCAAACTCAACCAACTCATTGCATACTTGGGAGTAGATGGAACGGTGCACGTATAGGCGTTTCAATGCTGCGCAAGTTTGACCATTGTTGATAAAGGCCCCCCAAAACAAGCCTGCCGCAATCTCTTTTGGATTACAGTCCCCAAGAACAATTCCTGCGTCGTTACCACCTAATTCCAGTGTTAATCTTTTTAAATTCTTGGCAGAAGAAGCCATGACTTTTTGGCCTGTGTCAGTTGAGCCTGTAAAAACTATTTTATCTATTTCAGAATGGTTGGAGATGGCTGAGCCAAGTTCATCTCCACCGGTTATGCTATTGATTACGCCTTTTGGAAGCACTTCACTGATAAGTTCAATCATTCGTAATGTCGATAGAGGTGTGTAAGGAGAGGGTTTGCATATAACCGTATTACCAGCCAACAAGGCTGGTATAATATGCCAAATAGCGATCATTACAGGCCAGTTCCACGGGGTAATAGAAGCGACAACACCAATAGGGCGTCGGTGTAGTTCAACGCGCCCATTCTCGTCATCTTGTAGGGTTTTTATGGGTAACTCCAAACTCGCTGTATAGCGGGTCCAAGCAACCGCTCCTCCCATTTCAAACATAGAGCCTAGGGATGCGGTTAGTGGTTTGCCTTGCTCTAAAGTGATGATCTTTGCAAGCTCCAGAGAATGCTCTTCCAGTACATTTGCTATCTGATTCATATATTCTTGGCGTTTCGCGTAAGGAGTTGCTGACCATAAGGCAAAGGCTGCTTTAGCGTCCTTGACCATAAGGTTTAAATCTGTAATTGACGCCTTTGGGGCATGACCTGCAATAGCCATAGTAGAAGGGTTTATCACAGGGAAGGTCTCGTTTACGGTAATACTTTTACCACCGCTGATTAAAGGATATGTTGTCATAATTAGCTTTCTCTTAGTGTTATTATTTATAAGCTGACTGACGCTGTCAGAGGTTATAGAGCAAACGAGTGATTTGACTTAGCTGAGGCTAATTAGCAAATCACTCGCGTACTTATCTTTTTACTATTTCTTTATAGACTCGCTCGGTAAGTTAAGAGTGGGAGTTTGGCTAAAAAAGTTCCATGGTTTTAGCATAGCGTGCACATACTCCGTTGGCATAATTGGCCACTCTTCAGCACGGGCAACGTGTGTTGCACCAGTGGTAATCCAGAGCACATTATCTTGATTTTCAATCGATTCATTGTCTTCAATAAAGACTTTTAAGCCTGTATCGGTTTTAGCTCTGTTAGGGTAAGTGCCTTCTGGATAGCGCTCTTTAGGTTTGTATTTAGTGACCCAAATTTGTTTGTCCATGAAGCTTACTCTCTTGTACAACCACTCGTCTTCGCTAAATAGAGCTCCTTTCGCAATAGGGTGTGTTCCTCCTGCAAATGGAATAATTTGGTATGAGACAGGGTTACCCATGCGGTTTTCTTTATTTGGATTACTCATTAGTCGAATGGTGGAAGGATCGAATTTTTGTGAGGCATCGTGTTCGTTTTTGACTGTTTGTTGGTTAACTACCATAACGCTTTTACGAGGGCCGCCTGCCGTGTTTTTTTCTACCGTTGGGTTGAGTTCAACCAAAGAATTTTTTTCTCCATCAACATCTAAATCTAAACGGAAATTATAGATATGTTGATGAGTTGTGCCGACAATATTGTGATCAATGAGAGTCCCATAGCGAGTGTCTTCTTGGGCGGTCGCATCGTGCATGGTTCTAGTTTTGACGCCTTTAACAGCTTCTATCCCAGACGCACCGACATCTAACTTGATTGTCCCGTTGGCCAGTAGCACCCAGTCAAACATATAGTCGTAGTTACCAATGGTACTGACCCAACGTACTACTAACTCTCTGCGTGAGCGACTGTAATTTCCTGCACCACTCCCAAGCATTTCATTGTGTTTGTACTCTGGGCCAGCATAACGTTCAAAAATGGCGATGGCATTGGGTATAGTGTAAGGAGACCCATTATTATCTGCTAGGGTTGCGGGGATTAATCTGGCGTTTTGTGGGACGTCTGTGCCTAGCTCAAGAGGAGATGTTAGTCCGCCCATACCATAGTCACCAGAGTCTAGGTAGGCTTTAAAATACCAGCCAATGTCTGGGTCGCCATAGGGAACAATCATCCCGCCAAGGGAACCTTCATACATGATTTTTCTTTTTGTTCCTTGGTCGTTATAGGTCATGGTTGATAATACAGGGCCAACTCGAGGGTCAAGCTTTAAGTGAAAATCCCAATTTTGCCAATGAATAATATTGCCCGACATTTTATAGTTTGTGCCTTTAGGCTCAGAAAGCACTAGAGGCTTAATTTTGGCTTTTTTGCTATGATCACGGCCATCGTATGGGGTTGGTTTCATTGGGACAGGAATCACTCCGCTGTCTTCAATCTTTTCTATTGATTTAGTTTCTAGGTTTACCACAGCGACCAAGCCCTCAATGGGATGTGCCCAGAAGTTTCCGTCGCCAATATCTAGATAGGAGACGATTTTAAGTAATCGACTATCTTGTTTTAGGCCATCTTCTCCATCAAAAAAACCAACAGTGAGTGGTGTTGCGACAACGTCACCGACATTATCAATCCCGCGCTTTTTAAGAGCAGCTGCATACTCTTTACTGTTCTCGATAATTTCTTGGGCATTAATAAAGTCGTCCCAGATCACCATGCCATGAACGTCTTTAATAGGCTCCCAGCGAGTAACCTTTTTTGACTCTAAATTGACTGTCCCCTCAATCACTTGTTTACCATCTAAAATGGTAAAATTTGCCAAACGTTGAAACTGTTCTGCACTGCCATACGACCAAGCCCATACCTTACTTTTATCAGGCTCAGCTAACTTAATTTCGGTGAATCTTAGATTGTCTCGGAAGTACTTGGAAGCCTGAACTGTTTTTTGAGTCAGGGTGATTTCTTCTTTTGAAAGTGGATCTAAAGGGTGTTTTGCATGACTTATCGAAACGGTTTGTGATAGATAACCTTCAAAAAGGTCATTAGCGAAGCCACGTTCAACTAAAATATTACCATGCTCAATTTTTATTGGTGCATCAAGATCGACTGATTTTCCACTAACATCAGCTTTCATTGCGCCTACCTTAACACAGGCATGGACAGTATCTAATGTGATATGAACTTCTTTAGCTGATGGGTTATAAAAAAAGACGGCTCCAGAGCTTTTAAGAGAATCTTCTATTTTAATATAGTCGGGTGAACTCCCATGTGCATTCGCATGGTTACTTATAGTTAACCCCATGGCGGCTAAAAAACTTGCTGTGAGGGCTTTATTTTTATTTTTCATTATGTGCTCCAGTTTAGAAAGTGACCTAGAGCTTCCATTTAAAATAAAGTTATCTAATTAGTATTGTAAAAAACGGAACACGATCAAGCAGATTCAAATGGTAAAACGAATTTAAAGTTATTGTGCTCACATAAAATAAGTTTGAGAGCTAGATCAAGAAACACAACCTCTCTGTTAAGCCTCAGCAAATTCCTTCAGAGCGTTCATTGCCGCCTCGGCTTTGTCTTTTTGCACAAAGATATGATCGTGATAATAGCCTGCGATCACGTTAGCGCTGATGCCATAGGAACCTAGCTTCGTGGCAAAGGCAGCGGTTAACCCCACAGCTTCTAAGCTAGAATGGACCGAAAGGGTAATCAGGCTAAACACGGCATCGTAGGGTAACAGCGCTCTGATGGCGGCTTCTTCTTTTAGCACCAGAGTCAGCCCTTCTTTTTCTTGAAAAGTCGCAATCGGGGTGAAATCTAGGTAATCATTTAAACTCCCTTGAGTGGTGCAAAAAACATAGTTCCCTTCAATTAGCTCTGGTGACATAGATTTCAGTAATGTGTCTAGGTTGGTAATGGCGCTCATGGCATTTCCTATTGTAATTCCAAGATATATTGTCACCTACCTTAGGATGATTATGCGGTTAAGTACAATAAATAAAGTTTAAACGGCATAAGCTTTGTTTATATAAGGCGATTGTGCCAACGAAAAATGTAACCGGCGGGGGGGATGGTCTTGGTGACATTTGATTGAATTATTAAGCCCTACTTTATTTTGGTCGCCTCTAAATTTTCTTCAGCACTTAAGAAAGGAGAAGAAGCTAGAGTAAGGCCTCTTAGCTTTATCGTTCGAAGGGTATAAATAATCAAAATACTGCATAAGCAAAAAGGAACAGTGAGTAAGGGAATACCATAGGGACTAATTAGTTGAGCTAAGGTAATGGCAAAAATACTTGTTATAAAACTGGCAAAGCAAGCCGCGGCAAAACTAGCTTTACTGACTTGATAGTATGTGCAGCCAACGACGACGCTTGCCAGAATAACATTGTAGCCAATAACACCGCTTGCCAACACATGCGCATTAAGTGAAAGTAGGTTTGCGGTTGAAATAAAAATGAATGCTCCAAGCAGAGCGTAGAAAGCAGCGAAAGCTGAACTAGCAAAAATAGCTAAGGCGATGGCTAACCCAGTATAGGGAGATTGAAAAAAAAAGACTTGAGCTAAGTTAGTCAGTCCTGCTTGTAGAATATTTGAACTGTTAAAGACGAAGCTAGAGTTTGGCATTAAGGTTGTGCTTCCAAATGGTGTGGATAGAGTAAGAAAAAGAATGCCAATAAAGGTAAATAGAGACAGATTATAAGGTAGTGTAAAAAAGGGTAGTTGTGTTTTTTTTACAAATATTTTTATCATCAAATGGATTAAGGTAACGTTCAGTAAGGATAACGCTGTAGAGACAAGTAAATAACTTAGCCAGAATGTATGGCCGAGTTTCGAAAGCACTAGATGGGACGCGCAACCGACCAAAAAGCCGCTGAATCCTATAGCACCATTACGAATACTGGAAGTATCAAGCTTACACTTTACCGCAAAAAGAGTTGTGGATAAGCACCCCCAAAGTCCTATCAAGCACAGCCAAGGCTCTTCAATTAGCATTGCTATCGTTATTATCAAACCTGTAATGGGGTTGTTAACAAAGGCAACCTGGCTTACTCCACGCATTAGCATGCTAACTTGGTCGAGAGGGCTTAGATATTGTAACTTCTTATTTAGCCATTGCATCGATCCGTAGCAAGAAATAGGAGCTACGTTGTGTTGGGTTTTCGGTCCATATTTATGAGTACGCTTGGGAGGCTTCATAAAAAAACGCCAGCAAAATTTCAACATAGCTCCTAAACCCTAGCTGCGATCCATTGCGTCAAGAACGTCAGCTAACGAACGGCGGGCACCTGTTTGCAGGTACTCCATAGCATTTAATGAGGCATCGTGCGCTTCAATACTTGAACCGGCTACGCAGTCTTCAATAACACGACAGAAGTAGTCCATTTGGTGCCCATCAGCAAAAGTGTAATGTACACAAACGTCAGTTAAACCACCGCATAAAAGTAAAGTGTCAACTTTTAAACCGCGTAATAGAATTTCTAGATCCGTTCCGAAAAAGGCTGAGTAGCGACGTTTTTGAATGAGGTAGTCGTCTTTTTTGAAACCGAGTTGTTCAACAGCAATCTCTGTATGTGGATTGTTATCTAAACAATGGATCTCTTCATCACCATCGAGCTCACGGCCAAAATCGATCAAGTTTGCACGGTGAATTTCTTGAATGAAAATGACAGGAATGTCTTTTTCACGAGCTTTATCAATTGCCTTTCGAGACAGAGCCATTCGCTCAGCATATTCGGGCATGTGCGCGATAGAGCGCTTTTCGATATCAGCAAAAGTAGATGCTTGAATATCGATTACAATAAGAGCTGGACGACCTTCAATAAGGTCTCTTTGCATTTTTTTAGTCATAGTTTTAACCTTTTTAACACTCTTTTTAGAAAAGAATTTTAAGAGAGATTGCACCAAGAAGATCATTGGATCTAACGGGTGAATTTCCTGCTATTTGGATTTATGTAGCATTCCGAACAAGTTGCGTGAATCTTCTGGGTCAGCAACAATGTCCAATTCACTGTGTAGGCCAGATTGAATGGCTTGTTTGTAGATGTAGCGAAGTGCAGAGAAGTCCTCAATTGCAAAGCCAACGCCGTCAAAGCAGGTGATTTGTTCGTCAGAATGACGACCTCGTGCCTCCCCAGATATCACTTGCCACATTTCTGTAACTGGGTGATCTTGGTTAAGTTGTTGAATGTCTCCTTCAATGCGAGTCTGAGGTGTGTATTCAACAAATATGTCTGAGCGAAGAAGAATGTTTTTATCGAGCTCTGTTTTGCCGGGGCAGTCTCCACCAATAGCGTTGATATGAACACCGGGCGTTATCATGTCGTCGGTTAGAATGGTGGCATACTGTTTGTCAGCAGTGCAGGTCGTAATGATTTCAGCACCTTCAACGGCTTCTTTTGCAGAGTGGCAGCGAACCAGTTCAATGCCGCTACCTTCAAGGTTTTTAATCACCTTATCTGTGGCTGCGCTATCAATGTCATAAAGTCGAATAGTTTCAATGCCACATAGCGTTTTAAAAGCAAATGCTTGGAACTCACACTGCGCACCGTTGCCAATTAATGCCATTGTTTTAGCGTTTGCTGGCGCTAGATATTTAGCGACCATTGCTGAGGTGGCAGCTGTTCTTAAGGCTGTTAAAATAGTCATTTCGGTGAAAAGGGTAGGATAACCACTAGATACGTTAGCAAGCACGCCAAAAGCGGTGACTGTTTGTAAACCTTCTTTTTGGTTTTTAGGGTGTCCATTGACGTATTTGAACCCATAGACTTCCCCATCAGAGGTGGGCATAAGTTCAATTACACCGACCTGCGAGTGGGCTGCAACACGTGGGGTTTTATCGAAGACTGGCCAGCGTTTGAAGTCCTCTTCTAAGTAAGTCACGAGATCATTGAAAACTTGTTCAATGCCTATTTTATTTATGATTTTTAACATGTTCTCGACGCTTATATAAGGCACAGACGTCAAGTTTGGGGCTTTTGTAGTAAGCATGTTTACTCCATAAAACTACATAATTGATTAATGGCTGTTCGCACCTGATGAAGGTTATCGAATACTGGCTGTATTCTGGTCAGATACCGTTTGGTCGGTCTCAGCAATCCTAGGGCGCAAATGTACAAGCCAGCGTTTTTCGAAATAGACAAACAATCTCGAAATGGCGAATACGATTACCATGTAAAACAGCATGGCAGTAATAAAGCCTTCGTAGGCAAGGTAATAGCGCCCATTTAGCCAACGCCCAACACCTAAAAGGTCTTGTAAAGTCACGGTGCTGGCAATAACTGAGCCATGAAGAGTGAAAATCACCTCGTTTGAATAAGCCGGCAAAGCACGCCTAAATGAATTAGGTAAAATGACTCGGGTTGCTCGCTTCCATGGCGTCATTCCGCAAGATTTAGCTGCTTCTATTTCACCGTTTGGAGTGGCTTCAATGGCTCCTCGTAAAAACTCAGTACTATAAGCCATGGTATTGAGGGTAAAGGCGATCAGCACACACCAAAACGGCTGACTTAGCACTGGTTCCCACAGCGCGCTCTCTCTAATGAACTCGAACTGCCCTAAACCAAAATAGAACAAGTAGGTTTGTACCAATAGTGGGGAGCCGCGAAAGAAATAGGTAAAATAGGAGATCGGCTTATTTATATAAGGCGTTTTATAAGCTCTTGCTAAGGCCAAAGGAATGGCGAAAATTCCACCTAGCAGCAAAGAAAGAAACGTGATTTCTAACGTTACTAACGCGCCCATAATAAATCTATCAAGATTGTCGTAAATCAAATAGAAGTCTAAAGGAGATTCGGCGCTAAGCTCGCTTAAGTATTCAAGAAATGTGCGTTCTGAATTCATGATTAACCTCTCTTTATTCCAGCGCTGTATTTACGGTCTAACCAACGGATTCCTAAGTCAGAAACGGCCGTTATGATTAGGTAAACAACCATGACAACGAGCATGAAAGAAAACATTTGCTTCACAGATCTACCAGCCGAAAAGGCATTCCAGACCAAGTCTTGCAAGCCAATTACCGAAACAAGTGCTGTTGACTTCACTAGAACTAGCCAGTTATTGGTAAATCCAGGTAATGCGTAGCGCACCATTTGGTGCCAGGTGACACGTAAAAATACTTGGCTCGGTTTCATGCCTACTGACAACGCGGCTTCGATTTGTCCTTTGGGAATTGAAAGAATGGCCCCTCTAAAAGTTTCAGCCATATAGGCGCCAAAAATTAACCCTATAGTTAGTACACCTGCCATAAATTGGCTGATTTCAACGTAGTCCCATAACCCACTCCACGCGCCAAGGTCATTGATTAGCTGCTGTCCCCCATAGAACAACAACATCATAAGAACCAAGTCAGGAACGCCACGAACGAAAGTGGTATAAGCGCCACCGAGACGATTAAAGCCTTTCGATTTAGAAAGCTTTAACATGGCCCCCATCATTCCGAAGAAGACAGAGAGAAGTAAAGAGAAGATAGCTAATAAAATGGTAACTAGGGTGCCATCTATGAGCATTCCGCGGTATTCGTATATATCCGTCATGTTTGATCTCGTATTAAATAATGAGAGTTAAGGCCAGTTAGGTAATGTCAAAACTGGCCTAATAAGAACAACGGTTTATTCGCCGTAAATATCGACGGAGAAGTACTTGTTACTTATTTGTTGGTATATACCGCTAGTGCGAATGTCTCTAATGGCCTGATTTAGTTCGTTTGCTAGTTTGTCTTTTTTACGGACCGCAATGCCTATACCTTCACCAAAGCAATTGTTGTCTTTTAAATTAGCCCCTACGAACTGATAATCTTGTCCTTCAGGGGTTTTCAAAAAGCCAGCAGCGGCTTCAGTTACATCAGAAATACGGGCATCTACTCGACCTATTAAAAGGTCTGCGTATAGATCTTCGTGCGTGTTATAAAGCTTAATGTTAGCGTTAGATAAGTGCTTTTCTGCGTAACATTGGTGAGTCGTTCCTCGAACTACCCCTAATGATTTTCCGGTCATCCCAACTTGGGATACCTCTAGGTTTGAGTTTTTAGCAGCAACTACACGAACTAAATTGTCATAGTATTTTTCACTGAAGCTGACGCGCTTCATTCTATCTGGAGTGATCGACATAGATGCGACAATCGCATCGTATTTACGTGAATTTAATGCGGCGATCATGCCGTCCCATTCTTGTTCAACCAATTTACATTCACGATTCATCGCATCGCAAATGGCATTCGCTATTTCGATGTCAAATCCGGATAAAGAGCCGTCTGCCTGTTTAAATGAGAAGGGAGGATAGGCGCCTTCAACTCCAATACGAAGCGTATCTTTGGCTTGAACTGATGCCGCAGTAAGGCCTATAACACTAGCAAGAACGATAGAATATAACTTTTTCATTTTCTTATTCCTTATTTTTGTTATTGAGATGCTCTCGGTTAATGTCTGGTGTTAGCCAGAAATTGTTGGAAGCGCTGAGAAGTTGGGTTGGTGAAAATTTTGCTTGGCGGGCCTTGTTCCTCAACTAGCCCTTCATGAAGAAACACGGTTTTGGTAGACACTTCTTTGGCAAATGCCATCTCATGAGTTACCAAAATCATAGTTCGCCCTTCGTCTGCTAGGGTTTGAATGACTTTAAGTACTTCGCTTACAAGCTCTGGGTCGAGAGCAGAGGTTGGCTCATCAAACAGCATGACTTTAGGTTCCATTGCAAGAGCACGAGAAATTGCTGCTCTCTGCTGTTGTCCACCAGATAAATGAGCAGGGTAGTAATCTTTCCTCTCATACATGCCGACCTTATTTAGTAAGTGTTCTGCTAGCTCTATTGCCTCTTTGCGAGGGCGTTTTAAAACGTGGATAGGGGCTTCAATGACATTCTCTAAAATGGTCATGTGTGACCATAGATTAAAACCTTGGAATACCATCGCAAGCTGCGAGCGGATACGTTCAACCTGCCTTAAATCTTGGGGGTGGGGGTTACCATTGCGGTCTGTTGTCATGAGGATTTGTTCGCCATGCATATAGACCTTGCCAGCATTCGGCATTTCTAAAAGATTAATACAACGTAGAAAAGTACTTTTGCCGGAGCCAGATGAACCAAGAATAGAAATAACATCGCCAGCTTCTGCAGTAAGGCTGACTCCTTTGATCACTTTGTGGTTGCCAAAGTTCTTGTGAAGATCTTCCACAACAAGTGCTGGTGATGGGTTAGTCATTGTGAACTCCTGCCGTTGTTTTGAATTTTATTGTTTAGGCTTTTTTGAAGTAGCCCTTTTCGCTTTTATTGAGCGTGGCTCTTCAGTTATTAAATTCATGCTAACAGTGCAGGCGGCAGGGCGTGATTATAAAAATCTTGATCTCACCGAAAGTTATACTTACACTGGATCTATGAGACATAAATTACCTCCACTTGCATCTTTACGAGCATTTGAGTCTGCGGCTTATAAAGAGAGCTTTGCTGATGCAGCTCGTGACTTATGTGTGAGTCATAGTGCAATCAGCCAACATATTCGAACATTGGAAGAATGGCTTGAAGTAAAGCTGTTTGTACGTAGTGGTAATCGTGTAAAGCTCACTTTAGAAGGACAAGCTTTAAAACCTAAATTGAACGAAGCCTTTAATTTGTTGGCTGAGGCTTGTGTTGAAATAAGTCAGTCAAACAGAGAGAAGATAGTGCGTATTGTGGCTGAACCTGGTTTCTCAACTCGATGGTTACGCCCCCGTTTGAAGTCTTTTCGTGAAACGTATCCTGATATTAATGTTCGAATGCAGTCTGGCACCGTGCAAGACCATGCTTCTGAAAGTTCTTTAGATGTTATTATTCATTTCGAGGAAAATCTTGATAAACATGGTTTTCAGTTGCAACGTTTATTCCCAATAGATGCCTTTCCAGCGTGCTCTCCAGGTTATTTAGAGCAATTTCCAAATATCGAAAAGCCTGAAGACCTTATTGGCTTATCGCTAATTCACGATAATAGCCACCAGACTTGGCGTAAATGGTTCGCTCAGTTTCTGCCTGACAGCGAAGCTTGGAAAAACGGCTATGTGTATTCAGACCTTTCATTAGCCATTGATTCCGCTTTAGATGGGGAAGGTATGTTCCTAGCTGATGATTTACTTTGTATGAATGAATTAGCGAATGGTACTTTGGTTAAGCCAATGAATGATGTTATCCGGTCTACTTGGTATGGGATTGCTTGTACTAATTCAGACACAAATGAATATGAACGAAGTGTATTTATTCAATGGCTATTCGACACTCTCTCACAAGAGTCCAGCAGTGTGGCTAAAAAGAGTCATTAGTTTGAGTCTCGGTTTACAATGAAATTAGAAAGACTAGTCACTCTCAAGATTTACTTATAAATCAATCAAGTAACTAATCCTTTACGCTAATCTTGCTTTACCAAGGCATTTCACCCATGTGGACTTTTGCTCCAATATCTAAGGCAATGGGCAATTGCGCGTTAGGGTATTTTTGTTGCATTTTCTCTATCAGCTCAGCGCTATTTTTACTTCCGGCCTTAGCTTCAATAAAGTCACGCAAATATTCTTGGGTGTATACGATTGTTTCAGTATTAAGGGCCGTTCCTGCTTTCATATGGCCAGGTACGACGATTTCAGGGTCCAGTGAAAGGATGTGCGTCAGTTGTTTATTCCAAGCGGAAATTTTGTCATCGGACTGAGTGTCGGCAGTCCAAACATGTAGGTTTCCAAATATTGCAATATTACCAAGAATGGCTTTGTTAGACGGTATCCATAAGTACGGGCGGTTCGCAAGCGCACCTTGGGTACCGTGGATCTCAATAGTATGCCCCTCTAATGTTAAGGTATTGTCGGTAATCAGCTTTGGTATGAATGGGGAAACGGGAGCATTGCTGCCAAGCTTAGGTCCCCAGAAATCGAGTTTGTTTTGTAATTTCGCCTTAATGGCCTTTTGCACAGCTGGAGTGGTCACTATATTGGCGTCTGGGAATAGGGTGTGAAGAAATTCTGCGCCAAAGTAATAATCTGGATCAGCTTGGCTAATGAATATGGTGGTTAAGTTCTTGCCACTATCTAGCACTTTAGCGGCAATTTGCAAGGCGTCGGATTTTGTGAAACCTGTGTCAATTAACAGTGCTTCTTTGTCGCCAGTGAGTAGGGTCGAGTTAACATGAAAGCTACCTTGGCCAGCATTATAAACATCTAGATTGAGCGGTGTGTTTTGGTTTGCATGGGCTCCAAATGAAACCGCTAGACCAAGGGCAAAAGAAACCAGTTTTTTCATTGTGTTCTCCTAATGAGTGATTGTTAGGGGGGAATAGTAAACTCTTGATATGTTCTGAAATAGATACTAAATTGAGCATTACTGTTTCAAAATTAGAGCAAGTTATGGATAGGTTAATTGCCGCTAAAGTATTTGCCGATGTCGCCTTAACGGGCAGTTTTACGCAGACCTCTGAGCGCCTAGATATGTCTAGGCCTATGGTTACTCGCTATATCGAGACAATGGAAAATTGGCTAAATTGTAGGCTTCTGCATCGAACAACTCGTAAAGTATCGCTAACAACTGCAGGGGAAGGTTGTCTGGCTGAGATAAATAATTGGCTGTTACAGGCTGAAAGTATCAGCAACATGACGAAAGCGAGTGAACAGCTGGTTGGAAATATTCGCTTAGCAACCAGTATGTCTTTTGGCTTTTCACATTTGGTTCGCGCTGTGCAAGGCTTTATGGCTGAGCATCCAAAGGTAAAAGTTGATATCGACTTAAGAGATTCCGTATCCGATCTAACCGAAAGCCGAATAGATTTAGCCGTACGCATAGCTTCTAACCCTGACCCGTCTTTGATTGGTAAGCCCATTGCTGTCTGTCAGTCTGTCATTGTTGCGGCTCCCGATTATCTAAAAGGCAGGGCTGATATAGTGCAACCAGAAGACCTGCAAGCTCATGAATGCCTTGGTTATAAAAATTTTCAACAGCATGTGTGGTATGTCGAGAAAGGTGATCAAAGCCGGTCAATCGAAGTGGACTGCCGTTTAAGCGCGAATGAAGCAACCATGCTTTTACACGCGGCTTTGAATGGTGCTGGGCTTGCCATTCAGCCAAAATATTTGGTTGCACCTTACTTAAAAAGTGGTGAGCTAAGTGTTGTTTTGCCAGAGTGGAAGCTAAAGGAAATGGAGGTGTTTCTTTTGTATTCGTCTCGAAAGCATATGTCTCCAGTCTTACGAGCGTTGATTGACTACTTAAGTGACTATTTTGCTGATTACTCTTGGGATGGCGAAAGCTAAGTGAAGTCTGCCTAGAGAAACTTTAGCTTGTTAAGCTATAATTCCGGTTTTATCGAATTTTTGGGTGGGCTATGGAAATCGAAGCAGTAGCAAAAGCGTTAAAAGAGCTAGGGCATCCGGTACGTTTAAAAATTTATAAAGAAGCCGTTAAGGCGGGTCATCAGGGTATTCCCGTGGGGGCAATACAAGAAAAGTTAGAAGTGCCTGCGTCTACGCTATCGCACCACATTTCTAGTTTAGCGTCAGCAGGCTTAATGAGCCAAAGGCGTGAGGGGCGTATCTTGTTTTGTGTTGCTGAGTGTCAGTGCTTGAGTTCGGTTGTTCAATTTTTACAAGATGAGTGTTACGCGAACGAAGCTGACTAGTACTAAGACAACTTCTCATTCAGCTCATTTAAGAGTTGGCGAATGGCGTGTTTGTCGACATCTTGCGGCGCTTTCACACCAGTAGATTGGCGTTCCATTAATTGAGTTGGTATAGCAATCTTTTGTAACTCTTCCTGCGGGTTATGGTGGGCGGCAATGGCTAGGTTGACAGCGTTAAAGCCCAGAGATAAGAAGTCCTGACGAACACTGCTTAACGGTGGATAGTAATAAGCACTGTCCGTTGAGTCATCAAACCCCGCTAGCGCGATTTGGCTAGGGATTTTTCGGCCAAACTCATGGATCGCTCTTAACACTCCTAATGCCATTTGGTCATTGGCTACGAGAATGGCATCAAAGTCGTAGCCTTCTTTTAGAGCCTGTAGAGTAAGTTGGTAGCCTGAAGCCGCTTTCCAATCACCGTGTTTTTCAATGACTAAACGGCAATTTTGGTCAGTTACTACGCTTTTCCACCCCGCAAGCCGCTGTGACGAGGCGCTAGAATCTTGTGGTCCGGCAATCAGCATGAAGCTTTCCCTACCTTGCTCTATCATTAGCCTTGCAGCCGATGCGGCCCCTTGTTGGTGAGTGGAGCTCACTTGATGAACTTGGCTGTCAGGCGGAACGTCCATAAACACAAAGGTGGTGTCTTTATGATTAGCTTGGAATCCTTCGGCCTGCTCTCGGTTTAAAGGTAAATTAATAATAATCAGTTCAACTTGCTGAGCCTTCAGCTCTTTAATGGCGCTGTTGGCTGTACTAACACTGTGTTCACTCACCACATTCAGCACTATGTTGTAATGCATTTTTTCTGCTTGCTGGCGAATGCCATTCGCTATGAGCGAAGCACCGTGGTGGTCTAGGCTAAGAGTGATAAGCCCAACGCTTTTACTCTTCGAACGGCTTAATAATTGCGCACCTTTATTTGGTACATAGTCTAGCTCTTCAATGGCTTTAAGAACTTTAGCGCGAGTCTTTTCTGCGACATTGGTTGCTCCGCTGGTTACTCGCGAAACGGTTTGAGTTGAAACGCCCGCTAGTTTAGCGACATCTTTAAAAGTGGCTTTCATGGTCGGTTAGGTCGTTCTTGTTAGAGTTGTATTAACGTTATCATCCTATCTAGGTTAATGTAGAACAACAACTGTTTACGAAAACATAATTGTTTGTTTTAACTACGATTTCCTAAAAACTGATAGATTTTATTGGAACTTTTATCTTTTTTTGACTTCATATTTGCTGATTTTTGATTGTGTGTCGTGGTAATCTACGAAGAATGTTTACGAAAACATAGCGAGTAAAAGTATAAAATATGAATAACATCATCCATCTTACGAGTAAAAACAGCAGTCTGATTATTAATGTGGTGCGAGTTCCTGAGATCCTACATTGGGGACCCAAAATCAGCACAATTGATGAAGACTTAATCATGTCTACAGAGCGTCCTATTTCACAAGCACGTCTTGATGTCGATGTGCCCTTGTCGCTTTGTCCTGAACTAGGCAGTGGCCACTTTAACTCTCCCGGTTTAGAAGGCCATAGGCTAGGTGGCGATTGGGCTCCTGTGTTTGCGGTATCAGAAACTCAAAAATCTGAGCAAGGGGTGGTGTTTGTTCTACAAGATACAGTAGCGAAACTGGCTTTAACCATTGAGTTGCAACTTGATTATACAACCGATGTATTACAAAAACGCATTAAGCTAACCAACCTTGCCGATTCGGAATATGTGCTTAATAAACTCACTTCGACGTTGCCTTTGCCTCATCATGCCACTCAATTGATGACGTTTCACGGGCGTTGGAGTCGCGAGTTTCAAACACAGACCTTATCTCTAACTCATGGCGGTTTTAACCAAGAAAACCGCCGTGGCCGTACTTCCCATGAAAACTTCCCAGGCATGATGGCTGGTACTGAGTCTTTCAACGAGCAAGACGGTAAAGTATGGGGCTTCCATTTGGGCTGGAGTGGAAATCATCAGTTGCGTGCTGATATCAAAAGTGATGGTCGCCGATTTGTACAAGCCGGTGAGTTGCTACTGGCTGGTGAGTGTATTCTTTCTGAAAATGAAAGTTACACTACGCCTTGGCTATATGCGTGCTACTCAGAATCAGGATTAAATGGAATCAGTGACCGCTTTCATCGTTTTGTGCGCCAGAGCATTGTGTCATTCCCTTCACAAAAGCCACGTCCTGTTCACCTTAATACTTGGGAAGGTATCTATTTTGACCATAAGCCTGAATATATTATGCAAATGGCAAGTGAAGCGGCTGAGATGGGGGTAGAGCGTTTCATTATAGACGACGGCTGGTTTGTAGGACGCCACGGCGAGCGTACCGCTTTAGGTGATTGGTATTTAGACAAGGAAAAGTATCCAAACGGTTTAGAACCCGTTATTCAACATGTGCAAGATAATGGCATGGAATTTGGCTTGTGGGTTGAGCCTGAAATGATCAGTGAAGACTCTAATTTGTTCCGCCAACACCCTGATTGGGTGTTAGGTCTGCCAGGCTATAAACAACCGTCTGGGCGCTGGCAGTATGTTCTGAATTTGCAAAATGAAGACTGCTTTAACTACTTGTTTGAGCGTTTGAACGAGCTACTAAGTCGCTATCAAATTAGCTATTTAAAGTGGGACATGAACCGCGAGCTAGTACAGCCCGGCCATCATGGTAAGCCCGCAGTACACGGCCAAACAAAAGCGCTTTACCGCTTGTTAGAAACCTTAAGACAGGCTCATCCAAGTGTGGAAATTGAGTCATGTGCTTCAGGTGGTGGGCGTATTGACTTTGAAATACTAAAACGAACTCATCGTTTTTGGGCGTCAGACTGTAACGATGCCTTAGAGCGACAGACAATACAAAGAGGCATGAGCTATTTCTTCCCACCAGAGGTAATGGGAGCTCATATAGGGCCCGATGAAAGCCATACGACACGTCGTTGCCATCATATTAATATGCGTGGAATGACGGCACTTACTGGCCATATGGGAGTTGAATTAGACCCTGTAAAGGCGACCCCAGAAGAAAAGCAAGGTTATGCTAAATACATAGCGCTACATAAAACGTTCCGTGATTTGCTGCACTCTGGTCGCTCGTTCAGATTGAATGCGCCAGATGACCGCCAGTTTATTTATGGGGTAGAAGGTGAGCAGGATATGTTGATAAATGTTTGCCAATTGGCAATGCCAGATCACGCCTTACCTTCCCCCCTACGAATAAGTTGTGTGGACGAGTCAGCAGTGTATCAAGTGAAAATAGTTGAAATGCCTACCACCAGTTTTCAGCTAATGAAGCAACGTCCTCAATGGTTAGACAAAACCCTGACTTTAAGTGGTGAGAATTTAAAATCAATTGGTTTGACCTTGCCAATTCTCGACCCAGAATCAGTGTTAATGCTACACCTTAAGCGCGTGTAATTTCACGCGCTCTGCACAACAAAAACAAAAGTTTTACGGAGTTACTTTTAATGTTTACAACCATTCTTTCTTTCCTGTTTTTTACGGGATTTGTGGTGTTCTACACCTATAGCAAGGTAAAAAACACGAATAAAGATTCGCAAGAAGGCTTTTTTCTTGGTGGGCGTACGCTAACAGGCACGTTAATCGCCAGTTCGCTTATTCTAACCAATTTGAGTGCTACCAGTTTTGTGGGTATGAGTGCGCAATCTTACTCCCACAATATGAGTGTTATGGGGTGGGAAGTTGCTTCTGGTGTGACCTTGGTGATCATCGCTTTATTGTTAGTGCCAAGGTATTTAAAGCAGGGTATTACGACCATTCCGGACTTTCTTGAAAGCCGTTATGACTTATCAGTGAAAAAGTTTGTGACCCTACTGTTCCTTTGTCAGTACGTGATTAACATCTTGCCCACGACCCTTTATGCAGGCGCGGTGGTGCTTGGCGGCATCTTTGATATTCAGGGCTTACTAGGGGTCAGTGAGTTTGCATCTATTGCTATCATTTCTGCCGCGATTGGCTTTTTAGGCTTCTTTTATGCCATTTACGGTGGCTTAAAAGCAGTGGTAATTGCCGACACGATTAACGGTGTTGGGCTCATTATTGGCGGTATGATGATTCCGATTTTAGGTCTGGTGGTATTGGGCGATGGTAGTTTTACCTCTGGTTTAAATACCTTGGTTACGGCGGCACCTGAAAAGTTACAATCAGTAGGCTCGGAAACAGATCCACTGCCATTCTCAACCTTGTTTACCGGTTTGCTGCTAGTAAACTTGTATTATTGGGGAACAGATCAATCGATCATTCAGCGTGCTTTAGGGGCCAAGAACCTAAAAGAAGGCCAAAAAGGGGTGATTTTAGCCGGGGCCATTAAAGTTATTTCGCCTTTATTTTTGATAATTCCGGGTATTATTGCGTTCCATATGTTTGGTGCCGATGCGGGTAACCCAGACACCATGTATACACGTTTGGTCAACGAGGTATTGCCAGAACCTTTGGTAGGGTTCTTTGTGGCTGTTATGTTTGGCGCCATTCTTAGTACCTTTAACGGTGTTTTGAACAGCTCAACCACTTTGTTTGCGCTTAACGTTTATAAGCCTCTATTTGGTAAGGGGCGCACAGATCAAGAGTTGGTCTCGAAGGGGCGTATTTTCGGCGTTTTAATTGCCATTATCGCGGTTTGTATCTCACCTTTTATTATGTTCGCACCTGCGGGGCTGTTCCAATACCTACAAATGGTCGCGGGCTTCTTTAGCGTGCCAATATTCACCATTGTATTTGTGGGGTACATCAGTAAACGTGTACCTGCGGTGGCGGCAAAAGTCGCACTTACTGTGTTTGTAAGCTGTTATGCTGCTATGCAATTGGTGTTTGACACGCCAATTCATTTCTTGCATCAATTGGCGATTTTGTTTGTTGTTTGTTCACTATTAATGTTTGTGATTGGCTACTTCAAACCACGTGCTAGCGATTACGTAATGCCCGTAAATCAAGACATGGACCTAACCCCTTGGGCCTTTCGGTTTGAAGCTTCTGCAATCGTGCTTTATATGGTGCTTGGAGCATTCATCATGTTTTCCGATATCGGGCTACTGTCGGAAGACAAAACCATTCTGCAAACGTATCTTGGCTGCGGAGTGGTCATGATTGCGGGTATCATCATTCAGCATTTAAGGCGTAAAAAAGCAGCTGCCTTGGTTGCTCAAGTCTAAAGAAAAATGCCCACTGCAAAGCAGTGGGCATTTGGACTTACTTAAAGGTTCTTTGGCGAACCTTCTCTAAACGTTCCAAGATCTGATCTAAACGATCCGGTTTCACAAGAAACTCCTGGAAGCCTTTCATACCTTCTTTCGCCATGTTGGGGTGGGTATCTCGGTCGTAAAACTGAGCAGTACCACTTGCTGTTCCCAGCACTTCTACCCCTTTGTTAAGGAAGTAGTTATCCACGGCAGAGGCATTTTTGTTGGTAGGGATCTGAAGTAGTGCCTCATTAACCAAAGTCTGGTTTTCTGCGCGAGACATGAATTCTAAGAATTTACGAGCATCTTTTTTGTTTTTCGCTTTGGCGGGAATGTGAATGGTATCTGTAGGAGCGTCTTCCGCCACAGGCACATTCGGGTCAATAATTGGGAATTGGAAGAAGCCCATTTTGCCATCTAGCTCTTTTGGAAAGTTAGGTGCAATGTAGTTACCAATCAAATACATCGCCGCGGTGCCATTGTAAAGGAACGGCTGAGCTTCTTGCCAAGAGTAAGATGAGTGATTGTCTAAGAAATAACCTGGGTCAACCAGTTCACGCCAGTATTTAAAGACGTTGCGAACTTTTTCGTCAGTGTAAGCCGCACGGCCTTCCATGAGATCCATGTGGAACTCTAAACCATTTAGGCGCAAGTTGATGTAATCGAACCAAGCGGCTGCAGGCCATAAGTACTTGGTACCAATAGCAATAGGGGCAATGTTATTCGCTTTTAATGTGGCACTTGCGTCTAGGAGGTCTTGCCAAGTCTTTGGTTCAGCTAGGCCAAATTTTTCAAATAAGTCTTTGCGGTAATAGACACCAACTTGGTAGTAGGTGTATGGAAGACCCCATTGTTTATCATCAATGGTCATCGACGAGGTAGAGGAAGGCATAACGGTTTTAAGGTCTAGGTCTTCCCAAATTTCGCTGACATCGGCAAATAGGTTGCGGTCCACAAAGGTTTTCATGCGGTTACCCGCGTACCAGAACACAACATCTGGTGGAGAGGTTGCTAACCAGTTACGAATTGCCGTTTTATAGGCTTCCTTATCGTACAGGTTGTATTTTACATCAATGTCAGGATTTTCAGCTTTAAACTTACTAATGATCTTTTCAAAGGCCGCTTTTGGGGCAGCATCGGCCTGATCCGAGTTAATGACTAGAGTGTCTGCGTAGGCTGAGCTGATTAAACTACCTGCCAGTAGCAATGGGGTGAGTAGGGCGGATATTTTTTTCATTATTTTGTCCTCGTTTTTGTTGTTATCTTATGACTCAGTGGTGCTTAATAGAATGCTCGATTTGCGTAAAATACAGCAGAGTATGGGCAATGTATTTATGCCAATAGTCCCAGCTGTGGCCTCCTGGAAAAGTCTGAAAGTTATGGTCAACTCCCAGCTCTTGTAGATTTTTATGTAGGTTTGCGTTGCCCTCATAAAGCTCATCTTCTTGGCCGCAGTCAAAGCGTAAAGGTGGTAAGTGTAAGCTGTTTACCTTAAACCAATGTAGTAAGTCTGACTCGTGAGGAGTAGAGCATTGATACGCCTCAAGGTCCGTATCGGTAAATTGTTGAATTTGTGGAAGCTGAGTAATAGCGGAGTGAGCGGAAATACCGCTGAAACGGCTGGCGTACTTTGCGCCTAAACGAAGAGCGCCATAGCCGCCCATAGATAATCCTGTAATATACAGTCGGCTTAAATCTGAGGCCGATGTCAGATTGCCTTTAACTGCGTCGAGCAGATCGTGCATAATCCACCCTTCGTAGTCGCCATTATTAAGGGTAGGTAAGTAAGCGGAACCATCTTGAAATCCCCCATCAGACGGCATCACTAAAATGAAGTCTTCAATCTGGTGTGAGCTTTTTAATTCCTCATAAACTTTATCGACCCCTCCTAATTGCAGCCAAACCCAGTGGCTGCCGTAAACGCCATGCAGTAAAATAATAATAGGGAGGTCTTTACCACTAGTTGCTTGCTGATACACAGACACATCATGACGTCTTTGAGTATACGAAGAGTGGACAGTCATGGTGGTCAGATGGAGGGGAGTATAATCTGGATTTGATACTTCAAGACGTTTTATAGCCACTTTATGCTCCTTGAGTCTCATCAAAAAGCACGACGCCTTTGGCTATTCGGCCATTCAACATATCGTCAAAGCCTTGTGATAATTCGTCTAATCGGTAGGTTTTAGTGACCAGCTCATCTAGCATCATGTCGCCTTTCTGATACAAAGAGAAAATACGCTGGAAATCTCGTTCTGGGTTACACATACCGTATAAGGGGTTAATGTATTTTTTGTCCCACTCAAATAGCTCACAATCAAAGTCAATACGTTGTTCAATACCACTGACTTGTACTGCCGTGCCTGCATTTCGTACAAGGGCTAATGGGGCTGATCCTAACGCGGGAATCGCTGTACACTCAAAAGCAAAATCGGCACCTATACCTTGAGTGAGGGCTTTAACGTCATGGGCAACCTGTTTGAAGTCCTTATCGTTAGGATGAGCAATAATGCCGTGTGTCGCGCCATACAGCTTAGCTTGATCGAGCCTAGCTTGGTTGATATCTATGGCTATAACTTTGGCTGCGCCACTCAGTTTTGCGCCTTGTATGGCGTTGAGTCCAACACCACCACAGCCAATCACACACACTGAGCTACCTGGTGTAACCCTTGCGGCATTTACTACTGAACCCCAGCCTGTCATGACGCCACAGCCAACAATGGCGGCGCTGGCAAAAGGAATGTCTTTGCTAATTTTGACAACGGCGGCTTCTTTCACCACCGTCAGTTCGCTTAAAGTGCCCAGGTGGAAAGAGCGTTCAATCGGCTCATGCAAGTGCGTGCTGGCTGCACCGTGGGCGTGGCCACTAAGGCCACAACCGCAAACAGGGGAGTTGTTGCTACAAAGGTGTAAATTTCCTTCTCGACACTGAAAGCATTGGCCGCATGGAATGGCCCAATTTAATACAACGTGGTCGCCAACCTCCACGGTGCTAACATTCTCTCCTACCGCAGTAACGACTCCCGCACCTTCGTGGCCGACAATAAAGTTTTTATTCCAATTTTGGATTGCATCCCAATCGGTATGGCATAAACCGCTGGCTTTTATTTGTACCTGAACTTCGCCAGCTGCTGGCGCGCCAACTTGTATGTGCGTGTGTTTGAATTCACCTCTACCGTTCGAAATGACGGCTTTAACCTCTGGCATATACTTTCCTCATTGGCGGCGAGCCAACCTAAAATGACTTATAGCATTGGATTAAAGCATGCAAATCTTAGTTTTTTCTGCCAGATGTTTGTCTCGAAATAACATATATTTGTGGTTTTAGATTTATAGTGTGGTTTTACCTAGAGGTTAAATATCTGTTATTTTTAAAAAAGAGCCATAAAGCTGCATTTATTGGAGTGAACAATAATGATAAAAACACCCACATACTGCGAGCCTTTTTATATTCAAGAAGGTTACCAATTTGAAGTTCATAAAGTGTCCTATCAAGCTGGTGAGGAATACTCCTGTTTCATGCACTTTCATGAGGTACATGAGCTTATTTTTTTTGATCATGTACAAGGGAGCTACATTCACTCACAAGGTGAGTCTAGCTTAGAGAACTATGATGTGGTGTACACACCGGCATTAGAAACCCATGATTATGAGCTACAAGAAGGCGCTAAATCTTGGACGATAGTGCAGTTTCTACCCGATTTCTTAGCCGAAAATGGTTTGCTCAAAGAGGCAGAGTTTTTACAATATGGTGTGCATTTGCGTTTAAATAAAGCGCAAATTACGAATATACGTCAGCAATTAGAATGGCTTAAAGACAGTTATCAGGAGAATCCTTATAGCCTGAAGAGCCTTACATTACTGAAGTTGTTGATTATTTGGTTGGTTGAGCATGCCCAGCCTGTGAATGCTCAGAACCATTACTTGGTAACCGCAAGTAAGGGGCACGAAAGGCTGGCGCCAGTCATTGAGCAGTTTCGTAGTCATCTCTATGTCGACCTCACTTTAGTGGAAGCCGCGGAGCTTTGTCATATTTCTCCTTCTTATTTTTCGCGTCTCTTTAAAAGCATATTCCATTTCAATTTTTCCGAATATACCGTGCGTCATAAGCTTTACAGTGCAGCTCGATTACTCACTCAGACCAATAAGTCGATCACCGACATAAGTTATGACCTGGGTTTTTCTACCCCTTCTCATTTTATTGCGTTATTTAAAAGGCAATTTGAACTGACGCCAAAGCAATATCGTAACGAGTTACTGGGAAGGTCTAGTCAAAAAATAGATAGTGCAAATATCTGATATTTTTAGACAGGATAACGATTTTTATTTTACGTCATAGGTCCTAATCTAATGGCATATTCATGACGTAAAGGAGAGCCGAGTATGGCAATTTTTGATGATCTAATGACGGTCTCAGAGGAGGCAAAGTCGGCTTACCATAAAGATGGTCATGTGCGAATTAATCAGGTTTGTGATCTCCAGCAAGTGGCAGAAAGCCGACAAGCAATTCGCACCGCTGTAGATGACCGAAAACAACAGTTGGCTTTGAAGCCCTTGGCAGAGCGGGACACCTACGGCAAAGCTTTCTTACAAATTATGAACCTTTGGCCTGATTACCCAGAAGTGGCCAAATTTGTATTGGCGAAGCGCTTTGCAGGGGTGGCAGCGCAGCTACTTGGGGTTGAAAAAGTACGTGTTTATCATGATCAGGCACTTTATAAAGAGCCTTATGGGGGGCTCACTCCCTGGCATCAGGACCAATATTATTGGCCTTTAGAGACAGATAAGATACTCACCATGTGGATGCCATTGATCGATGTCAGTGAAAATATGGGAACACTGAATTTTGCGAGTGGCACAGGTAAGGTAGGCTATCTTGGTGATATTCCAATTTCTGACGAATCTGAAGCCATTTTAAGTCAGCTCTGCCAAGAACGAGGCTTTGAGATTGTCAATCATGGCGACATGAAAGCGGGTGATGCCACCTTTCATTCTGGCTGGTGTTTACATGGAGCACATGAGAATCAGTCAGATACGATGCGAGAAGCCATGACCATAATTTGGTATGCCGATGAAACACAAATAATTCAAGACCCAGATGAGCAAGATCGCTGGAATAAGGGGCGCCGGGACGATATGACTCGTTGGCTACCAGATCGCCAACCCGGTGAGATGGCCGATGGGCGTTTGAACCCTGTAATAAGTCCATTTGAAGGCTAGTTTTTCCTTTTGTGAGCGTACTTCATGACTGTGTACGCTTACCTTCGAGAAGCTTCTATGTACGTAGGGCTTCTCTTTTTTTGTTTAAAACGTGCGTTATTCGTCGTTGGCTAACACCTTTAGGGCTACTCCCGCCGCAGCGGTTCGGTTTTCAACGCCTAACTTAGGAAAAACCTGCTCTAAATGTTTATTGACGGTACGAGGGCTCATATCCAATATTTGTGCTATGTCCCGGTTCGTTTTACCGTTTGCTAACCAGTGCAAAACTTCAGACTCACGCTCTGTTAATCCAAGTTGTTGTTTAAGTAAATGGGGACCGGTAGGACGTTTACCGTCTTCAAGCTTAAGCAGGCGTTCTTGCCCAGCCTGGTTATTGATCATTTTAACGCTGAGAGGGTATTCAAGCTCCGTTAGGCGAATCCGGCTGTCGTTAGCAGGTGACTGGCGTAACCATTGGGCCAGTTGTGGTGCCATGTGTTGGTTTTGCCAATCTTCATCTGCTTTGGCTTTGGCTAATAGGGCATAAGTTTGGGGAGTCGCCCATTCAATCATACCGCCATCAGTAACCGTCATGAGGTGCTGCCCTGTGCTGTCTAAGGCCAGTTGTGCGCTGTTAGTCAGGCGTGCATTATTCAAATGGACTTTCATCCGAGCGAGCAATTCGTTTGGCTTGATGGGCTTGGTGAGATAGTCAACACCGCCGGCCTCGAGCCCGCGCACTATGTCGTCGGTGTCACTTAAACCCGTCATGAAAATCACAGGAATAGCCGCAAGGTTGGCATCTGCTTTGAGTGCTTTGCAGGCTTCAAAGCCATCCATGTTGGGCATAATGGCATCCATTAGGATGATATCCGGGCGAATGCGCTTTGCAATCGTAAGCGCTTGCTTGCCTTCTAAGGCAACCAGCACATCCATGTTAGCGGCTTCAAGCGTGTCGTTGATCAAGCTTAAAGCATCAGGTGAGTCATCCACGACTAAGACAATGTCATTTTTAGCCGTCATCATGAGAGGTGTCTCCTTCGTTAGACATGGGCTGAGAGTTCTCTATTAAGTAGTTTGCCAATTGGTCAAATTGAAAAGCCTGATAGAAGCTTTCCAACTCTTGTTGGACCGGTTCGCTGAGCAGAGCCTCTTCGGCAAATTGCTGTAAACAACGGGCTATGCCTTTACGGTATCCCATTTGGGCAAAGGCAATCAATTCTCGAATACACTCATGGTCAGGAATACCTAAGGGGGCAGGTGTAGCAGCGGCTGGAATAACGGCTTGTGGCGTTGCTGGTGCAGTTTCTGGTGCTGTGGTATGGCTAAGAGTACTTTGGTAATGCCATTGCAGAGCAAGGTGCTCAGCAAGCGTCTTAAACAAGGTGACGTTGTTCACAGGTTTTACCAGGTAGTCATCAAAAGCAGCTTTTTCATCGTCTTGGCGGTGTTGTTCTTGAGCATCAGCAGACAACATAACAATAGGTACCTTGATACCACGCTTTCTGACGGCTTTGGCCAGTTCTAATCCACTTATACCCGGCATGGAAACATCCATCAAAAATAAATCTGGCTGAATTTTATCCAGTTGTTGTAGTGCGTCTTGCCCGTCTCGTGCTTCGTATACATTGAATGCAAGAGGGGTAAGTAAGTCCCCTAATAAGCCTCTGACAATGGGGTCGTCATCCACTATGAGTAGCGTTTTTCGTGGACCCTGATAGCCAACAATGTGTTTAGGCTGAAGGGTGGTTTTTTGCTCTTCGGGCACCCAAGGTAACATGAGGCTGACCTTAAACTCACTGCCAATTCCTAAATGGCTTTGAGCTTGTATGTCGCCCCCCATAATTTCAGTTAATAGTTTCACAATGGTCAGGCCAAGGCCCGTGCCGGGCAGATTGGCAGTCTGGCTGTTTCGTACACGTTCAAAGGGGTCAAAAATACGTGAAAGGTGTTCTTCTTCTATACCTGGGCCTGTGTCTTTAACGATAAACTCGGCCACCTGATTACGATAATGCACATGAAAGGCTACCTTGCCATGGCTGGTGTATTTTACTGCATTAGAGAGTAAGTTGATCAGTATTTGTCGTAATCGTTTTTCATCGGTCATGACGGCTTTTGGCAAGGGGTCTCTAATATTAGAATGAAACTGAATCCCTTTGCTGGTGGCCTGCATGGAAAACATATTGTTGAGCTGGTCAATGAGTGCCGGTAAGTCCAAAATATTGCGATTTAAGTCGAGTCGTCCAGCTTCAATTTTAGAAATATCCAGTAAGCCTTCAATCAGGTCTGCAAGGTACTCTCCGCTGCGTTGGATGATGTCCAAGCCATGTTGATGCTGGCGTGGGGTTTCTTCTTTCTCCGACAGGAGCTGAGCGTAGCCAATAATAGACTGTAATGGGGTTCTCAATTCATGGCTAATACCAGTTAAATAACGACTCTTAGCTGCATTAGATCTTTCTGCAAGCTCTTTGGCCTCTTGCAATGCTTTGTCGGTTTCTTGGTGGGCATCAATTTCTTTGGTGAGTTTACGCGTTTGTCTATTAGACTCCTTTTGCGCAACCACTCGGCTTTCGTGTGCCAATAGGAAGAGCCAAGCAAGCACACCAGAAACAATGAGTAAGGTAAAAAATAGGGTCCACATGGTTTGATGCAGAAGCGCTGCTTCCGAAACATTCTGTGGTTCCATTTGTCGGTAAATCAGGGCTAATAGAGCGCCGATCACTAAGTTAATGACAGCCAGTAGTGAAACAAATTGACCCAGCCGCGAGTTGATCATGCGCACGACTTTTTTAGACAGGAAAAGCCGCTGAAAACTAATGCTTTGCTGAGTAATACGGGCATGAGGTTTGCAGCTGTCTAGGCAGCGAACATCTAAAGAGCAGCATAGGGAGCAAATGGGCTGCATATAAGCAGGGCAATAGCTCATGTCGGCCACTTCAAAGTGGTTTTCGCAGATATCACATTTAAGGTTTTGCACAGACTCATTGGGCGATTTTTGTGCGGTTAGTTCAATGTATGGGATTAATTCAGGAGACTGCCTTGCAAGATAGTATTTGCCTTTCGTTAACCAAGCGATGAAGGGCACAAAGACAAAACAGCTGGCAAGGCTGACAAAGTGGCATAACGCCTTAGCAATCTCTCCAAAAGCACCTAAATAGCTCACCAATCCTAATATGGTGGCAATAATCATAGAGCCTGTGCCAACCGGATTAATGTCGTATAGATGGGCGCGCTTAAACTCAACATAGTCTGGGCTGAGTTTAAGGGGTTTGTTAATCAAAAGATCAGCAGAGAGGCAACCTAACCAGCTGACCGCGGCAATCGCAAAAACCCCCAAAATGGCCTCTAATGCCTGATAAATACCTAACTCCATTAAAAGCAGGGCAATCACCACGTTGAATACTAGCCATACCACCCGACCTGGGTGGCTATGGGTCAAGCGTGAAAAGAAATTAGACCAAGCAATGGACCCTGCATAAGCATTGGTTAGGTTGATCTTCATTTGGCAAATAAACACCATAACCGCTGCCAGAATGAGGGCTAAGGTCGGGGAATTCGTTAAAAACTGAAACACCTTTTGGTACATGTACGTTGGGTCGCTAGCCTGTTCGAAGGACAAACCTTGGTGATAGGCCAAGTAGGCTAAAAATGACCCCAAAAGCATTTTTATAGCCCCCATAAAAACCCAACCAGGGCCCGCTAGGGTCAGCCAAAACCACCAACGTTTTTTGTTCTCTGCGGTTTTTTGAGGCATAAAACGTAAGTAGTCGACTTGCTCACCAATCTGCGCCATGAGGGCAAACAGTACAGAGGCAGCGCTGCCAAAAAGTAGAATGTTGAAGCCATCACTGTGCGGTACATGGGGCAGTGAAAACTCTGTCCAAGCGTGAAACTGGTCGTATTCATTTAACACGACAACAAATAAGGCGGTGAACTGTAATACAAGCCAAATGAGCTGAGTAGAGCCTTGAAAACGACTAATTGCTCTAATGCCATGTGTCACAATTGGAATAACAAAAATGGCCGATAAGGCATACCCAATAGCCAGGGGAATATTAAAAAGCACCTGCATGGCCGAAGCTAAAATGGCCGCTTCAATGGCAAAGAAGATAAAGGTAAAGGTGGCATAAATGAGCGAGGTAAGGGTCGAGCCCAAGTAGCCAAAGCCCGCACCTCGGGTCAATAAATCGATATCAAGGCCGTGTTTGGCTGAATAATATGCAATGGGGAAGCCCGTAATGAAAAACACGGCCAATAGCGTCAGTATGGCCGCAACGGCATTAGTAAAACCGTAATTTAAGGTGACCGCAGCCGCTAAGCCCTCTAGTGCTAGAAATGCAGTTGCTCCAAAAGCAGTATGGGCAACCCGCTCTATGGTCATGGTATGTCCGTGTTTGGCGGTATAGCGCAGTGCGTAATCTTCTAACGTTTGGTCAGCAACCCACTTATTGTAATGGCGGCGGACCTTAAAGATTTTTTGAGAAGCAGACATAGCACTCCTAGAGTGGTATTTAATGGTGCATTGTTCCAGGCGCAAAAATACGTTCGCACTTATACTGTGCGTTATATGGTAGGCAAGCTGAATAAAAAGCCTATTTTAAGCGGGTCAGCATGCTAGTGGGCGTCATTAGCACCTTAACAGGCTAAAACTGAAGCAGACTTCGTGCCACTTTGTGTGGCACGAGATAAACTAAATTGGGTAGGGGGTTATTGCGGGCGCGGCTTGCGGTTTCTACGGGCAGGCGCAAGAGGCTTACTTCTTAGTCCTGGCCCTTGAGTAACATCGGCTTTAGGAGCAGGCTTCTTATTTTGACGAGATTTATGACTTGTGCCGCCATTAGTTTGTGCCCCCCCTTTCTGTGCTTGGTTGTTTTTGGGCTTCTTAGGCTTTTTCGGTTTGATAGGGCGCGTGTCTAGCTGGGTGTCAGGCAGCATGTGAGTCGGGAAAAAGTCATCTTCATAGCGGCGCTCAATGAGTTTTTGCGTTAATCGCTCTATGGCTTTTAGCTGCTCTAATTCGTCTGCACTCACTAACGAAATCGCTTGGCCATTCGCTCCTGCTCGCCCAGTACGACCGATTCGGTGGACATAATCTTCGGCCACATCGGGTAAATCAAAGTTGACTACATGAGGTAGCTGTTCAATGTCGAGGCCTCGGGCGGCTATGTCTGTGGCTACCAAAATTCGAATACGACCTTCTTTAAAGTCCGCTAATGCTCGTGTGCGGGCTCCTTGGCTTTTGTTGCCGTGTATTGCACTGGCCCGAATACCAGCGGCCTCTAGCTGTTTAGTGATCTTATTTGCGCCATGTTTGGTGCGAGAAAACACTAAAGCTTGTTGCCATTGGCCATCACTAATCAGTTGAATAAGCAGTTCGGTTTTACGTTTTTTATCTACCGGATGAAGCCATTGTTCCACTGTGACAGCGGTGGCGTTACGAGGTGTAACAGATATTTCTACAGGGTTATTTACTAGGCCTTTGGCAAGTTTGCGAATGTCGTCTGAAAAGGTAGCTGAAAACAGTAAGTTTTGGCGTCGCTTAGGTAAGAAGGCAAGGATTTTCTTAATATCGTGAATAAAGCCCATGTCTAGCATACGGTCTGCTTCATCCAATACTAGTACTTCTAAATGATCAAATTTCACCGCGTTTTGATTGTATAAATCAATCAAGCGGCCAGGTGTCGCAACCAGAATGTCGGCGCCACGGCGCAGGGTCATCATTTGCGGGTTGATTTTAACACCACCGAATACCACCGCGGATTTTAGCCCCAAATATTGACCATATTCACTGACACTCTGGCCTACTTGCGCAGCCAGTTCACGGGTTGGAGTGACCACAAGAGCTCTAACTTGGTTGTTGCCAGCTGGAATACCTTGGCTTAACTTTTCTAATAATGGGAGCGTAAAGCCAGCGGTTTTGCCTGTACCCGTTTGTGCTGCGGCCATGACATCTTGGCCTTCCAATACGGCTGGTATGGCTTGCGCTTGGATGGCAGACGGGGTGTGATAGCCTAATTCGTTAATTGCTTTAAGAATGTCGGCAGAAAGGCCAAGGGTGTCAAAACTCATAGTGTGTCTCATTTGATCATTTAATAAGGGGCAGGGGAGTCGCCCCATGTGCATGGCGGGGAGCTTACCCTATATCGAATCCACATGCCATGTAATGTTCAGCTAGTTAAAAAGGGCGGTAGCTTAAAGGCGGCGTACATCAACAGATACGGAAAGTTGCTGGCTACTCCCCCCTTCAAAAATAACCCCTTGTAGTGGTGTGACATCAGCATAATCGCGACCCCAAGCCGTTACTATGTGCTGGTCACTGGGCATGATGTCATTGGTAGGGTCAAACTCAACCCAGCCGAGAAAAGGAATGTAAACCGCAAACCAAGCATGGGAGGCATCTGCCCCGACAAGCTTTTCTTGTCCTGGTGGTGGCAGGGTTTCTAAATAACCACTCATATAGCGGGCCGGTAAGCCAACGGAGCGTAAACAACCAATTGCCAAGTGTGCGAAGTCTTGGCAAACGCCACGGCGTTGTTCTAAAACCTGCTCCAGTGGTGTGGCTACCGTGGTGGCGTTAGGGTCGAAAGTGAATTCTGAGAAAATTTTGTGGGTAAAAGCCAAAGCCGCGGTTACCACCGTTTGGTCATCACGAAATGTCTCTTGAGCATAGGCTTTCAGGGTGGCAGATGATTTTACCTGATCAGAATCAAGTAAATACTCTTTGGCAAGGCGCAGCTCTTGTGTGTCTGGGGCTGCCAACATAGCACGTAATTCGCCGCAAGTAAGAGTGCTGGCGTTAAGTGTGTCTTCTGTGTTTAAAGGTTCTATATCGAAATCGGTTTTGACATCAATAACGAGCTTTCTATGTGCTTCTTGAATAGAGAAATAAAAGGTCTGATTGCCAAAGTAATCAATGCCACTGCTTTGATACACGGGCGGTGGGTTGATCTGCATTTTTTGATTAAAGCAGGTCTGATTGTTTGTATCACGAGGTAACAAATGAGCCATGTTGTAGCATAAACTCACCGGCGCACTGTAAGTGTATTCGGTGATATGGCGAACTCGGTATCTCATACTGTGATCTCCAAAGTGCTCTTGATAAGCGGTTGTGGACCAATTGTATGGTCAAAATACTTATCGCTAATTTGCACGGTAAACTCTTCTAGCTGTTCAAGTAATTGAGTCATTAAAATGTCCAATTGAAGGCGCGAGCCAGTCGGACCGTCAACTTTTGCCAGTGCTTCTAGGTCAGCCAGTTGGACATCATTTAATGACTTAATAACCGAACGGCTTTCAGGGCTGAGTCCTGCTCTGCTGGTTTCGTTACGCGGCAATTGTTGAATGTAGGTTTGCAGTTGCTGAATTTGATAAATTAATGATCTAGGGTTTGTTTCGTCAATCATCATTAGGTCTAGCCCATAGGCGATACGAGCTTTGTTGCGGTAACGACGGCGGAATGATATCAACGCCTCTACACTCAATAAAACGGATTCTAAAATCTGTTGCTGTGGCGCATCAGGTAAGGGTTGAGTGAGCGCAGACTTAAGCAGTTTGGCCGTTTGAATAGCTCGTTCTGCTCGGCGGCCAATTTCTTGGAAGGTCCAGTCTAGCCCACGTAACATGCTTTCATGGTTCAGCCCGGATAGAGCTAACAAGGAAGTCACCAGATTATCTAGCGATTCCTCAGGAGCATCTGGTAAACCATTGGTGTAGGCACGATCTAAGTCATGAATGTGATCACGTAACTCGTTCATAATGATTCGAGTATCCGCTGAGAGCATTTCTTTAACTTGTTCACTACAGCCCAACATGGCTTGTAGGTTGGCTTTGATGGAGCCAGGTCTGCTGCCGTCAGTGATGATGGAAACCAGTTCACTGTCAGGGTTGTCGAACATGTCTTGATCGGCTTCTAAAAAGCCGGGTAAGCAGCCGGTTTGCTCCGACGCCATTTCCAGTAGAATTTGCTTACTTTCGACTGGCAGTGGGTCAACGCCATTCATTTGTTTAAACACAGTGCGTAATAAGCGCATGCTGATTTCAGCTCGCTCTGCGTAGCGCCCCATCCAAAATAAATTCTCGATGACACGACTAGGTAAGTTTGTTTGTAGGGCGTCGTCTTGCAGCAATACTTGGTCATCAATCAAGGAGACTTTCGCTTCCTGCTCTGTTGATATCACCCAGGTGTCTTTACTCTTAGATTGAGACAGGTTGGACACGATTTCTTCGTCTTCAGAACTACCAACGCGGCTCAGGCCACCTTTCATGACCGTATAGCTGTCTTCATTAGATACCGCAAAGGCTCTAAGTAGGCTTGGTCGTGCGGTTAGCTGATTGCCATCCCAAATTGGCACCATTGAGCCTGGTACATAGCTCTGGGCAACGTATAAATGGGGAGTGGCTTTGATTTTCGATATGATGTCTTGGGTGCTGCTGGCATCGAGAGTATGCCCATAAACACTGCCGTTTACTCTGCTGCGTAAGGCCGGTTTAATAATCAACTGATGAATATTTGCTAGGGTGTAGTCTAGGTCTGCGCTATCGCCGCACCACCAGGTATCAACCGCGGGTAGCTGAGGGGCTTCAGACATTAAAAACTGGCTAATGGCTGGTAAGTATTTGAGTAACGCTGGCGCTTCTAACAGGCCGCTGCCAAGAGGGTTGGCGATGGCAACATTACCAGCTCGGGCTACTTCTAATAAACCAGGTACGCCTAAAAAGGAATCGGCTTTCAGCTCTGCTTGGTCACAGTAGATATCTTCTACGTGGCGCAAAATGACATCGACCTTTTCTAAACCGTGTAAAGATTTCATCCACACGGCACCATTACGCACCGTTAAGTCACTGCCTTGTACCAATGGAAAACCAAGAAAGTTTGATAAATAGGCTTGTTCGAAATAACTATTGCTGTATGCGCCTGGTGTTAAGGTAACAATGCGTGGGGTATCGGTCCAATCGCTTGCTAATTGGGTGAGCATGCTTTTCATGCTCAAAAAGTAAGAGGACAATCGACACACTTGGTTGTCACGAAAAATACTGGGGTTAACGCGAGAAATGACAGAGCGGTTTTCCAGCGCATAACCTGCACCACTTGGCATCTGGGTGCGATCGCCAATAACGATATGTTGGCCTTGTTGGTTTTTAACTAGGTCAGTACCGTGTATCAGCAATTGATGCTTACCAGGAGACTGGAGCCCGTGACATGGCCGTAAAAAGCCAGGGTGACTATAAACAATGTCGGCTGGAATGATGCCTTCTTTCACTAGATTTTGCGGACCGTATAGATCTTTCAATATAAGGTCGAACAACGTGGAACGCTGTACTAGCCCTTGTTCTAGGTTTTGCCATTGTTGGCTATCAATTACATTGGGAATTAAATCCAGCGACCAGACACTAGGGGTTAATGGGTCGCTGGATAAGTTATAGGTAGCGCCATCTTCCCTAAGGATACGTTGGGCACGTCGCTGGCGCTCAAGCATGCCATTAGTACCTAATCCTTTGATCCTATTAATAACGTTTTGCCAGTGTTCCCTTGGCAAACGAGCCTCAGTAAAGGCTTCGTCATAAGCGTTTACTGGGCTTTCATAAGAGAAAGACGTAGCAACAGAAGGGATGTCTTCTGTTGCCATCATCGGTTGATTAGATTGCTGTTGCATAGTGTGCCTGAATATTCAATGTCGTAATTAGAGCACAGTATACCTCTTACGCAGGTCTAATGTGTGAGGATATTCATCCATTGGCTCTTCTGCAGGTGGAGACATAGGTCTTGGCGTGCTGCCACTTGGCTGAAATGCTCTAAGGGCACTGAACGCAGGTGGTGGAGCAATGGGGCCTTGGCTGAAACCGTGATCCCAGAAACGGTTTACTCGCCGAGCTTCGGCTTCGTTACTGTTAACAGGTAAGGTTTCATAAGTACGACCACCAGGGTGGGACACATGGTAAGTACAACCCCCTACGGACAAGCCATTCCAAGTATCAATTAAGTCAAATACCAGTGGTGTATCCATGCCAAGAGTTGGGTGTAAAGCGGATGGCGGAGCCCAAGCCTTATAGCGCACTGCACCAACAAATTCCCCTTTGCGACCAGTAGAACGAATTGGTACACGACGACCATTACAGCTAAGCACATAACGCCCTTCGGTTAGTCCGCTCAATTTGACTTGTAAACGCTCCACTGAAGAGTCTACATAGCGTGCAGTGCCTGAGCCTGTGACTTCTTCCCCAAGAACATGCCAAGGCTCAATGGCCCAGCGCAATTCAATTTCCATGTCGTCAATTTGTTGGCGACCATAGTGAGGGAAGCGGAACTCTTCGAACGGCATGAGCCATTCCAACTTGAATGGGAAGCCGTGTCTTTGTAAATCTTCCACGACTTCTTTAATGTCTTGCCAAACAAAATGAGGCAGCATGAATTTATCATGTAAGCTCGTGCCCCAGCGTACCAGAGGCTGTTTGTAAGGCTCTTTCCAAAAGCGTGCCACCAAGCAACGTAGCAATAGCATTTGCACCAAAGACATATGGGGGTGTGGAGGCATCTCAAAACCGCGAAACTCTAAAATACCTTGTCGACCACTGGAGGTACCAGCAGCGTAAAGTTTGTCTATGCAAAATTCCGATCTGTGGGTATTACCCGTAATATCCACTAATAGATTGCGCATGAGCCGATCAACTAACCAAGGTTGTTCGACAAAGCCTTCGGGCATGTTTTGGAAGGCAATTTCCATTTCATAGAGGTTTTCATCGCGACCTTCATCAGGGCGAGGGGCCTGGCTGGTAGGGCCAATGAACATACCAGAAAACAGATAGGACAACCCAGGGTGATGTTGCCAATAGGTCACTAAACTTTGCAGCAATTCAGGGCGACGTAAAAGAGGGCTATCGGCAGGTGTGCGACCGCCAAGGGTTACATGGTTACCGCCCCCCGTTCCAGTATGACGACCATCTAACATGAACTTCTCTGCACCTAAACGAGAGAGATACGCTTGGTGATATAGGGTTTCTGTATTATGTACTAGCTCGTCCCAACTGCCCGCAGGGTGTATGTTTACCTCAATGACACCTGGGTCAGGAGTGATTAAGAATTTTTGTAAACGCGGGTCTTTAGGGGGCTCATAACCTTCAATCACAACCGGCAAATCAAGCTCTTTGGCGGTTGCTTCAATGCGAGCAAGAAGGTCGACAAAATGCTCTAGATGGGTGAGAGGAGGCATGAAAATATGCAGTCGGCCTTCTCGTGGTTCAATGCATAGGGTGGTACGAATGACATTTTTAAAAACCTGGTTTTTGTCTTTAATAGGCTTGGCGGTACGCTTATCAGGGCTGGCTGAATTAGCACTTAGCTCCTGAGGGAAGGTCATGTTTGCCAAAGGCTGTAGTGGGTCAAACGGGTCTCGTTCTTTCGGCTGCTCTTCTTCTACAATAGCAGGTAACGAATTTAGGGGTAAACGATAGCCCATTGGACTATCGCCAGGGATCAAGGTAATAACGTCGCTGCGCATTGGCCAGAGACTGCTTTGCCATTGATTGCTGACTGAATTAAATTCCAGGGGTAACAAATAGCCGGTTTCTGTACTCAAGCCTCGATTAAGCAGTTTGGCTAACCGGCGGCGTTCTAAGTCGTCTTTTAAATCGGCTTTAGTCGGGTCCGCATCAGCGGGTAAGGATTGTTCTAACCATAAATAATATAGGGTGTCTTCATAAGATGCTTGTAAGTATTTACTATCAAGCTGCATTATATTACATAGGTGCTCACCAAAAGATTTGGCACTTTTTATATTGTGTTTGTAGTCTTTGTCGACTCGGGCTAAGTAGTTTGGCTCTTGCCAGAGTGCTTGCCCGTCAGTACGCCAAAAACAACCTAGGGCCCAACGAGGCACTTCTTCGCCTGGATACCATTTGCCCTGCCCATAGTGCAGTAAGCCATTAGCACCAAACTCACTTTTCATGCGCAACAGTAAATCTTTGGCCAACTTTAGTTTTTCAGCGCCTAATGCTCCTGTGTTCCATTGTTCAGAGTCCATATCGTCAATGGAAACAAAGGTGGGCTCTCCCCCCATAGTAAGGCGCACATCACCAGCTTCAAGTTCTTTGTCTACGGCATAACCCAGAGCTTTTATAGTGTCCCATTCGCCTTCTGCATAGGGTTTGGTAACTCGTGGGTCTTCGTGAATACGAGTCACCACATTACTGTAGCTAAACTCACATTCGCATTCATCGATCAGGCCAGTGATAGGAGCGGCAGAAGCCGGTTCTGGGGTACAGGCTAGAGGAATGTGTCCTTCACCAGCAAACAGTCCTGAAGTCGGGTCCAGCCCTACCCAGCCTGCGCCAGGTAAATAGACTTCACACCAGGCATGCAAATCTGTGAAGTCTTCTTCTGGGCCGGAAGGGCCGTCTAATGCTTTGACATCGGCGGTTAATTGCACCAAATAGCCAGATGCAAAGCGCGCTGCAAGACCTAAGTTACGGAGGATCTGCACCAATAGCCAAGAGGTGTCACGGCATGAGCCTTTATTGAGTGTGAGGGTTTCTTCACAAGTTTGCACGCCGGGTTCTAGGCGTATGCCGTAGCCTATTTCACTGGCTAAACGTCCGTTAATTTCAACCAGAAAATCGTTAATGGGCTTTTTAGAACGCTCCACACTGGCCAGCCATTTGTCTAAAAGAGGACTTGACTCGGTGACTGCTAGGTAGGGTTCTAGCTCTTTTTTAAGGTCTTTATCGTAACTGAATGGGTAGTTTTCAGCGTAACTTTCTACAAAGAAGTCAAAGGGGTTGATCACGGTCATATCTGCGATCACTTCAACCATAAACTCCAACTTGTTTGTTTTTTCAGGGAAAACCAAACGTGTTTGAAAGTTGCCAAACGGATCTTGTTGCAAGTTTACAAAATGATCGTTTGGGGTCACTTTAAGGGAATAACCATGAATTTTGGTGCGTGAATGGGCCGCAGGGCGCAGACGTAAAATATGCGGTGCGACATTGATAAAGCGATCAAACTCATAAGTAGTTTTATGCTGTATCGCAACTCGAATGGTCATGCTGCGTCTCCTTGGCGGAATTGGAACCAGTTCTCAGTGATCTTAAAGCTGATGTCGATAATATCTAATTGAATGTCGTTCAGGTATTCATGGAAATTCTCATCCAAGTCTTCTGAGCCGTTTATTTCATAATAACGCTTATTTAATTTGTCGATATTAGCAGCAATCAGGCCCGCTCTAGGGAGCTTGCTCGCAGCGTCTCGCATTTGTTCAAGGCAATAGCCCAGGCTGCGTGGGAAGCAAGGGTCTCGTAATAAGAAAGTAACCGTTTTGGCGCCATTAATGGCCGTTCGTACCGTTCTGCGGTAATCCAAGTACGCACTTTGAGATTTCAATACTTTAGACCAGACAACCTGGCCAAGTAACACGCTTTCTTCTTTATCCGCTTCCATCATAATGGATAGGGCGGCGTCTAGGATTCGGGTGTTCATGTCAGCGCGTTCTAGGTAGCGCCCTAAAATAAGAAAGTGCCAGCCTGCATCACGGCTCATAGCGCCTGCTAATAGGCCAATGATTTTCTGGCATCCTTCAATTACGGTATTCAGGAAGTCGTGTCGGGCTGAACGGTTGATACCCTGTTTAATGTTGTTACGGGCGTATATGTCCAGTTCGTTTATTAGCTCCCAAGTTTCTTTGGGCACCACATCCCGAGAGGTGCGAATGTTTTCGCGTACCATTTTTAAAGACGACAACATGGAGCTTGGATTACTGTCATCGGCCAACAAAAATTTTACGACATTGCGTTCGTCCTTGTTTTTGTACCTTTGCTCAAAGAGCTCAACGCCACTGTTGATTTCAATTAGGTTGTACCAGGTAACTTGCACGTCCCGTGGTAAATCAAATAAAAGATCGTCATAAACACTGACTAAACGGGCTGTGTTTTCCACACGTTCTAGGTAACGTGCACTCCAAAATAAGCGTTCGGCTACTCGTGATAACATGTTACTTGCCCTCCGTTTCTACTATCCAAGTGTCTTTACTACCACCCCCTTGTGACGAATTAACGACTAAAGAGCCTTTTTTCATGGCGACTCGCGTAAGCCCACCTGTCGTCACAAAGGTATCCTTCGCTTGAAGAATAAAAGGGCGGAGGTCTAGGTGGCGGGGTTCAAGATTGCCTTGGGAAATTAAAGTGGGGGCTGTTGATAGTTTCAAAGTGGGTTGGGCGATGTAGTTGCGAGGATTCTTTTTAATGAGATCTGCAAATAAAGCTTGTTCTTTTTTCGTAGAATGAGGGCCAACTAACATACCGTAACCGCCAGATTCATTAGCCGGTTTCACCACCAGTTTATCTAGATTGTCCAAAACGTATTTTTGCTGTTCTGGGTCATCGCATAGGTAAGTGTCTACGTTTTTTAGAATAGGTTCTTCATTTAAATAGTAGCGAATGATTTCTGGTACATAGGCATACACGACTTTGTCGTCAGCAACCCCTGCGCCGGGCGCATTGGCTAATGCAACATTGCCTTCACGCCATGCTCGCATGAGTCCAGGCACGCCCAATACAGAATCTGGGTTAAAGGCTTCAGGGTCTATGAACAGGTCATCGATACGACGGTAAATCACATCTACGCGTTCCGGCCCATTAATGGTCTTCATGTAGACGCAGTCATCAGTGTCGACAAATAAATCGCTACCTTCTACTAACTCGGCACCCATTTCTTGCGCTAAAAAGGCATGTTCAAAGTACGCTGAGTTATAAATGCCCGGTGTCATAACGACAATTTCAGGGCTATCGGTCTCTCGCGGAGAAAGGGAAGCTAATGTGTCGAAAAGCTGAGAGGTATAGGAATTTACGGGCAAAATATGGTCGTTTTCGAATAGCTCTGGCAACACTCGCTTAGTAATAGCGCGGTTCTCTAACATGTAAGAAACACCTGAGGGGACTCTTAGGTTATCTTCCAGTACATAGAAATCGCCTTTGTCATCGCGCACTAAATCAGTACCACAAATATGTGCCCATACACCGTAAGCGGGTGAAACCCCAACGCATTCAGGGCGAAAGTTTTTGGATTCTTTAATGATGTGCTCTGGGATGATGCCATCTTTAATGACATTTTGGTCGTGGTAGAGGTCGTCGATGAAAAGGTTGAGTGCTTTGAGTCTTTGCTTTAGGCCTTTCTCTGCGACTCGCCAAGCTGAGGCTTCAATGGTTCTGGGGATAATGTCGAAGGGCCATGCTCTGTCTATGTTGCCTTCTTCTGTGTAAACCGTGAAGCTAATGCCCATTTCTTGGATAGTGGCCTCTGCTGCTAACCGCCGTTTTTCAAGTTCTTCATCTGTTAAGCTGTTGAGGTAATGAAAGAGTTGTTTGGCGGGGGGCCTAGGCAGGCTCTCTGAGTCGATTAACTCATCGAAAAAGCCATTAGATTGATATTGGTTTTGTAAATGATCCATGTTTACCTCGCTTTTTTGCAAACTGGGTGTGGTTTATCTTGATACTGATCAGATAACCTATTTATTATTTTCCCTGTTTTTCTGGTCGCGCTTTCATAATGTCTTGAAGCGACTCTAATAATCAACTAATAAAACACACAAAATATATTTAATTTGTTACAAAATAAGAGCAAATTTTGCGCCAAAGCAACAAATAAAAGCTCAATTGATACAAACTGAGAGTGTTGCCATTATTATGTACAGAACCTGTTAAAGGCTTAGGAGATTGTGATTGGATACGAATAGCCAGGTAATCGTAGTTGGGGCTGGAATAGGTGGTCTTACCTTAGCTCTAGCCTGCGCTCAGCAAGGCTTTGTGGTAACGGTTTGTGAGCAGTCTTGTGCCATAAAAGAAGTGGGAGCGGGCTTGCAGATGAGCCCTAATGCGATGAAAGTATTAGACGCGTTAGGCGTTGCAGCAATTCTGAAAGCGTCTGCTTTTGTGCCAGAGCAAGCCTCTATTCGTGATTATCAGTCAGGCCATTATTATCTTCAGTTGCCGTTAGGTGATGAAGTCGTGTCTCGTTATGGTGCGCCTTATTGGCATGTGCATCGCGCGGACTTGTTGAAAGCACTGTTATCGTGCTGTCAACGTTTAGGGGTGGAGGTTATCTTGTCCGCCAAACTGGTGGATTATCAAGAAACAACGACAGAGGTGGTGGCTCAGTTTGAAGATGGCCGAGAGTTAAGAAGCAAGCTGTTAGTTGGAGCCGATGGTATTCACTCAAAGTTGTGCGAGCGCATGTTTGGGGCACAGCCTGCTAAGTTTACTGGCCAGGTTGCCTGGCGTGGTGTGGTACCAGTAGAGCGTTTAGGTAATGTCCATGTGGCACCCGACGCCTGTGTTTGGGCGGGCCCAGGCCGTCACCTAGTCAGTTACTTTCTCGACGGTGGAAAACTCGTCAACTTTGTTGCAGTGGAAGAACGTCAGGACTGGCGTAATGAGTCTTGGAGTGAAGAAGGGGATGTAAAGGCGTTAAGAAAAGCTTTTTCAGGCTGGCATCCGGATGTTAGCGGTTTGCTAGAGCAAGTGGATCAGACGTTTTTATGGGCCTTGTATGGGCGAAAGCCATTAGACAACTGGTATAAAGGGCGTTGTGTTCTGCTGGGGGATGCTTGCCATCCTATGTTGCCATTTATGGCGCAAGGGGCTGCGATGGCGATTGAAGACGGGATGGCGTTAGCTCGGCATTTAGCGAAAGATAAAAACCAGCGGAATCCCACAGAGGCGTTTGCTCAGTATGAAGTAGAAAGAAAGCAACGTACTACGAAAATTCAAACGATGTCAGCCAATAATGCGAGCTTGTATCATATGAGTGGCCCGTTAGGGCTGGCGAAATTAAAAGTACTTAGCCAGCTGTCACGCTTCGCGCCAAGTTTAGTTCAAGGCAAGCTAGATCCTGTTTATGGTTATGTGTCAGTGTGACGCTATATAAGTTTAACTTCTTAGATTTTTGCTTTAGCGAGAGTTTTGTTATATCGAATTGCTTCCTCTTCATGACTAATTAATATTAGCGAGATTTTCTGAGATTGATTATCATCGCTGCGAATTTTAAGGCTGACCTTCGTTATTGTTGTCTTACTCTCTAAATAAAGCACTTTGCCAAAAGCGAGGTGCTTTTTGCTTTTATATAATCAGGAATTAGCAAAAATCATGACTTCTAAATCTCCGCTAGCGCTTTTACCGCTGGCTTTATTCCTTGTTCTTTTTGTTGGCAGCGGACTTTGGTATCAATCCCAAGGTGTGGATTTTGCCTTTTATCAAATCTCTGCCCCAGTAGCCATTTTACCGGCTATCGCTCTGGCGATTCTCTTGGCGAAAGGGGCGTTGAATAAACGCATTGAAACCTTTGTAAATGGTGTTGGAGATAACACTATCGTCACTATGGTGTTGATCTATTTGTTGGCTGGTGCTTTTGCAAGTGTGGCAAAGTCGATTGGTGGTGTGGATGCAACCGTAAACTTCGGTTTAAGCATCGTACCTCCTAGCCTACTACTACCAGGACTATTTGTTATTACCGCATTTGTCGCCACATCAATGGGTACGTCAATGGGCACAGTGGCTGCGATTGCTCCTATTGCGATCGGAGTTGCGGAAGCCGCAGACTTACCTTTATTGCTTACCGTAGGTACTGTGATTGGCGGGGCAATGTTTGGTGACAATTTGTCAATTATTTCAGATACAACCATAGCGGCGACACGTACACAAGGTTGTGATATGAAAGATAAGTTCCGCATGAACTTCAAAATTGCCTTGCCTGCAGCCATCTTAACCATTGTCGGGTTGTTTTTTCAGAGTGAAAACGCGCAAATTACGGATGTCCAAGACTATGAGTTAATTAAAGTCTTGCCTTATGCCACAGTGCTGGTGTTAGCAGTAGCGGGTGTAAACGTCATGCTGGTGCTTTTCTCTGGTATTTTAATGGCGGGGTTGTTGGGTATGGCTTTGTCTGATGAGTACCACATTGCTAATTGGTCGAGTGATATTTACAGCGGTTACACCGGTATGCAGGAAATCTTAATTCTGTCATTACTGATTGGCGGTTTAGGAGCCATTATGAAATCAGAAGGCGGTTTAGACTGGTTGGTTACAAAAGTTGAAAAAGGTGCTTTGGCGTTAGGTGCAAAAGCTGGATCAACTCGTGCGGGTGAGCTAAGTATTAGTTTGTGCGTGGCTCTAACCAATCTATGTACCGCAAATAATACGGTTTCCATTTTGATTAATGGCTCGGTTGCGAAAAATATTTCAGACAAGTATCAGGTGGACCCTAAACGCAGTGCGAGCTTACTGGACATTTTTTCCTGTGTGGTACAGGGCATTTTGCCTTACGGAGCGCAAATTTTGTTGGCGTCTTCTCTTGCGGCAGTTTCGCCTTTGGATCTGGTGGCTTATGTCCAGTATAGCTGGGTACTTGCTGTAGTCGCTTTGGTCTCTATTTTCTTGGGTTGGCCTAAGGTTGCAAAAGCCTAATTGCTAATGAGCCTGATGATCTGCAGGAGTCGGCGGTAAGTTGACTCCTCTAGGTTTCCTTACTTTACAGATGTCATCCAACTAACACTTGTTGTTACAATGTTGCTCTTAATTGATATGGAGCGTCGTTGTGTCCCACCCCTCTAATATGAAAGCTGAATTGGTTCTTGTGCTGGTGACGTTGCTAGCGGCTTTTGGCTGGATTTTTTCGAAAGAAGCTTTAGCAGGCTTACCCCCCGTTTTCTTCATGGCCGTTCGGTTCATTGTAGCCGCCTTTGTACTTTATTTGGCAGGACAAAAATACTTTCGCAACTTAAAATGGTTAGATGTTCGTCAAGCATTGGTTGTTGGCGTGGTGATGGGCATCAGTATGACGTGTTGGGTTTTGGGGCTGGATAAAGCAAGTAACTTAGGCGTCGGTGCCTTCATTACTAGCTTAGGCGTAATACTCGTGCCCTTGGTAGCACGCTTCATGTTCGGTCAGAAACCGTCGCTTAATATTTGGGTAGCGTTACCCATTGCAATGGTGGGGTTAGGTTTTTTGGCATTAAATAATGGGCTTAACTTTGAGTTTGCTCAGCTATATTTTTTAGGCGCTGCGATAGGCGCTGCCTTTCAATTAAATTTACTGTCGCGTTTTTCAATGCAAATGCACACTTTAGTATTAACTACCTTGCAATTACTCGCTGCGGGTTTGTTTTTATTGGGTGTTTCTTTATTAATGGAAGACCTGCCGCATCAGGTGTCTCTAGACGTTGTTGGTTGGTTTTTGGCCAGTACATTGATTGCAACCAGTCTGCGCTTTCAATTACAAACTTATGGTATGAGCATGACACCGGTTAGTCATGCCGCTGTCATTATGAATCTAGAGCCTGTATGGACCGCTATTTTAGCCGTATTCTGGTTTTCAGAAGTGATGTCATTAGGGCAAGTTTTTGGTTGCTTGCTTATTTTTATTGCTATGTTGGTTAGCCGTTGGCCGCAAATTAAGTCCGCATTTAAATCTAACAAAAGCACCACCAATATTAATGTAAATTAAAGTAAATTCTATTTGTATCCTTTTTCAAACCGCTAACCGTCATATTAATTGTTAAAAAAATTTGTATAGTAAATTTATATGAAGGTTTGCATGTGTTTTGCATTGTTTACACGTTTCGTCGTGTAAATGAATAATTACTTTCGGTTATAGTTTTATTTGTAAAGACTCTCACTTCTAGGAAAAGGAAAACGGCTTCATGTTCTCAAAAACTAAACTTGCATCTGGTGCTTTGTTGATTGCACTGCTAGCAGGGTGTCAAGAAGATACTCAAAAGCAAGCTCAAGCTGCTGCTCCCGCGGCTAAGCCCGCAGTTCAGGTCGGTGTTGTCACTATTGAACCTCAAATTGCGCAAATCAAAACAGAATTACCAGGTCGTACGACAGCAAGTTTGGAGGCTGAGATTCGGCCTCAAGTAGGAGGTTTGGTAAAGGCTCGTTTGTTTGAAGAAGGTCAAGTGGTTAAAGCAGGTGATTTACTCTACACACTAGACGACTCAACCTTTGTGTCATCTTATAAGCAGGCTTTAGCGGATTTAGAGTCAGCCAATGCGACCCTTGAATCAGCTCGTAAAACTGATCAAAGGTTCAGTGACCTCCGTAAACAGAATAATGTTTCTCAATCTGATACAGACGACGCTCATGTTGCTTACCTAGAGGCAGTGGCGAATCAGAAGAAAGCCGAAGCGGCAGTTGAGAGTGCAAAAATTAATTTAGAGTACACCAAAATTACCTCTCCCATTGATGGGCGTATCGGAATATCTGCTGTGACTGTTGGTGCCTTGGTCACAGCCAGTCAAACGACGGCGATGACAACTGTGCGAGCGTTAGACCCAATTTATGTGGATTTATCACAAACCAGTTTAGATCAGTTGGAACAACGTACCTTGCTGTCTCAAGAGTCGGTAACCTTGGGTAGCGATAAAGTGTCCCTAACGTTAGAAGACGGCAATGTATACCAATACCAAGGTCAGCTCAAAGCACGAGAAGTCAGTGTTGATCAGTCTACGGGGAGTGTGACCTTACGTGCTGAATTTCCTAACCCAGATAACTTGCTGTTACCCGGTATGTTTGTCAGAGGTGAAATTCATGAAGCGACCCATAATGCTGCTCTGCTTGTGCCTCAGCAGGGAGTATCTCGTGATGTGAAAGGCCATCCAGTGGCCTTGGTGGTACGCCAAGACAATAAGATTGAGCGCAGATTACTTGAGGTTGACCGCGCTATTGGTAATCAATGGCTAGTGATTTCGGGTATCAGTATTGGTGATCGCGTGGTGGTGGAAGGCTCTTCAAAAGTGCGTTCAGGTAGCTCTGTGGCGCCAGTGGCACTGACGTTTGATCCCACTACGGGCAAAATGACTGAAAGCACACAGACTGCTGCTAATTAAGGAAAGCTTACTATGTTTGCTCGATTTTTTATTAATCGCCCAGTTTTCGCTTGGGTGATTTCGATTGCCATTATGTTGGCGGGTGTTGGCGCAATCAACACCTTGCCAATAGCTCAATATCCAGACGTGGCTCCACCGTCCATTAGTATTTCTGCTACTTACACTGGGGCGTCTGCGGAAACCGTGGAAAACAGTGTGACTCAGGTACTGGAGCAACAACTTACCGGCCTTGATGGCTTGCTGTATTTTTCTTCTTCTAGTACTTCTAGCGGCAGCTCCAGTATCACGGTGACTTTTGAGCAAGGTACGGACCCAGACATAGCCCAAGTGCAAGTACAAAATAAGGTGCAACAAGTTACTTCAAGCTTGCCCGAGGCAGTACAAGACAATGGCGTAACAGTAACGAAATCTAATTCCGATTTCTTATTGGTGGCCGCTATTTATGATGAAACCGACACCGACAGCGCTTTTGATATATCAGACTTCTTGGTGTCTAGTGTTGAAGATTCAGTAGCCCGTGTAGACGGGGTAGGTAGTATTCGCGTATTTGGTGCAGAATACGCAATGCGGGTGTGGTTAGATCCGCTCAAATTGGCTTCTTATAACCTAATGCCTTCCGACATTTACAGTGCCATCAACGCCCAAAATACTCAGGTAGCAGCAGGTAGCTTAGGGGCTTACCCTGTGATAGATGGTCAAGAACTGAACGTTACCGTTACCGCGCAGTCTAAACTACAAACCGTAGATGAGTTTAATAATATTATTCTGGCTTACAATGACAATGGTGCCACGGTGCGCTTGAGTGATGTTGCTCGAGTCGAAGTCGGTAGTAAGTCTTATTCGACCATTGGTCGACTCAACGGTCACCCTGCAGCTGGTTTGGCTGTTATGTTGTCTCCTGGTGCGAATGCCTTAACGACCTCTGAAGGGGTTAAAACGGTGTTGGGGGACATGGAAAGAGACTTACCCGACGGGTATAAGATGGCTTTCCCTGTAGACAACACAGACTTTATTCGCATTTCTATTGAAGAAGTAGTGAAAACCCTTTTTGAAGCCATCGCTTTAGTTATCATCGTCATGTTTGTTTTCCTACAGAACTGGCGTGCGACGCTCATTCCTGCCATTGCTGTACCAGTGGTTTTGCTAGGTGTGTTCGGGGTACTAGAAGTATTTGGCTTCTCGATTAATACCTTAACCATGTTCGGTATTGTGCTTTCTATTGGTTTGTTAGTAGATGACGCCATTGTGGTGGTGGAAAACGTGGAACGCGTCATGGAGGAAGAAAAGCTGCCTCCGAAAGAAGCGACGTTAAAGTCCATGAAAGAAATCACCAGCGCTTTGATTGGTATTGCCGTTGTGCTTTCCGCTGTGTTCTTACCTATGGCCTTCTTTAGTGGCTCTGCTGGTGTTATTTACCGCCAATTTTCTATTACGATTGTGGCCGCTATGACCTTGTCCGTGATTGTGGCTTTGACTTTAACGCCTGCCTTGTGCGCTACCTTGTTGAAACCAAATCATGGCCAGTCGAAAAAAGGCTTAGCGGGATGGTTTAACCGTAATTTTGATCGTGCAACAGGGGCTTACACAGGGCGCGTTGCGCGCTTGGTTAAGCAACCTATTCGCTGGTTGATCGGTTATGGCCTGATTATTGGTGGTTTGGCGCACCTTATGACGAACCTGCCAACGGGCTTTTTACCGACCGAGGATCAGGGGCGAATTATTGTTATGGTGTCGTTACCTGAAGGCGCGTCAATGTCCCGTACTGATGACGTAATGCGCCAAGTAGAAGATCACTTTTTAGTGACAGAAAAAGATAATGTGAAGGCGTTATTTACTGTATCTGGTTTTAACTTCATGGGAAGTGGGCAGAACGCTGGGTTGGCCTTTGCTGCACTAGAAGATTGGTCAATACGTACTGACCCTCAAGACAGCGCGGGTGCCATTGTTGCTCGCTCTTATGGGGCATTTGCAGGGATTCGTGACGCACGTATTTTCTCGCTTATTCCTCCTTCTATACGTGGCCTTGGCCAGACGAACGGTTTCACCTTTCAACTGTTAGCATCGGGCAATACTAGTCGTGATACTTTAGTGGAAATGCGTGACCAATTGTTAGCAAACAGTGCTACTAGCAGTCTGTTGTCAGGTGTGCGCTTAGGGAGTGAATCAGAAGCACCTCAATTACACATTGATATTGACCAAGAAAAAGCCTCAGCATTAGGTTTGTCTTTGTCTGATATCAGTTCTACCTTGACCAGTGCTTGGGCTGGGCGCTATGTAAATGACTTCATTGATCGAGGTCGAGTGAAAACCGTCTATATGCAGGGGGATGCCCAATACCGTTCTTCTCCAGAAGACCTACAGCACTGGTACATTCGTTCAGAAGATAACACCATGACACCATTCTCTGCCTTCGCGACCTCTTCTTGGACTTATGGGCCTAAGAGCTTGTCGCGCTTTAATGGTCGCGCATCGTATCAAATCGATGGCGCTGGGGCCGCAGGGGTGAGCTCTGGTGTAGCCATGGATGAGTTACAGCGCCTAGCGGATGAATTGCCTGCCGGTACGTCTAGCGCATGGAGTGGCTTGTCGTATCAAGAGCGTTTGTCTGGTGGGCAGACGCAATTGCTGTATGCGATTTCCATTCTAGTCGTCTTCTTGTGCTTGGCGGCCTTATACGAAAGCTGGACAGTGCCCTTCTCTGTAATGTTGGTGATACCTCTAGGGGTCATTGGCGCGGCGGCGGCAGCTCACCTAAGGGGCTTAAATAACGACATTTATTTCCAAGTCGCCTTACTGACCACCATTGGTTTGTCGTCGAAAAATGCGATCTTGATTGTAGAGTTTGCAGAAGCGGCATATCGTCGTGGTGCAAACGCTTGGGATGCAGCCATTGAAGCAGCGAAGTTGCGTTTAAGACCAATCATTATGACCTCTATGGCCTTTATTGTTGGTACATTGCCTTTGGCAACCTCGTCAGGCGCAGGGGCGAATAGTCGTATTTCTATTGGTTCAGGCATTGTGGGTGGTACCTTAACAGCCACAATTTTAGCCATATTTTTCGTGCCTTTGTTTTTTGTAATTGTCAGACGACTCTTCTCAAAACGACCCACTGATGCTGTGTAATTAAGCGTAAAACCAATGTGTTTACAAAAGAGCCTTCTAAAGGCTCTTTTTTTGTTTGCTCCACTCTAAATAAGCTTGTCTGCAAAAAAACAGGTGGTTTATTTGTAAATAAAAGTAAAACAGTGCTTTAATGAAGCATAAAGCTTTACATAATCAAGGGCTAAGGAAAGCACTAATGGCTCAGTTTCATGTCTAATTAGGGGGTGAAGCTATCTTAACTTCAAAGGTTTTATCAGAGCGCTTTCAACGTGATGCGCTCAACTTACTCTACAGTAATAACTCGGGTAGTTTGATCGTCACACTGAGTATTTGTGTGGCAATGGTGTTTGCATTTCCCTATCACCCAGAAAAACAGCTAAAAATATATTGGTTTATCTTTATGTGCCTGGTTTTCTTAGTGCGCTATTGGGACATGCGGATATGGAAAACACAGTTAAAAGATCATGACTATGACGTAAAGACGCCACTAAACCGTTTTGTTGCTATTCGGTACGTGAGTGCTTTTTCGCTAGGCGCTTACTCGATTTTATTTATGCCTTCGATGGAACTCATTGAACTGGTTTGTACGCTGGTTATCATGTCGGCTATGGCAGGAGGAGCTATTACCGTTCTAGCTGCTCATAAAGGCCTAACTTATAGCTACGCGCCAATTTTATTACTGCCAGTCTCAGCTCAATGCTTATTAGCTCCCGAAGGCTATATGAATACCTTAGGAGTGCTAGGGGTAATTTTTACCCTCGTAATATTTTCTTCCGCTAAGTCAGCTCATCAGTTCACCATAAAATCGATCAAGATGAAGCATCAGAACTCTGACCTTTTAGAGCAAATGGCGCTAAAGAACCAAGAAATTGTTGAAGCGAATGCGAGCTTAGAAAGCCAAGTTAAGAAACGAACTGAAAAAATTCTAGAGCTTTCTAATTTAGATGCTTTAACCAAATTATCGAACCGCCATGCCTTCACACAACATTTAAACCATTTCATTGACCGCTGTCAGGCTTCTAACACTCAATTGGCTCTATTATTTGTCGACCTTGACGGCTTTAAAGGCATTAATGATGCTCATGGACACAGTGTGGGTGACGATTTATTGGTTGTTATGGCCAACCGTTTAAGTTTACAAGTTGAGCCTCAACATGTGTGCCGTTGGGGCGGAGATGAATTTCTGCTCGCTTTAGAAAATACCGATGAGAATGCAGCGATAGAGTTTGCCCAACAGCTTATTTGCTTTTTGTCTAAACCGGTCCTAATTGAGCACAACGAGTTGACAGTGGGAGCGACGATTGGCATTGCCATGTACCCAGATCACAGTGTCAGCGCGACAGAGTTAATTGCTCTTTCAGATACCGCAATGTATGTAAAAAAACAAAGTGCAAAGTCTGAAGTTTGTGTGTTCAACGAACATATGAAGCAAGCTATACAAAGACAAGCTCAGCTACGGGAAGGCTTAGCACAAGCCATTAAAAACAATGAAATCTTTGTTGTTTTTCAACCCGTTATTGACGTGCAAAGTAATACTGTGAGCTTTTGTGAGGCGTTGTTGCGCTGGCGTTATCAGGGGCAATTAGTGTCTCCGATGGAGTTTATTCCTGCGGCTGAGAAACATGGACTGATTCATAGTATTGGTGAGTGGGTGTTACAAGAGTCTTGTAACATGGCAGCCAATTGGTGTTTTGATCGAAGCGTTCATTTGTCTGTAAATATTTCTGTTGCTCAGGTCATGAAGGGAGACTTAGTGTCACAGGTTCAGCAAGCTTTGCAGCAGTCGGGTTTTCCGAGTACAAATTTGCACCTTGAAATTACCGAGTCTATTTTTGCTGAAGACATCAATTTTGTTATCGACCAGGTGAGAGCCTTACAAGCAATCGGTGTGAAAGTCTCGATTGATGATTTTGGTACAGGTTTTTCCTCACTGGCTTTATTGCAATCCTTATCTGCGGATATTGTTAAAATTGATCGGCGTTTCATTCAATCCTGGCATGAAGGGGGAATGGCGATCATACAGGCAACTCAATACATTGCTGATGAACTTGGCTACCGGCTAGTGATTGAAGGAGTAGAAAGCCAACAGCAAGTGGACTCTTTAAAAGCCTTGGGTATTGAATGTATTCAAGGCTTCTACTTTAGCCAGCCTATGCCTGTGGAAGCCCTGCCTGCATGGTTAGAAGCGTTCAGTGTCACAAAAATAGCGGGACAAGAGGCTAAAACGGTTGGATCTATCTATTAGATAATTGTTTTTTGCTTCAGGTATCGATTTGTTATTCAAACTGTTTTTGCTTGGTTTTCTCAAACTGTATGGCGCTATCAGCAGCAATAATTTGCTCGATTGAAATAGGGCGGCCCTGATCATCTAGGGTAACCAAGCCAATTCCAGAATGGTTTAACAGTCTTTCACCTTTATCTGCATTGCTCGGTTTGCGAGGTGAAACCCACATACCACGACGCTTGGTAAATAAGTTTAATGGAGACCATGGCGCATATAGCCAACGATTTAATCGATCAAACCAATCTAACAATTTTGGCGGGAACTCATTGCGTTGACCACTGCTGGTGATTTGCCAGATATCAGGGCTGTTTTTTCGACCTTTTACTGTTATGTCGTACACAAATGAGTAGTGAACATCTCCAGATAGAATGACAAAGTTTTGCGGTGTTTTAGGGTGCTTAAAGAGATTCATTAGGGTATGAGCTGACCCTGGGTGTGCCATCCAGTTCTCTGCATCAACCACTAAGGGCTTACCAAAAAGCGTAAAAATTTTCTGAATGGCTTCTATGAGCTTAACCCCAAAAATAGGTGCTGGAGACACTAAAATAACGCTTTGGTGATCGAGCAGCCTGTTTTGAAGGTCCATAAGGGCTTCCCAGTCCATTAAGCCAGATGGACGATTTACGTTCTTCTCTGAGCGCCACCTTTGAGTTCGCGTATCTAGGACGATCAAGGGCGGTTCAGTTGGCCATTCGTAATGCCATTGGTTGTAACTCAGTAAGGTGTCGATACACTGGTTATGTTCATCTCCACCAACGTTATTGAGCGCTTTTTCGATGTTGCCAAATAAGTCTTGCTGACTTTCTTGAGGTTGGTTTCCCCAACCTTGGCAGAGACTGTATGCAATAAGCGCATTACCTATAATACGGCGCGACATAGGGTGTTCATAAGCGCTTAGCTCCCAGTTTGCCGTAAGATTCCAATCATCGGTTACATCGTGATCATCAAACATCATGGCACTTGGGAGGTGAGCGAGTGCTCGACGCACATTGGGTAACTTTTCAATAAAGTGATTCAGCAATTTAGCCTCATTCTGATACAGAGAGGTTAACTCCTCGCTATCTAGGCTGTTTGGTGGTGTGAAATGAATGTGTTGCCAAGCTTTTGGTGACCAAACTAACAAGTACATGGCCAGCATTTCGCTCAAGGTCATTAAATGATTTTGTGGCGTAGATGAGGTGAATATGGGCTTCTCAACACCACCAAAAAATTGTTTTTGAAGCTTCTCTGTTGCTTCTGTTTGGGGTAACAGCTTGTCTCGCTGGTAATAAAATGGCGCATTGGTATGTAGGTTCTGGGTATCGTCCAGCTTTGTGTTTTGTAATTGTTCAGTGGGAAACTGATAGCACTCTATAAATTGGTGAATCGCGTGTAACATCGGCCCTGCCACATCATCCGCATAAATTTGATCGCCCGTTAAAGCCAGCAAACTTGGCCATTGTTGTGGTTTAGTATGACTAAGAAGGTGGTCCGTTAAGGCCAACCCATCCGTATTGTCCCCATTGTTAAAATGCGGTTTTCGACAGGAACCATGCAGAATTTTTGTGGCCTTTTTATGGATGATAAAACCTAAGGTAGCATTATCGGCATATCTTAACTCAGGCTCTTCATGGGCTAGGCTGACACTAGTGCCATCTTGTTGTTGTAATACTAGGTCGTACCCAATCCAGCTATCTGTCGGCAAAGCCTCTGATGGCTCAATTTGCAAAAAGTGCATGGTGAGCTGCGGGCCAATGGCAAGGCTGGTTTGGTGAGTGTGGCTTGGGAGTAATTTTTGTTGATTAAACAGCTGGGCTTCAACTTGAGTAGCGCGTTGGGTAACCAACCAGATTGCTATTTGATCAACACAGGTTTTACGAAGAATCGGGCCTGCCACAATACCTGTTTGCTGGTTCACTTGTAATGCTTTCTGGTCTAGCTGGGTCATGGGTACCTCAGTATATATTAGGGGCAGACTAGCACTATTTTTATCAGAAAAGAGAGTTTTTTGGTAATTCAGCAGCACTTTGATTAATCTGGCTGACAATGTTAAACGAATAAGTAAGTCATAGTGAAAGTATTGACTTACTGCCGAGGATGATAAATGATCTTAATATATGAATTTTCAGATAGATAAACCATGAACCCTTGTCAGTTTTATAAATGCCTTAGTGATGATACACGTTTAAAGTCGCTTTTGCTGATGTCTCAAGTTGGTGAGGCCTGTGTCTGCGACCTTATGTCGGCCTTAGAGCTTGAGCAACCTAAAATCTCAAGACACCTAGCCGAGTTACGTAAATGTGGCATAGTGTCGGATGAAAGAAGAGGCAAGTGGGTCTATTACCGTTTGCATGATCAGTTACCCAAATGGGCAAGCAAGGTTATTCAAGAAACAGCTGAACAGAACATTGAGTATTATGCCGATGCCCTTGCCAAGCTTAGGGCCTGCCAGTCTGCAAACTCGTCATGTTGTTAATGCGCTGATCCACACCCGCTTTACGCTGAAACTGCTTTGGCGTATCACCAAACATGCGTTTAAACATTTTTCCAAAGTAGGCCACTGAGTTAAACCCTGCTTCAAAAGCAACATCATTGATGGCAAGGTTTTGTTGTGCGAGCAGCTGTGCGGCAATACGCAAGCGATATTGCGTTAAGTAGTGGTTAGGCGTGCATTGCAAATGCGTTCGGAATAAACGATAGCACTCACTTTCGCTCATGTTTGCTGCTCCACTGATAACCTTAGTAGAAAGGTTTTCATAATAGTGTTGGCTGATAAACTCTATGGCATGTTCTAAGCGCTTTTGTTGAGTTCTTGTTCCTGGCGACAACATCACACTTTGACTGTTAGCATGGGTACTCAAGGCATGCCAAATTTCCATCAGGGTAAGAGTGGCAATGAACTCCCGATCTGCTTGTTCTGAACACCATGCTAAGACAGCCTTTGAGAATTTATGAATGAGTTCGGCTTGCCAAGGAATGTTGGCAGTGAAGTGAAACATGGGTAGCGCTTTGTTCTGAATAATGGGTAATATGTGTTTTTGATACACACTCCCAAACGGAATACCCGCGAGCATGTGCGGGCTAAACACGGCATTCTGAATGCGGCATTCCGCATGAGCTTCATTTTTCATATAATGCAAGGTGTTAGCATTTATGAAAATCATCTCCCCTTGCTTTAACTGAATCTCTTCGTTTAAACACTGGACTTTACAGCAGCCTTCCACAACTAACACTAATTCAATTTCTTCATGCCAATGCCAAGAGACTTCTTGGTTAAAAAACAAAGAAAAGTATTCATCGTAAAAAGCGCATGGAAACTCTTTTGTTCCGTGAGTAACCTGCTCTTTACCTAACTCATCAGTTTCAATTTTATAAACCTGCATAGTACTCTTGATAGAATAGTTATAAAAATAGAGAGAAAACGACTAAAATAAAACGTCTTTTGGCAGTATTGTTTTTCTTTTTCACTGCTGAGCTTAACCATGTTAATTCTTTTAGTCATTATTTATCTCGCCTTTATTAGCCTTGGTTTGCCCGATGCCCTATTAGGCTCTTCTTGGCCTTCTATGAGTATGGACCTTGGTGCGTCGTTAGATTTTGCCGGTGCTATCTCCATGGTTGTTAGTATTGGTACTGTCTTGTCGAGCTTACTCACCGTTAGATTAGTTAAGCGCTATGGTATTGGCTTAGTAATGAGTATTAGTGTGTTGCTAACGGCTTTGGCGTTATTGGCTTTTTCATTTAGCCAAATAGTTTGGATGCTGATTTTTTTGGCGATTCCTTTAGGGTTAGGAGCCGGTGCTGTTGATTCGGCTTTGAACGCCTTTGTTGCTGAACATTACCAGTCTAAACATATGAACTATCTACACTCTTTTTGGGGCGTCGGGGCTACCACCGGTCCATTAATTATGGCGAATTACCTGATGCTGGAGCAGGGGTGGCGAGAAGGCTATTTCATTATTGCTATGATCCAATTGGCCCTGGTGATAGTGCTTACTTTATCCTTACCACTTTGGAAAAAGGCTTTATTGTCTAAGAACACGACTCATGATGACGAAAATACGGTAGTGAGTAACATGGCAGCCTTGAAAGTTTCGGGTGTGAAGATCCAGCTGGTGGTGTTTTTTTGTTATTGCGCAATTGAAGTTGGCACGGGGCTTTGGGCGGCGAGTTTTTTGATTATTGAAAAGTCTTTTACCGCCCCTGCGGCCGCTTTCTGGGTAGCAATTTACTACTTAGGAATCACTCTGGGACGCTTTGCATGTGGCACAGTGTCTGACAAGCTTGGGGAGCGATCCTTAATAAGAATGGGAGTCCTACTTATGGGCGTGGGAACCATACTGTTAGGATTGCCCTACACGGGTTTTACCGTTCAGGCGGCAATGTTGTTTATTGGTGTAGGTTGCGCCCCTATTTTTCCAAATACCATCCACTTAACCCCCAACCGTTTTGGGCGGGGCTTATCACAAACCGTGATTGGTTTATCTATGGCGGTTGCTTACTTAGGCAACACCTTGGTACCACCCGCTTTAGGGGTTGTGTTAGATACGGCATCTTTTGCCCTCTTCCCTGGGGCGTTAATGGGCTTTGTTTTGGTGCTTTTTGTGGCGACAGAAAAACTGTGCCAATACGATGATTCTCATTCCAATAGGCTTTCTTCAACGACGAAAGAACTTCTTTAACCTTAAGGGCTTTAGGTGGCCTGTTAGAGTGTCCTAAAACGAGTTCGAGTTTAAAAAATGAAACTTAGTTTTGTTTTTTGATGTGTAATCGTTTACACTAATTTCGTTTTAGGGTGTATTACCTGTTATGGTAGGGTGTCTGGATAAATTAATTGTCACTGTGTTGAGGTGAGTATGAAAGTCTTAGTTACTGGCGGTCTTGGTTATATTGGAAGTCACACTTGCGTGCAGCTGCTGGATGCTGGCCACCAATTGGTTGTAGTGGATAACCTATCAAACAGTAAAGAAGAGGTGCTTAATCGCATTGAAAAGCTAACTGGACAGCGTCCACTATTTTGCCAAGGCGATATCAGAGATGAAGCGTTTCTTGATGATATCTTCCAGCAACACAGTATCAATGCCGTGATTCACTTTGCTGGTTTAAAAGCTGTCGGTGAATCTGTCGCTAAGCCTCTTGAGTACTATGACAATAATGTAAACGGCTCATTAGTCCTAGCTCGTGCAATGAGCAAAGCCGGTGTCAAAAATATTATTTTTAGTTCTTCTGCCACAGTTTACGGTAACCCTGAGCAAATGCCGTTAACAGAAGCTTCGCCGACTGGTGATACCACCAATCCTTATGGAAGCAGTAAATATATGGTCGAAGAATGCTATAAGGATTTGTTTGTTGCCGATGGCGATTGGAGTATTACCCTGTTGCGCTATTTTAACCCAGTAGGGGCACACCCTTCAGGTACGATGGGTGAAGACCCACAAGGTATTCCAAATAACCTAATGCCTTTTATCGCTCAAGTGGCAGTTGGCCGACGTGAAAAGCTAGCCGTATTTGGTGATGATTACCCAACGCCAGATGGCACAGGTGTCCGAGATTATATTCATGTAGTGGATTTAGCGGCTGGTCATTTGGCAGCTGTGAATAAACTGGCGGATAAAGCAGGTTTACATATTTATAACCTTGGCACGGGTAAAGGCAGTAGTGTGTTAGACATGGTTAAGGCCTTCTCTAATGCTTGTGGTCATGAAGTGGCGTATGAAATTGTGCCAAGAAGACCGGGTGATGTCGCCCAGTCTTGGGCAAGTACGGATAAAGCCGAGCAAGAGTTAGGTTGGAAAGCGACCTTGGATGTTACTGCAATGGCGGCGGATACTTGGCGCTGGCAGTCCGCTAACCCGCAAGGCTATTAAAAATTAGAGAGTAGATAACAAGATGACTGATGACATTTTCAACCCTGTTGATCACCCGCACCGTCGATTTAACCCATTAACTGGGCAGTGGGTATTGGTTTCTCCTCATCGTGCAAAGCGCCCTTGGAGTGGCCAAGACGAAGCTCCTGCTCAAGTGAGCAGTAAATCTTATGACGAAAACTGTTTCTTGTGCCCGACGAATACGCGTATTTCTGGCGATGTAAATCCAGATTACCAGTCTACCTATGTCTTCCAGAATGATTTTGGTGCACTTATGCCGGATTCTCCTGCGGCCCCTAAGTCAGACAATCCATTGTTTAAAACCCAAGGTGTGAGAGGGTTAAGCCGAGTCATTTGCTTCTCCCCAGACCATAGTAAAACCTTGCCAGAACTCGGTTTGACAAAAATTCGTCAATTAGTTGATACCTGGAATGAGCAAATTGAAGAATTAGGGCAGGATTACGTTTGGGTTCAAGCGTTTGAAAACAAAGGAGAAATAATGGGGTGTTCACAACCACATCCCCATGGCCAGATTTGGGCTAATAGTTTTCTTCCTAATGAAATAGAACGTAAAGACAAAAACTTACGCGATTACTATCAAGAAAATGGGCGCAATCTGCTGGTGGACTATGTACAAGCAGAATTGCAAGATGGTAGCCGTACCGTTGTGGAAACGGAACATTGGCTAGCGGTTGTTCCTTACTGGGCAGCTTGGCCTTTTGAAACTATGCTTCTGCCGAAAACCCATGTGCGCCGTATGAGTGAATTAACAGACCCTATGCGAGAAGATCTGGCTAAGGCAATTAAAGCACTGACTACCCGTTACGATAATTTATTCCAATGTTCATTCCCTTATTCAATGGGGTGGCATTACGCACCTTTCTTTGAGAGCGACGATACTTTTGCAGAGAAAGGCACGGACCACTGGCAGCTTCATGCATTGTTTTATCCGCCTTTGTTGCGCTCTGCTACGGTGAAGAAATTTATGGTGGGTTATGAAATGTTGGCAGAAAGTCAACGTGACTTAACACCGGAGCAAGCCGCTAAAAGATTGCGTGATTTGAGCGAAGAATATTATAAAGACACAAAATAACGAGAAAGTAGGCATCAATCTGCTAAGGCGGCTTGTGCAACGAAAGGTAATATTATGGCAAATCGATCAGAACAGCTGGCTAACTCCGTCGCCAGTATTTTTAAAGACTCTTATGGAACTCAACCTCAGCAAATGATCCAAGCCCCTGGGCGTGTGAATCTAATTGGTGAACACACAGACTATAACGATGGCTTCGTTTTACCTTGTGCCATCGATTATCAGACGATTGTGGCTGCTTCTCCTCGCGCTGATAGTTTAGTGCGTGTGGTTGCCGTTGATTTCAATAACGAGCTAAATGAATTTGATTTGTCCAAGCCGCTTGAGTTTGATCAAGATACCTTGTGGATCAACTACATTAGAGGCGTATTAGAGTGTTTATTGAAGCGCGGCTTTAAGTTGCAGGGCGCCGATCTGGTGGTCAGCGGTAATGTGCCACAAGGGGCAGGTTTAAGTTCCTCTGCCGCCTTAGAAGTCGTTATTGGTCAGACCTTCAAAGCCTTGTATAACCTAGACATTTCTCAACAAGATATTGCCCTTATTGGTCAGCAAGCAGAAAACGAGTTTGTTGGTTGCAATTGCGGCATCATGGATCAACTTATTTCCGCCAAGGGTGAAGAAAGTCATTCGCTATTGATTGATTGCCGAACACTGGAAACCGAATCCGTTTCTATGCCGGAAAGCTTGTCTGTACTAATAATCAACTCCAACAAAAAACGTGGTTTGCTGGATAGCGAGTACAATTCTCGTCGTCAACAATGTGAAGCGGCGGCTGAGTTTTTTGGGGTGCGAGCCCTGCGTGACGTTAGCTTGGAAAGTTTTGAAGCCAAACAAACACAATTAGACCCGATTGTTGCCAAACGAGCTCGCCATGTTATTACCGAAAATGCTCGTACCCTTGAAGCAGCAAAAGCATTGAAAACGGCTGATATTCAACGTTTAGCGCAATTGATGGAAGCCTCTCATCAGTCAATGAAAGACGATTTTGAAATCACTTGTGACGAAGTTGATGTATTAGTTGATATCGTTAAACAAGTGATTGCGGACAAAGGTGGTGTGCGCATGACCGGAGGCGGATTTGGTGGCTGTATTGTGGCGCTCTTACCGCCTGAGCTGGTAGAACCCGTGTTAGCAGAGGTCGAAGCACAATATCAGAGCAAAACAGGCCTACAGGCTACCGCGTATGTATGTAAAGCGAAGGATGGCGCAGGGGTGATTGCGTAAAGTGTTCATGCCGAGTTTGCCTAGCAGGCTCGGCATGGTCATACCGAACCGATCAGTTTAATCGGTTTACCCTCATTTCTTTTTATAGATAGATAACCTTTTGGTTATATCGCCGCCAATAACATCGCCTAACTTTACAGCAGTTACTAGGAACTAGTGAAAAAGGGCTTGTCAATGCTTGAAAGCTGGCGTTTCGTTTAATCCAATGTTCTTACAGAGGCACGTTTAACTAAGTTAGGGCGATAAGATATTTGGCGTAAGGTATTCGCTTGCTTGTTTGCTAATAAATTGGCTAAGTGAGCCGCTTGCTCGGCCATAGCATCAATTGGGTAATGAACGGTTGTCAGTTTTGGGCGTAAAAACTTTGCAATTAAACCATCGTCAAATCCGACCAAAGAGAGATCTCTTGGAACACTGAGTCCTTTTTCTTCAATTGCGTTTAAAGCGCCCGCAGCCATATAGTCGTTGAATGCAGCTATGGCGGTAATGTTTTTTTGGTTCTCGAGAAGCTGTTCTGTGGCTTGCTGGCCGCCTTCTTCATTGGGGCTACCGTATTGAATGTAATCAGGATGGTGGCTTAAGCCGTATTGGCTCAACGCTCGAAGGTAACCTGATTTTCGTGAAGAAGAATCTTCAATATCTTGATCAGAGCATAAGTAGGCAATATGTGAATGTCCTTGCTTGATAAGATATTCGGTGGCAAGAAAAGCACCTTTTTCGTTGTCTAAGTAAATACAGCGCTCTGCCATCTCAGGAATAAAGCGATTAATGACGACCAACCCTGGTACTTCTTGAGCAAACTGTATGAGCTCCTCGTTACTCAAGCCTTTTGAATGGACGACTAAAGCATCGCAGCGATGATTAATTAAAAGCTCTATGGCTTCTTTTTCTTTCTTTTTGCTGTGGTAGCCATTACCAATAAGTAAGTGCTTACCTTGCTTGTTGGCCACCGTATCTATGGCTTTGATCATGGCTCCAAAGAAGGGGTCAGAGACGTCACTGACGAGCACACCTATGGTTTGGCTGGACTGGCTAACGAGTGCCCGCGCAGCAGCATTAGGCCGATACCCTAATGCTTGCATGGCTTGGGTTACTGAAGCGATTGAAGCCTTGCTAGCCTTTGGTGATTTATTTATCACTCGCGAAACAGTTGCAATGGATACATTGGCAGCTTTCGCAACGTCTTTAATAGTGGCCATAAGTCCCTAAGTGGTTGCTTTGGTTGATCGTTTTTCCACAAAATATGTTCGCTATTTTACCCTATAGTAAACGAAAAATGGCGAACAAAATCAGTTATCTTATCTATGTGATTTTGTTATAGATTCTAGAATCAAAGATTATTTTTTATGTGGATGATGCTTTTATAAAATGCCGCTAAATCTAATTTGGAGAGCTTTTATGAAGCATAATGACGCACCTTCACTGAGCAAAGGGCCGTTGTTTTTAATGGCAAGTGCCGTTTCAGCCACGGCAGCCAACCTTTATTATAATCAACCCATATTGCCTAGCATTGGAAAAGACCTTGGTATCTCACAGGATCAATTGGGTTGGATTCCCGCCGCAAGTCAAATTGGCTATGCAAGTGCCTTGTTATTCATTTCTCCACTCGGAGACAGCCAGCCAAGAAAACGTTTAATTTCATTGTTGTCCTTGGTCTTGGTGATGGCGTGTTTATTGGCGTCATGGGCGAATGGTTTAACCATGCTTATCTTAGCGTGCTTCATGATAGGTTTAGGTGCCAATATTACTCAGCAACTGATTCCTTTTGCGGCTTCATTGAGCTCCCCAGAAAGCAAAGGGAGTATTATTGCGACCTTAATGACTGGCCTGACCGTGGGGATTTTACTGTCTCGGGTGGTGAGTGGTTTTGTGAGTGAGCTTTATGGCTGGCGCTCTGTGTTCATTATGTCTGCATTTATTTCGTCTGTGTTTGGCCTATTACTGTACCGATATTTGCCAAGTCAGCAGGCAGTTGGCAGCATGCCTTATAAGGCGTTAGTACTAAGTATGTTGGGGCTGCTAAAACGCTATAAAGTATTGCGCCAGTCTGCTTTAGCAGGGGCATTTTGGTTTGCTTCATTTAATGCCCTATGGGCGACACTGGCCTTACATCTTGCGCAAGCTCCCTTTCATTTTAGTGCCCATCAAACTGGCTTATTAGGTGTCGTTGCCTTAGCCGGAGTCGCCGGAGCCAAGTTAGCAGGGCGTTATGTGAATCAAGTGGGGGTGAGCTCCATGATCAACATAAGCTTATTGGTGATTGCGGCAGGTTTTGCTATTACAGGCTTTTTTAGCCAGCTGCTATGGGCCATTTTGCTAGGGATTGTATTGATCGATCTTGGCGTGTTTGGCGCGCAAGTATCTAATCAGGTTAGAGTTTTTTCTATTGACCCGAAAGCGCAAAGCCGCATAAACGGTGTTTATATGCTGGGTTATTACCTAGGTGGCGCGACGGGGTCTTTTGCTGGCGTGCTAGCGTTTGAGCAATTCGCTTGGCTGGGTGTGGTTGGGATAAGTTTGATATTTCTGCTCTTAAGCTTGTTAGTGAATCGCGTAGGCTGCATGAGATAAAATATTGATATATTTGCAATTTCATATATATGATTTTTCGTATATCATGTGTTTTTGATCATTCGATAACTTTGAGAGGGGCCCATGAGCGAGTTAAAACTGGATGATGTAAGCGTACCAAATTTAGAAACGTCTCTAATGGATGTGCCGAGCTACGAGAAAGTCTTACCTTTAGAGCTTGAGCACCCACCGAGAATCTTACTTTTATACGGCTCTTTACGTGAGCGCTCTTTCAGTCGTCTTGTAGTGGAAGAGTCTGCCCGATTACTCATGCATTTTGGCGCTGAAGTGAAGATTTTTAATCCCGAAGGTTTGCCTCAAACCGATACCGAGGATGAAAACTACCCCAAAGTAAAAGAATTGCGCGAATTAATGATGTGGTCCGAAGGGCAGGTGTGGTGCTCACCGGAACGACATGGCTCTATGACCAGTATTTTTAAAAGCCAAATAGACTGGGTGCCGTTGAGTATTGGTAGTGTTCGCCCAACACAAGGTAAAACCTTAGCCGTAATGCAAGTATGCGGTGGCTCACAATCATTTAACGTGGTGAATCAACTGCGTATTTTGGGGCGTTGGATGCGTATGGTGACCATCCCAAATCAGTCTTCAGTGGCAAAAGCTTATTTAGAGTTTGATGATAACAACAGAATGAAACCTTCACCTTATTACAACCGGATTGTTGATGTGATGGAAGAACTGGTGAAATTCACTTTAATGTTTCGCGGTAATAAAAACTACTTAGTCGATAGGTATTCTGAACGAGTTGAAACAGCAGAGCAATTGAGTAATCGTGTTAACCAACGTTCCATTTAGGAGAAAAAGTGGGTTTATTTGAACGTTTTTTATCGGTCTGGGTTGGCGCAGCCATACTGGTAGGTATTTTAGCTGGCAGTGTATTTCCTGCCTTCTTCTCAGTGGTTGCTAAAGTGGAATATGCCCATGTAAATCTGGTGATCGCAGTACTGATATGGCTTATGATTTACCCAATGATGGTGCAGATCGACTTCTCATCTATTAAAGATGTTGGCAGTAAGCCCAAGGGCCTTGCTTTAACCATGGTTATTAATTGGTTGATTAAGCCCTTTACGATGGCGCTTTTAGGTTGGCTATTTTTTAAAGGGATTTTTGCGGATTGGGTCGACCCAGAGACCGCAACTGAGTACATAGCTGGGATGATTTTATTAGGGGTAGCGCCCTGTACCGCGATGGTGTTTGTGTGGAGTCAGTTAACCAAAGGCGACGCAAATTATACTTTGGTTCAAGTCTCTATTAATGATCTGGTAATGATTTTTGCTTTTGCGCCCATTGCTGGATTGTTGCTTGGGGTAACAGATATTACCGTTCCTTGGAACACGCTAATTTTATCGGTTGTGCTTTATGTGCTAATTCCTCTCATTGCAGGGGCTTTAACACGCAAGAAGCTAGATAGTACAGAAGATCATATTAGGCTAGATACTTTCCTTGCGACCATGAAGCCCTGGTCTATTATTGGGTTATTAAGCACAGTGGTATTACTGTTTGGCTTTCAGTCGCAAACTATTTTAGGGCAACCTGAAGCCATTGTTCTTATTGCTATTCCTCTTTTAATTCAGACCTATGGCATTTTTGCAATTACTTACTTGTTTGCTAAGAAAATGGCGCTACCTCATAACATTGCCGCACCTGCCAGTATGATAGGTTCTTCAAACTTTTTTGAGCTAGCAGTGGCCGTTGCAATTTCTCTTTTTGGACTACATTCAGGAGCGGCGCTAGCAACCGTGGTTGGTGTTCTTGTGGAAGTTCCTGTCATGTTGTCATTGGTGTGGTTTGCTAATAGAACAAGGCATTGGTTTTAGAGTTTTAAACAGTGGAGAAGAAGTTCCATGATTGTTATACATCATAACCCTGACTGCGGAACGTCTCGTAATGTGCTGGCAACCATTAAGGCGGCAGGTTACGAGCCAATTGTGATCGAGTATTTAAGTGAAGGCTGGACTAAGCCACAATTGTTGGCGTTGTTTGCAGCGGCTAACTTAACACCAAGACAAGCCCTCAGGACAACAAAATCTCCAGCTCAAGAACTTGGTTTATTAGATGAATCCGTTTCTGATGACGAGCTGCTAGAGGCGATGTTAGTACATCCTGTTTTGGTGAACCGCCCTATAGTGTGCTCGCCATTAGGAGTGAAGCTCTGCCGACCTAGTGAGTCAGTGCTAGATTTGTTAGAACAATGGCCTAAAGGGCCCTGGGCTAAAGAAGACGGTCAGCTCATAGTCGATGAACAAGGTAATAGAGTGGATTAAACTGCTAAAAATAGGAATCGGGGAGCACTTAGCTCCCCGATTTACTTTTCTCGTTGATATTAGCTCGGATCGTCATCGTAAGTGCGGGTGCGCCAAGTTTGATACGCCGCTCTCTGTTCGCTACACTGCTCTAATGTCAGTGTTTTTATTTGGTGTTGAGATGTTCCTCCGCGACCAAAACGGGTCTCTTCACCCGCAGTTAAACAGAGGTTCAGTGCGCTAGAAGGGCTCAGTTTTCCGGTTTGGGTTAGAACAATGCTTTGCTCAGGGCTATCGTTACAAGTGGCTAAGTTGACTTTAGCTCCCGCTTCTAAGCCTGATAACGTCGCGCACACTTCATAGTTAGGCATGTATAAAGCATGATCAGTAAATTTCTTGGTCTCAAAAGCTTGATCTTCCCCTAAACTCCCCCTATAGCTATAACAAGTGTGAGTTTGCAGCCCCTTGCTAATATCAATATTTCGATTCCCCCCTGCTACATCAATACAGTAACCATTCAGAATCCCATCAAGGGGGTCTAACAAGGTTATTTCTACCTGTTGGGCATTCGCTCCCAAACTGGCTAAGGAGACTAAAGTAGCAGTAAACGAGGTTATGCAGAGCTTATTCATGGCCTAAATTTCCGGAGAGTTAATGTCGTAAATAAACTTTAACCTTGTTCGAAAAATGTGCAATAAAACATAAGTTTTTTTACCTAGCTTTACCTATATTTACCTAAATGCATCGTCTTGGCTCAATGGCCTAGGTTTGTCATTGAAACAGTCTTTCAAACTTGCAACTTTCAAGCTTATCTACTTTTATTAAAGGGTACGTTGTAACTGATCAATAAGCATCATCAGACTTAACTGTTGGGCAAGTAGGGTGATGAAGGGGGGGAACTCATGAAACGACTGTACTATATCACCCGAGACCTTGATGATGCCGAAGCAATTTCTAATGAGGTGCATCGCAATGGGGTCGACGACCATCATTTCTATGTGATTAGTCGTGATAGTAAAGGAATACAAACACATCACCTTCATGGAACAGACAAACTCGAAGACACAGGAATTATTCGCTCTCAAAATAGAGCGTATCGTATTGGCGGATGGTCAATTGTAGGGATACTCGCTTTAACTTTGGTTGGAGAAGCGTTAGCTGTCGCTCCACCATTGCCTTTTTTATTGTTTTTACTCGCACTCTCACTATTGGCAACTGTCGCAATTAAGGTAGCGAGTAGCTCGTTTGATGGCTATTTGATGGAGCTGTTAAACCACCATCTTGACCAAGGCGAAGCGGTGCTGGTGTTAGATGTGTCAAAAGAGCAGGTAGAGAAAGTGGATGCCATTATGGATGCGCACCCTAAAGCGAAATTTATTGCAGATTGTTCTAATGCCGATGCAGCTATACCCGAATAGTCACGCCGTTCATGACTCATTCATAAATTCAAAAACTAAAAGCCAAATGTGATCGAGAGACCACATTTGGCTTTTTTAGCTGACGTGCTGGTTGATGAGGTTATGCATCTTTTATTCTAACTCTAAGGGTAGACGGTGTTTGGTTATCCGTGCCTTTATCGAACATCGCTTTAATTGCTTGGTCTCTTACACAGTAAACGAATTTAAAATTGTGTTTTGTTTCTTCACTAATTCAGCCTGATTCTGAGTGATTTGGTTTGCTTGCTGGGCATCACTGGCGACTTGCTCAGACAACCCTTTAATTTTAATGGCATTTTGGCTGACTTCATCAGCAACAGAGCTTTGTTCTTCTGCGGCTGAAGCAATCTGCATGTTCATATCCGTTATTTCTTGAATCGCTGTCAGTATTTTAGCCAAAGCTTGATCGGCCTGTTGTGAGTGGGTAACTGTATTGGCTGCCACATCAATGCTTTGAGACATAGTGACTGATACTTTACTCGTACCTGCTTGAAGTTGCTCGATGGTTTGGCGTATTTCAGTGGTAGATTCTTGAGTGCGTTGCGCTAAGGTGCGTACTTCGTCTGCCACAACCGCAAATCCACGCCCTTGTTCACCCGCACGGGCCGCTTCTATCGCAGCGTTTAAAGCAAGCAAGTTAGTCTGATCAGCGATGTCATTAATTACTTGTAGAATGGACTCAATTTTATCGCTAGCAGCTTCAAGTTCTTTTACTTCTGTTACCGCTTTATTGATTTGCTCAGCCAACGAGTTAATGGCGCTTGATGTTTCCACAACAGTACTTGAACCTTCCGAGACGGCTTCGTTAGCGTCTTGTGTGGCGCTGGCTGCCTGTTGGGCATTTTTCGCGACGTCATTAGACGTTGCTGCCATTTCTTGAATGGCGGTAGCCAATAATTCGAGTTCTTGTAGCTGGTTTTTAACCGCTAAACTTGAATTTTTAGCTGCCTCTGTCGTGGTTTGGGTGCCTTCAAAAATGCTGTTAGCGATATCTTTTGAGGAACGAATTTGCTGTTGTAGGTTTTCAGTGAAGTTATTGAAGTTAGTTGAGAGTTGAGAAAACTCTGGGTCGGTATCAGTGCTCAATCGCTTAGTTAAGTCACCATGGCCATCTGCGATACTTTCTATCGCCGTGTTAAGCGTAGTTAACGGCGTCATTAACTTGCGAATGAGAATGAGCAGAACGCCAACACTTAAAACCACCGCGATAAGGCTATAAACAATAGAAGTGTTACGGGTGCGAGTAACGGCTTGGTATGCAATTGTTTCATCTAAAACGACACCGATATACCAGTTGTGTCCTGCAATGCTTGCAAAGTTAAGTAAGTACTTGTGGCCATCTGGTAAGGTTACTGCTTTATTGACTCCTTCCTCTATGTTCGTATCTGGAAGAAAAACAGACATGCTTTGTCCATTATATTCGCTGTTCGGATGGGCTATTACTGTTTGATCTTGGTCTACAATGAATATGTAGCCTGCATCGAACAAAGCGACACTGTTAACCAAGTCAGACAAGCCAGATAAGCTCATGTCAAAGAAGATTGAACCAGCAAACTGACCATTTTCTTTGATTGGTGTTGCAATGGAGATGAGTATCTCTTTAGTGACTGAATCTGCATAAGGTGCGGTGATAATAAGCTTGTTTTGTGCTTTGGCATCCTTATACCAAGGGCGAACTCTAGGGTCCCATTCTGGGCCCGGGTTCCAATTCGGGTCGCCAGAAAAACGGCTGCCATCCTCAAAGCCTCCGCCTACCAACAAGAAACTATTGCGCAACTGGGCGTTGTTCACTACCTCTGTGACACCTTCGGGAGTAGGAGCTTTGTTTGCCAATGACGTCACGTACTCTGCCAAATCCTTTTTATTAGCAAGCTCACCTGCAATGGTGTTTTGAACACCACTGACAATGTCGTTGATACTTTGGCTAATATTCGCCGACATGTTTGTGCGTATAGTATTGAACTGTTGGAAGCTAAGTAAGCTAATGCTCAAGAGTAATAACGCAGAGGAAGCAAAAACAATTTTGAAAGAGAATTTCATTGGAGGATGCCTTATATGCCAATTTTTTTAAGGATATCTGTAAGGCTGTATTTATTCAATTAATAGGCCTAATTTCCTAGCCCATTAAAGGTATAACTTATGACATTGCTCTCAGGTTTGTATAAAATTACTTTTTATTTTTGTTAAGTATTATTTTATGCCCACCAATGACCGACGTTACCAGCAAGTAGGAAGACAAATCCGTAATACCTTATTATCAGGAGAATTACCTGTTGGTGGTCGATTGCCCTCAGAACGAGAACTTAGCGAGCGCTATGGCGCGAGCCGAGCAACCATTCGTGAAGCCATCGTAATGCTCGAATTACAAGGGTTGGTTAAAGTCAAACAAGGGGCGGGTATTTTTTTCACCGATTCTCCAGATAGAGATTCATTAGTTGGTGAAGCAGAAAGTAGTATTGGACCATTTGAACTATTGCAAGCAAGGCAATTACTCGAAACAAATATTGCTTCTTTTGCCGCGACTCAAATAAGCGCGGCTCATGTACGTGAAATGCGGGCTTTGCTAAAAGCGCAAGAAGAAGAAATTAATGGCGATAGTAAGCGCTTTAATGAGCTAGATCAGAATTTTCATATGGTGATAGCAGACGCCACTCAAAACAACATGATGATCCAGATGGCTCAATCAATGTGGGAAAGTGTGCGCACAGAAAACCCCTTATGGGACGCGCTTAATAAGCAGTATTTTCACGAAAAACGCCTACAATCCTTGTGGTTATCGGATCATAGGAATATTCTCATAGCCCTGCAAAAACGTTCTCCTCAAGAAACCAAGCAAGCGGTTTGGCAGCACATTGAGAACGCCAAGAAAGAATTATTTAAATTGGCAAATGTAGAGGAGCCTGATTTTGAAGGCTTTTTGTTTGCAGCTAACGCCGTTCCTACCATGAACGACGAAGGGTAATGATAACTCAATATTTCTCTAGTTTAGAGAGGCTCCAATAGTCGACTAATGGAAGAACCAATGGCGTCCAAAAAAAACCTAACTTTAAAAGACATCGCAAAAGAACTAGGTGTATCTACTGCAACGGTCTCCTTGTCTATCAATAACAGTCCGCTCGTCGCCGAAAAAACCCGTTTACAAGTGCAAGCTAAAATTAAAGAAGTAGGTTATGTTTACAATCGTCGAGCAGCCAGTTTAATTACAGGTAAAAGCGGTATGGTAGGGCTAGCCGTGCATGACTTTACCAACCCCTACTTTACACAAGTGTGTGCTAGTGTAGAAAAAACCATTGCCGAACAGGGCAAAATGTCTTTGCTGTGCAATAGCCATGAATCTTTAGCATTACAGGAACGGTTTATGAGCGCCTTGGTAGAGCACAACTCAGATGGACTACTATTGTGCCCAGTTGTCGGTACTAAGATTGAAGATCTTGAACCTATTATTACTCGTGGCTTACCAACGGTGTTAGTGACGAGAGACATCGCTGGTGCGAACATGGATTTCGTGGGCAATGACGAAGTTCAATCTATGATGATGGCAACTCAGCATTTAATTGATTTAGGCCATAAACAAATAGCATTTATTGGCGGTGGGCTTGATGCAAAGCCTGCCTATGACCGTCGATATGGCTATACAAAAGCATTAATAGACAATGGGCTAGAAGTGGATCAGGCGAGATTGTTTGACTGCGAAAACAGCTCAGAAGCTGCTGAGGATATGCTTGATTCGGTGTTATCTTCGCCTGTTCCGATTACAGCAATAGTGGGTTTTTCTGATCTCATTGCTTTAGGAGTGATGTCTGGCCTCATTCAGAGAGGTCTTGAGCCTGGCAAGGATATTGCCGTTGTAGGGTGTGATGGTATTTCAGAAAGCAGTCGCCATTACTCACAGCTGACGACCATTAATGTTCAAAAATCTCTTATTGGGGAAACGGCAGCAGACTTCTTGTTCAGAAGACTGGCAGACCCTACCATGCCTCCACAACGTAAAGTATTTACTTCTGAGTTGCTCGTTCGTCGTTCCTGTGGCGCCTATTTGCATCGCTAACTTATTGGTTGAATATTTTTTATAAAATTTAAATCGATTTAAAAAAGTTCTTGCACCTATATTATCCTTGAGCTATAAATTTAAACCGATTTAAAAAAACAATAATATTCATTTTGGAGAGTAGTGGTGAAGGACTCTATGATTAAATCCGTGGACGTACAGTTATTTGCTGTGCCCTTAGCGGAAGTGTTATCCGATGCAATGCACGGAGAGCATACTCACTTTGAATTACTCACAGTCACAATTACCCTTGCTAATGGCCTGCAAGGCACGGGTTATACCTATACGGGTGGAAAGGGCGGGCGAGCCATTCGAGCTCTCATTGAACATGATCTAACACCCATGCTGATTGGTGCCGATGGCGAGGATATTGATGCCATATATACTGCAATGGAATATCAGGTGCACTATGTAGGCCGCGGAGGAATTGTCTCTTTTGCTATGTCTGCTATTGATATTGCACTGTGGGATATTCGATGTCGCTTTTTGGATAAGCCGTTATACCAAGTGCTTGGTGGTACCACTCCTAAAGCCAAAGCTTATCGAGGTGGTATTGATCTGAACTTTCCTTTACCTAAGCTGCTGGAGAATATCCAGAGCTACCTAGATGAAGGCTTTCAAGCCGTGAAGATTAAGGTTGGTAGCCCAACGCTTGCTGAAGATGTGGCTAGGGTAAAAGCCGTTAGGGAGCTAATTGGCCCAAATGTCACTTTCATGGTGGATGCGAATTACTCAATGACAGTTGATGAAGCCATTGCTGCCGCTAATGCATTTTCGCCTTATAATATTTTTTGGTTCGAAGAGCCAACCCTTCCAGACAACTATAAAGGCTTTGCAAAGATAGCAGACGCTTGTAGCTTGCCTTTAGCGATGGGAGAAAATCTACATACTATTCATGAATTTGGCTATGCGTTTGAGCAAGCTAAGCTTTCTTATATTCAACCTGACGCGTCAAATTGTGGGGGCGTAACCGGTTGGCTTGCCGCGGCACAGTTAGCAGATCAATATGCAATACCAGCTTGTTCTCATGGCATGCAAGAGCTGCATGTGAGTTTGGTGTCTGCTCAGCCAAATGCGGGTTGGGTCGAAGTTCATAGCTTCCCTATTGACCAATATACAATGCACCCATTAGTGATTGAAGACGGAATGGCTGTAGCCCCCGACGCTATCGGTATAGGGGTTGAATTTGATTGGGCTAAATTAGCTGCGTTTAAAATTTAAATCGGTTTAAATGGAGGTGTCACACTCTCAATCATAGCGCGATGAAGAAACATTGAATACACAATAAAAATAAATCTGGAGATGTTAAAAATGAACTTAAAGAAAACATTGGTATCGGCTCTAATAGGTATTGCTTCAACTGCGGCGTTAGCAGATTTACCACCACTAGAGAAAAAAGACCGTTATAAAGTCGGGTTTGCTCAAACGGAAAGTAACAACCCTTGGCGAATTGCAGAAACAAAAAGTTTTAAAGATACGGCAAAAACTTGTAATTGGGATCTTGTGTATACAGATGCTGCCGGTTCTGCTGCTAAGCAAGTTTCAGATGTTGATTCAATGATCGCGCAAGGTGTCGATGTGATCTTCCTGCCACCACGAGAAGAGCGCCCTTTATTACCTGCCGTGTTAAGGGCAAAAGCACAAGGGATTCCTGTTTTCCTAGTGGACCGTAGTGTTGACGCTAAGGTTGCAAAACCAGGACGCGATTATGTCACTTTTTTAGGGTCAAACTTCATTGAGCAAGGGCAAATTGCTGCTAAGTGGCTCATTGAAAAAACGGGCGGTAAAGGCATGATCTTGGAGTTAGAGGGTACGACAGGGTCATCGCCAGCTAACGATCGTCGTAAAGGTTTTGACGACGAAATTGCAAAGCATCCTAATATGAAAATTCTAGCTTCTCAGTCTGGCGACTTTGCACGTGATAAAGGCCGTAAAGTGACGGAGACTTTGTTACAGACTTACCCTAATGCAGATGTAATTTATGCCCATAATGACGAAATGGCCATTGGTGCAATTCAAGCTTTGGAAGCGGCAGGAAAAGTGCCAGGTAAAGATGTACTGATCGTATCTGTGGACGGAACGCGAGATGCACTACAAGCTATTATCGATGGCAAAATGGGAGTAACCGTTGAGTCTAGTCCTTTCTTTGGGCCTTTAGCTTGCGAAACCATGAAACGTTATGCCAACGGTGAAACTATCGAGCATTGGGTACGAGTGAAAGACCGTGTTTTCACCATAGACAATGCGGCTAAATTCATTCACGAAGCCTACTAACCTAGCTTTAGCAAGGAAGAAGGGAGGCGCAAGCCTCTCTTCATGTTGATTTAAATAAGTGAGGTTAGGATGAGTAGTATAGAGCCAACAGGGGCGAATGAAACCGGTGATGTCGTGTTGCGAATGGCAGGTATCTGTAAAAGTTTTGCTGGTGTGCCCGCATTAAAAAACGCCAATTTAGACATTAAAGCTGGGCAAGTGCACGCCATTATAGGGCAGAATGGAGCAGGTAAATCTACCCTAATAAAAGTGTTAAACGGTGCCCATAAGCTGGATGAAGGAGAAATCTTTTTTATGGGAGAAAAGGTGTCATACCAGTCTCCTCATCATGCTCAAATGGCTGGTATCAGTACCATTTTTCAAGAAGTTAACCTAGTTTCTTATCGCTCTGTCACAGAGAATATTTGCTTAGGGCACGAGCCTAAGCGCTTAGGCATGGTTGATTGGAATAAAGCCCATGCTCATGCCCGAGCCACTTTGGCGCGTTTTGGGCTCGACATTGAAGTTACCCAGCCATTAAGTACATTCAATATTGCCATCCAACAGTTGGTCGCTATTGCAAGGGCGGTCTCCTTGGACGCCAAGGTCGTCATTATGGATGAGCCGACATCTTCTTTAGATGACAAAGAAAAAGACGTTCTGTTTAAAGTGATTAAGGAGCTACAGAGTGCGGGTGTGGCCATTCTGTATGTTAGCCATCATTTAGAAGAACTGTTTCAAATTTGCGATCAAATTACCGTAATGCGAGATGGACAAACCGTCGACCGTAAGACGATAGACCAAATGACAAAACTCGACATGGTGGCTGCCATGCTGGGTAAAGACCCAGAGGAAATAGCAAAAGGTGGTACTACAGGGTTTGCTTCTTCCGCTTCGGCAACTGAAGAAGTGTTGTTATCAATCGAAAACTTAAAAGGCGCGAATGGCTTAAAGAGTGCTTCCTTTGATTTGCATAAATCGGAGATTCTAGGCTTAGCAGGGCTGCTTGGTTCTGGTCGATCAGAGGTTGCTCGGGCCATATTTGGTCTGGACCATGATTTAAAAAGCGGTCAGATTTCCTTATCTGGTCAATCTGTAGACTTCAATCATCCTAGTAAAGCCATATCCGCAGGGCTAGGGTTCTGCTCAGAAGATCGTAAAGAAGATGGCATCATCCCTCAGCTCTCTGTTCGCGAAAACCTCACTCTGGTGTTACTGCCAAGAATTTCAAAATTTGGTCTCGTAGACAAAGCTCGCGAAAAACAGCTGGTGGAAGATTTTATCCTCAGGCTTGGTATTAAAACGGCCTCTATGGAACAGCCTATCTCGCAATTATCGGGTGGTAATCAGCAGAAGGTGTTGCTGGCTCGTTGGTTAGTGACCAACCCAGATATCCTCATTTTAGACGAGCCGACCCGCGGAATTGATGTGGGAGCAAAGGGCGAAATCCAATCCTTGATTCGTACGCTAGCAGACGACGGTTTGACCGTACTCATGATCTCTTCAGAATTTGAAGAGCTTGTTGAAGGTGCTGATCGGGTAGTGGTACTGCAAGATGGTCGTAGTGTGGCTGAACTCGCACATGAACAACTAACTGAAAACGCCATAATGAAAGCCATTGCACAATAATAATGGCTTCATGAACACAACATGGAGACTTCCAGATGAACACTTCTGTTTTAGAAGACAAAATTAATGGGGCGGCTTCTCCTTCCAAGCGGTTGGTAAAGCAAATACAAAATAATGGCGCATTGTGGGCGTTCTTTTTATTGTTATTGGTCAATATTGTCATTACCCCGAACTTTCTACAAATTCAAACTCTGTATGTAAACCTAACTCAGGTGGCTACCGTGGCGATTGTTGCCATTGGAATGACGTTGGTGATTGCATCTGGAGGCATTGACTTATCGGTAGGCGCACTCATGGCACTGTCGGGAACCATTGCCCCGTTAATTTTCTTGTCTGACTTTGCTGCTCAATCCCCCACGTTAGGGCTCACCTTAGCTATTCTTGTGGCTATATTGGTGGCTGGATTAGCTGGCTTATTTAACGGACTTTTAATCAGTTTTTATAAAATTCAGCCCATTATTGCTACCCTCATTCTCTTCATCTCCGGGCGAGGAATTGCCCAGGTCTTAACGAATGGCGAGCTGCAAACCTTCGATAACCCAAGTTTCGAGTTTATTGGAACAGGGCGTATATTAGGTATACCAGTGCAAGCCATTATTACACTGGTGTTGGCTTTATCGATCGCTTGGGTGTTGAAGCACTCAATTTATGGGCGTTACTTATTGGCAGTAGGTGGCAATGAGAAAGCGGCTGAATTAGCAGGCGTCCCAGCAAAAAAAGTTAAACTGGTTACCTACATGATGTGTGGTTTGTTAGCAGGCATAGCAGGTTTAATCACAACGGCGATTAACTCAGCGTCTGACGCAAACCAAACTGGGCAACTAATGGAGCTGGATGCGATTTCAGCTGCCATTGTTGGCGGAGTATTATTAACTGGCGGCAAAGCACCGATATTAGGAGCAGTACTAGGAGCTGCAATCGTTCAACTAGTTGGCTATACCTTGCTTGCAAATGGCGTGCATGATGCCGTTGCTATGGTGGCAAAAGCGGTGATCATTATTGTCGCTGTTTATCTGCAACAGGTTAGGGGGGCGAAAGCATGAACATACTAACTATGATGTCCTCATTGCCAGGAATGAAGAAAAAAGCTCAGGACTCCCGTCAAGCCGAAGGGGTGCTAGTTGCTCTTGTTGTGATTATTTTCTTCGCGAGTATGCGTTATGACGCGTTTTTAAGCGAATACAACATCATGACATTCTTATCCTATAACTCCATGTTCATCTTGATCGGTTTGGGCATGTGTTTTGTCATTATGACAGGGGGAATCGACCTTTCTGTTGGATCGGTGGTTGCTTTATCTAGTGTCATGGTTGCTAAGGTGAGCCATCTAGGGATAGAGGTGGCGTTACCCGCCGGAATCCTAGTAGGCGTGATAACCGGTGGGATTAATGCTTTTGTGATCACTAAACTGAAGATTGTGCCTTTCATAGCAACGCTCGCCATGATGCTAGGTGCTCGTGGTATGGCGCTAGTGATCTCGGAGAACCAATCGGTACAAGTTTCTTGGGACAGTAATTTCACTCAATTTGGTTTAGGGAAGATGTTCGATTTCTTACCTTGGCCTGTTGTTACCATGCTCATTGCTTTTGCCATTTGCTGGTTTCTGCTAGAAAAGTTTGCATTTGGCCGTCATGTTTTAGCTATCGGTGGAAATGAAGAGGCTTCAAAGCTGATGGGGTTAGAAGTCGATCGTACCTTGTTTGGCGTGTACATCTTAAGTGGTGCCTTGGCTGGTTTGGCTGGCGTTATGCTGGCGTCAGGATTTGGAGCTGGGCAACCATTGGAAGGGCTTGGTTGGGAACTGTCTGCGATTGCTGCAGTAGTCGTTGGCGGAACCTTATTAACAGGGGGGCTTGGGTCTATAACATCGACCCTCCTAGGGGCTATTTTGTTAGGGCTTATTTTCAATATTTTGAATTTCGAGAATGGCTTAGGAACTATCAGTTTTAGTGCCTATTGGCAGTCGGTTATTCGTGGTGGTTTCTTGCTGCTCGTGGTGGTTATTCAAGCCAGAATTATTAACCGCAAGCAGGGCTAATCCATTCATCAGTAGATAGCTCTTCAGGAGGCTCATGTGACTAAATATCAGTATATTGTGGTAGGAGGTGGCTCAGCTGGAGCGGTCGCAGCGGCCACTTTAGCAAGGCACAGTCAGCACAAGGTTTTGCTACTCGAAGGTGGGCATAGCCATAAACATCCATTGTTGGATATGCCAGCCGGTATCTTTAAAATGATTAATGGTAGTAAATACATGCACTATCATCATACCGTACCTCAAACGCACCTAGGAGGCCGAGTTCATGATATTCCTCAGGGCAATGTCCTTGGGGGAGGGTCATCAGTTAACGCTCAGGTGTATATGCGAGGAAGACCCGATGACTATAACGCTTGGGATGAGGCCTTAGGAGGTCATTCTGGTTGGCGATGGCAAGATGTACTGCCTTATTTTAAAGGAGCTGAATCCAATCATAGGTTAAATAACGAGTGGCACGGGGTAGAAGGACCTGTTGCGGTTTCAGACCCGAAACATATTGATGATTCTTCACGGGACTTTGTGCGTAGCGTGCAGGCCCAGGGCGTTCCTTTCAATGATGATTTTAATGGTGCCAAGCAAGTAGGTGTTGGCTTTTATCAGTTTACCAATCGAAATGGGCGTCGTAGTAGTACTGCGTACGCTTATTTAGACCCTAGTGTAGTGCCTGATAACCTTGATATAAAGCTAGAGCATAAAGTGCTTAAAGTTTTACTAGAAGGGGGTAGAGCCATTGGTGTTCGCTATCAAAATGATTCTGGTGCAGAAGTAGAAGCCAAGCTCATAGATCAGCTTAAAGGCGAAGTAATCTTAGCGGCTGGCGCCCTCATTACCCCTAAACTTCTTATGTTGTCTGGAATAGGTGATGCTAAGCAACTTGCCCAACACGATATCCACTGTCATCAGGATTTACCGGGCGTAGGGGAGAACCTTATTGATCACCCTGAAGTGCCTATCATAGCGACAGCGAAGACCGGCTTTGGCTATTATAAGCAAGGTGAGGGTTGGCGTATGTTAAGGAATGGTCTGCAATTTAAGCTCTTTGGTACAGGTCCTGTAACCTCAGCAGGGGTTGAAGCTGGTGCTTTTGTGAATCCAGAATCAAAAAGTGATAATCCGACGATCCAAGCGTTTTGTGTTCCCATGGTGTATCTAGATAGAGACGTTCTTGATCTAGTAGGAAATGAGTATGGCATGACGATAACAACAGTGGTGGTCAAGCCAAAATCAAGGGGATATGTAAGGTTGGCATCTAAAGACCCCTACCAAGCACCTTTAGTTTGCCCTAATCTGTTAAAAGACGAACATGATATGCAAAGCATGATGGCAGGACAGCGTTTCTTTATAGAAACCTTCAAGACACCGCCCCTAGCAAATGCGATAAAACAGGTCATGTTGCCCAATGTTAACGATTTGTCCGATCACGCTTTGCGAGAGCATTGCCAGAAAACCGTAAAAACCAACTATCACCCTGCAGGCACTTGTCGTATGGGGGCTGATAATGACCCAATGGCTGTGTTAGATAAATATTTGCGGGTAAAAGGAATAAAGGGCCTGCGAGTCTGTGATATGTCAGCTGTGCCAGATATTAACGCGGGTAACACTAATGCCGTTGCTATGATGTTAGGAGCTCGTTGTGCCGATTTTATTTTAGCGGATACCCTTGGGTAGCAAGATCAAAGCAATGGTTTAACGTAAAAATCCCCTGCTGTTTCACAGCAGGGGATTTTTGTTGATTGATAAAAAGACTATTGGTCAAAGTTTACATAGAAGGTTTTCTTCTCCAAGTACTGCTCGAAGCCGTATTTGCCGTCTTCACCTCCTGTACCACTCAGTTTATAGCCGTTGTGGAACCCTTGATGCTGCTCACCATGCCCTCGGTTTATATAAACCTCACCAGCTTCCAGCTCGTCTACCAGGCGTAAAATAGTTGCCATGTCTTTAGTGCAAACCATTGCTGCAAGGCCATATTCACTGTCATTAGCATATGCGATGACCTCTTCAAGAGAACCAAACTTAATGACAGGTAATATTGGTCCAAATGACTCTTCATGAACTATGGTCATGTTTTGTTTCACATCGGTTAGGACTGTGGGCTGAAACCAAAAGCCCTTTGCAAACTCGCCTTGAGTAAGTCGCGAGCCGCCATAAGCGAGGGTCGCTCCTTCTTCTAGGCTTTGAGCAACCAAGTGCTCCATTGCAGCCACTTCTTTTTGATTAATTTTGGGACCTAGGTCAGTGTCTGCAAGCATTGGATCACCAACTTTCAGCTGTTTGACCTTATCAATAAAGCGAACCATAAACTCATCATAAATGGATTCGTGCAAATACATGCGTTCATTACAAGTACACACTTGACCACAATTATCAAAACGAGAATGTAGAGCTGCTTCAACCGCGTTATCTAAATCCGCATCAGGAAGCACGATAAAAGGCGCTTTACCACCCAGTTCTAATTGAACATGAGCCAAGTTATCAGCAGACGCTTTTACTATGGCTTGACCTGCGGGGGTGCTTCCTGTCATGGTGATCATCTTAGTGTCCGGGTGACGCGTTAAGGCATCGCCTAGTGTTCTTCCACCACCGGTGACGATATTTAACACGCCAGGAGGAATACCTGCTTCTTCTGCTAAGTAACCTAGTTCTAATGTGGCCAGAGGCGTCTCACTCGTCGGTTTAACAACAATGGTGTTGCCGGCAATTAGGGCCGGACCAATTTTTCGTGCTGCTAAAGCTAATGGGAAGTTCCAAGCGGTAATTGCCACAATCACGCCTTTGGGGACTTTATGAATCCATATGTGTTCGTTTGGATTATCAGATTTAACAATATCGCCGTCCATTTGTCGTGCCCAATCACAAGCATATTCAATAAAGCTCGATGTGGCTTCGACTTCGCCCATGGCGACTTTGAGTAACTTGCCCTGTTCGGCCACGAGCAGTTTCGCGAGGTTTTCTTTACGCTCTCTAATCAAGCTTGCGAAGCGCCTCATAATGTCAGCTCTTTCTCTGCTAGGGCGCCTTCTCCATGCTACTTGTGCAGCTTTAGCGCAAGACATAATATGTTCCACATCTTGTTGGTCACCGCGTTGAATGCTGGCGATTACTTGCTCTGTGGTAGGATTGATAACTGTGTCTGTTTGTCCACAAGCCGATTTAATCCACTGGCCGTTAACATACATTTCGTAGTGTTTCATCGTATTCACCACTTAGTTACTAGTAAGGTATTGATAGATTGATTCAGTGACAGGAACTCCATTAGACTGGCAGTCAGCAAGATAAGCCAGCTGTGGTTCATTCGGTGCTTGGACCTTATCAAAACCGGGGGCGGGTTTGACCTGATGTAATTCAGTGACCATTTGTGCCATCATGCCTGCGAAGCTGTGCCCACCAAATTTACTTGGGTCAATGACAATCATAAGGCTCGCCAACTTGCGCATTTTGTCGTAATCGTCGTACATACGTACAATGTGATTGCTAAAGTTCGCTCCCACTAGCATGCCGGTTAACGCATCGATTGCAAGGGCAATACCAGACCCTTTATGTTTGCCAAATGGCAATAGGGTAGATGCTTTAAATGGATCTGTGGTTTCATGTCCGTCTTCGTCGATAGCAAGCCCCAGGTCAATTGAGTTACCGGTTTCTTTGGCGTGTAAAAGCTTGCCAAAAGCGGTGGCGCTGGTGGCCATATCAATAATAATAGGGGCCCCATCTTGAACAGGAAAGCCAAAAGCAATGGGGTTTGTCCCCCAAAATTTTTCGGCCCCGCCATAGGGCGCAACACAGGTATCCGTTTGCGTCATCGAAATGGAAATTAGCCCCTGTTCTGCTGCCATCTGGGCAAAGTAAGATAACGCTCCGCAATGGGACGTGTTTTTTACGCTCACAAAACCTATGGCATTTTCTTGTGCTAAGTTTATAGCCTCTTTTGTCGCAGCAATCATTGCGCTATGTCCCATACCGTCATCACTATCGAGTATGGCGACAGAAGGTGCAATACGTTCAAAAGAGAAAACGGCATCGGCTTTCATGCCCCCTTGAGCCAATCTTTGGCAATAATGCTCAACACGAATGACACCATGAGAGTGGACGCCTCGTGAGTCGGCATGAATCAGTACATCTGCAACCTGATCTGCAACGTCAGCAGGGTAACCCGCTTGCAATAATTTGTTATAAGCCAGCTGATGCAGCTCTGTTATGGCTATTCTAACTGTCATTTTTTACTACCTTATATTCATTAATCGAAGCGAATAACGCCTTTTACTAAGTCTTTATTCAGTACCACATTGCTTTCGTAATCTAAGCCTATTTGGTCAAATTGAAACTCCTGGTTGACCATAATTTTTTCGCTAATGGATTGGTTTTCAAATAAATTAATGACAGTGTTGAAGTCTTCTTTTGTGGCATTGCGACTTGCAATTAAGGTGGTTTCTTTCTTATGGAAAGTGGGGTCGTCTAGTTGTAAATCGCCAATGTATAAGCCAATGAAGACGATTTTGCCCCCATGACGAATTAGATTCACACTGTTGCTCATAGAAGCCTTGTTGCCAGTAGCATCCATCACAGTACAGGCAAGGTTGCCATTGAAAGCTTGGCTAAGTTGTTCTATGTAATCCTCGTCTAATGGATTAAGAGTGCGGATACCCAGTGCCGATTCCGCGTGAGCGCGTCTTTCAGCACTCACATCAGCGAGAACAACATTTGCTTGGTTAGACAAAGCCACCGCGGCAGTACCTAACCCAATGGGACCTGCTCCTACCACGAGAATGTTCTCTAATGCCTTAGATTGAGCACGTCGGTTCGCATGGGCACCAATAGCAAAGCACTCCACTAAAGAAGCCGCAGCGGGATCGATGGAAGCTGGTACAGGTATCACGTTGCTGGCTTTAACTGCTAAATAGTCTTGAAAACCACCATCTTGATGAACCCCATACAGAGAAATAGTGTCGCAGCAGTTTGTTTTACCTTCTTTACATGCTGCACATTCTCCACAAGCAAGTGCCGGAATGACCACGACAAATTCACCTGCCAGAGAGCTAGGGCAGGCACTCCCCACTTCTTCAACTTGTCCGCAGATTTCATGACCTAGGATTCTAGGGTAAGAAAAGAAGGGTTGGTTGCCTGTATAGGCATGAATATCGGTACCACAGATTCCCACGGCCTTAATTTTTAGCAGTACTTCGTCTGCTTCAATGCTTGGCTTAGGGGTCTCTATGTACTGAATTTCATAGGGTTTGTTACAAATTAAAGATTTCATTTTGCCTCCTCTTCGTGATTCAGGCGGGTTAAGGCGTAGCGAATGCCTTGTTGTTCAATAGTTTGGTAATAATCTTTAAGCAGACTGATTAGGTCGCTCTTGATTAAAAATTGGTCGCGAAAAACAGCCGAAAAAGACAACAATGACGAGCATATATCTGCTTCGTTTTGCGCTATTAAAGTGTTAAGCGTTACGTCCTCTGGATCTTCCAAGACAAAGCTCTCAGAGTTTTTACCCTGAATAAAATGCATCCAAGCGGCGAGCAAAAAGAGCAGTTTGCGAGGTACAAAGGTGTTATTTGGAGAGCTTTCTAATGACAAAATGGTGTCGATGACTCTTGGTGGTAGCTTTTGTGAGCCGTCCATCGCGATTTGCGATGTTTTATGCAAGATGTGAGGGTTGCTAAAGCGCTCTATTAAAGACTTTGCATAAATTTGTAAGTCCACATCCAGCTGTGGGTCTAGAGACGAAGCTTGTTCTTGAGTCATTAGCTGGAATGTGATTGCTTTAAGCTCGGAGTCTTGCATGCACTGATAAATGTACTCATGTCCACATAAAGAGCCTACGTAGGCTAAAAAGGAGTGAGAGCCATTTAGCATGCGTAATTTCATTTCTTCATAAGGGACCACGTCTTTGACTAAACTGGCTCCTGCCAATTCCCAAGCCGGTCGTCCAGCACAGAATTGGTCTTCAATGACCCATTGTTTAAATGATTCACTTATTAGGCCAAATGGGTCTTTCTTGCCAAAAGTGTCCGCGATGGACTGGAAACTTTGCTCGTCCATAGCGGGGACGATGCGGTCGACCATAGTGCTAGGGAAGCTAACTTGGCTTTCAACCCAGTGCGCAAGCTCAGCATCGAGCTGATTTGCAAACTGAATGAGCGCCGATTTAGTTTTGACTCCGTTTTCTGGGATATTGTCACAAGACAAAACACTAAAAGGAGATAACCCTTGAACTTTTCGTATCCGTAAGGCTTCACATATAATACCAATTGCCGAGATAGGCTCTCGAGGGTGCTTTAGATCTGCCTTGATAAGATCATTTTCAAGATTTAGTTGGCCGTTAGGTGATAAACAATAGCCTTTTTCAGTAATGGTTAAGGAAACAATAGCCACTTGTGGTTCACAAAGCTTTGCTAATGCCGCTTTGATTCCCTGATCACTGATATTCATGGCTCCAGTAAAGCAGCGTATTACTCTATTAGTGCTACCTTGTTGGCTTCTCTCTATCAATGACATGAGATTATTTTGTGCGGCAAACTCTTCACTTAGTGGGCCTTTACGGAATAAATTAATGCCGTAGATTCCCCAATCTGACTGACTTTCTTGGTTGGCCAAATCAGTATACACACCCTGGTGTGCTCTATGGAAAGCCCCAAATCCTAAGTGAACTATTTTGGTCTGGAGACTTTCTCTGGGGTACTGTGTTTCTACTATTTCTTGTTCTTTTTTAGCATTTTTAAGACGCATTTATAGACCTATTGGTTAACCATTTTTGTTTTAATATATAATAGGTCAGGCCAATATGTAAATGGTAAGTCAATTTTTCACTACTGGTTTAATAAGTCGGGAGTGAATTAGAAGGGAGGGAGCTCAGCCAGCTATCCTTCGCAGACTGAGCCGGAATGCTTAGTAGATTAAAAGGTTTGACTGCCTTGTTGGTTAGCAATATGTCGAGCGCGGTTGTCTAGAGTGCCAGAGAGTTTGGTTAGCATAATTGCCAAGAGAATAATGACAGCACCGACCCAAGGAGTATCTGTCAGTGACATTTTTTCAACTACGGTACCACCAAGTAGCGAACCACAGGCAATTCCTATATTGAAAGCCGCAATATTTAATCCTGAAGCAACGTCTACTGCATTGGGAGTGTATTTCTTAGCTAACTGTACGACATATACCTGAAACCCCGGTACGTTCCCAAACGCAAACGCCCCCCAAATAAGAACAGTAATGACAGCGGTATAGGGGTTGCTCGCGGTAAAAGTGAACAAGACAAGTATTAAAGCGAGTACAGAAAAAATGATGTTGAGAGCCTTTATGGGACCAAGCTTATTCGCTAATTTCCCACCCCAGATGTTGCCAGTTGCGACTGATACGCCATAAACCAACATTACCAAGCTAATTGCGTTGGAAGTGAAGCCAGAAACCTCTTGTAAAATTGGAGCCAAGTAAGTAAAAGCAACGAATCGGTCGATTGCTCGTTTAGAAAAAGAGTTAGACGTGACCTTGTTTAATCGTAATACACGACGCGTGGAGTTAACAGAGGAAGGGCATGTTTTTCTTCGATTTACCCGGCAAGGCTTAGATACCTTGCTGCGTGCTCTTAAACAATCTAAAAGGGACACCTCGTGGGAAGCTGAGAGTCGATGCTGTTAGCCCTTTTTTATATCATCAAATTATTCCCCATATTGCGGCTTTTCAAGCGGCTTATCCAGATATTCAGCTAGAGCTCATTTCTAGTGAAAATATTATTGACCTTATTGAAAAGAAAACAGATGTAGCAATAAGAATTGGTCAGTTAGCCGACTCTAATCTACATGCTCGTCGTATTGGATTCAGTAAATTACATATTGTTGGTAGCCCTAGTTACTTTGATAGGTTTGGTAAACCATTGAACGTTACAGACCTTGCGAAACATCAAATAATCGGTTTTGCAGATTCCGCAAAGTTAAATAACTGGCCCGCTTATCAGTCATGTACCAATAGTGCCTACTTTATGTGCGAGCGATGGGGAATCGATTCGTCAATTGGCTTTGCAGGGCAATGGCATTGCTTTACTGTCTCACTTCATGATTAAGCGAGACTTGAAAAAAGGAGCATTGGTGGAAGTGCTGACTGGTCAGGTGAAAAGCCCTAATGTTAGAGAGCCCGTTAACGCGGTGTATTATCGTCACTCCGCAGTCTCTTCTAGAATCGCGGTATTTTTAGATTTTTTTAGCCCAAAATTTGATTTGTAGTATTGCAATAAAAAATGAAAATATGGCTATTTAATGATAGATATTTTCTTTTTTTTATATAAAAGCGCTATTTATCTTTGTAATTTTGTCCTATCTTGAAGGAAATGGTTCATTTGTGAGAGCGAATGCTATATGGTGCCCGCTTCAAAAAATAACAACGGACTTTATTCATGAATTCAAGTATGACTTCTTCGCTATTTCAGCGTTTTTTAAAGGGCAGCTTAGTGCTGCAAATAGTGATTGGTATTTTGTGTGGTATCGCGCTTGCTATGATTTCTCCTTCCTCTGCTCAATCGGCTAGTTTGCTTGGGGACTTTTTTGTAAAAGCGTTGAAAGCCATCGCGCCCATCTTAGTATTTGTGCTTGTTATGGCGGCTATTGCCAATCATAGGCAAGGCCAACAAGCTCACATGAAGCCTGTATTGGTATTGTATTTTGTGGGCACTCTCATCGCGGCTTTGACTGCGGTTGTTTTTAGTTTTGCTTTTCCTACAAGCTTAAATTTAGTCACCACAGACATCAGCCAGGCGGCTCCCAAAGGAGTAGGAGAAGTGTTGCGCACCCTATTGTTTAATATGGTGGATAATCCAGTTAATGCATTAGTAAATGGTAATTACATTGGCATTCTTACCTGGGCTGTAGGTTTCGGTATTGGCCTTCGTTATGCTTCGGATAGTACCAAAGCTACTCTACAAAATATCGCCGACGCAGTTACTCGAGTAGTGGGTTTTGTGATCCGACTCGCGCCATTTGGTATCTTTGGCTTGGTGGCCAACACAATTGCAACCACTGGTTTTGATGCATTGTTAGGCTATTCTCGTTTATTGATGGTGCTTATTGGTGCTATGTTGTTTATTGCTTTAGTAACTAATCCAGTACTGGTATTAATTGCAACTCGCCAGAACCCTTATCCATTGGTGTTTAAATGCTTGCGAGAAAGTGGTATTACCGCCTTTTTCACCCGTAGTTCAGCTGCAAACATTCCTGTCAACATGGCGCTTTGTGAGAGACTAGAGCTGGATGAAGATACGTATTCGGTTTCTATACCGCTAGGCGCTACAGTTAATATGGCAGGTGCAGCGATTACCATTACCGTGTTAACACTAGCGGCGGTTCACACCTTGGGGATTTCCGTGGACTTTGGTACTGCCATTTTATTAAGTCTTCTTGCTGCTGTTTCAGCTTGTGGAAGCTCTGGTGTTGCGGGCGGCTCTTTGCTATTGATCCCTCTTGCATGTAGCCTCTTTAACATTCCAAATGAAGTTGCCATGCAAGTGGTTGCAGTCGGCTTTATTATCGGTGTATTACAAGACTCGGCTGAAACGGCGCTCAATAGCTCTACAGATGTGTTGTTTACTGCAGCGGCGTGTCGACGCTCTTAACTATAGGTTAATTAAGGTCAGGAACTGATTGCTTGGCCTTAATATTTTCCCAAATACCGTATATTCAGTTTCAATCTTCTTATTAATAAAAATGTGTTTATCAATAACACGCTTAATGGCGGCTAGCTCTCTTTCTTTCTGTTCGCTATACTAACGAAACTTCAATAACCTCTTCATAAAGGTAGTTTGCAGCCGTGAATCATTAATCCTGTATCCATATTTCTTTTTTTGGACTATCAGGAGAGGTGCGTCGTTTGTTTTTCTATCTACTTCAATTATGGCCTTTAATGGGCTTACGATAGCGACTCTTCTCCTGTAAAACAGGAGGTGTTTCATGCCCTTTTTTCAAGTTAATAAGCTCACTCATCAGTTTTCTAATGGTGAGTTACTTTTCCAAGATTTATCCTGCGTGATGACTCATCGGTGCACTGCGCTTATGGGGCGCAATGGCTCAGGTAAGTCGATTTTTGCGTCTTATTTGAGTGGTGAAAGTCTCCCCCTAGAAGGCAAGGTTATTTTGCCATCTTCGGTTGCAATTTTTCGTCAAGAGCCGTTTGCTGACTGGGGGGAGGGGACAACCATCGCTCAATATTTAGGTAAAGCTGACGTGTTGAAGGCAATTGAAAAAATAGCTTCAGGGGACTGTGATTCCAAGTGGTTTGATCTTATTGGGGATGAATGGGATTTGCCTTATCAGCTGAGTATGCAATTGGCTGAAATAGGTTTGCCTTCACAGCTTGATTTTCCCTGTGCTTTGTTGAGTGGTGGTCAAAAAGCAAAGCTTAGATTGTGGAATGTGTTTAATAGCGGCGCGGGTTTGTTGGTGCTTGATGAACCCTCAAATCATCTTGACCTTGATGCAAAGCGTTGGTTAATAGAGCGTATAACAGGGTTTAAAGGCGGAGTGCTATTAATTACCCATGATCGATTATTGCTACGAGAGTGTGAGCAATTCTGGACTTTGAGTCAGTTAGGGTTGGAAGTGTTTCAGGGTACTTACGATTGTTATGTTAATGCTCAGCATGAGAGGTTTGCCGCAATTGATAGAAAGATAGGAGCTTTGTACAAAGAGCAACGCAAATTGAAATTACAAAACCAGCGCAATAAAGAAAAAGCTCAGCAGAGAACGGCTCAAGGTAAAAAACAGCGTAAAACAGGTAGCCAACCTAAGGTGTTACTAGATAAGAAAAAAGACAAGGCGACAGCGAGTTTATCCAGTATGGCGAAGAGTGAGCAGCGTCAGATAAGTCAACTGCAAGCCAAAATGAACACCCTTAGCCAACAAAAAGAAATGCTGGTAAGCCAAAAAGTGACCTTAAAAAGTGAAAAGGTAAGAGCCAATAGGGTTGTTTCGTTGCAACACGGTGTCTTACCTTATGGGTCGACTGTGCCAGTTAATATGCAAGTTTTTGCTCGTGATAAAGTTCATCTAAAAGGCCCTAATGCAAGTGGTAAAAGTACTTTATTAAAATTGCTGGCAGGCAAATACCCGCTTGAAACGGGAGAACTCTATATAAATACAGAAGTGTTTTATTTAGATCAGTTTGCTAGCCATATTGATAGAGGTGTGAGCGTATTAGAAAACATAATGTTTGCTTGCTCAGGAATGCAAGAGCAAACGGCTCGAACCTTGTTAGCGAGTATTGGCTTTGTAGGGGATAAGGTTTTTGAGTTTGGAAATAGTCTCAGTGGTGGTGAAAAAATGAAGCTTTCTATGCTGATTGTCAGCAATCAAGAAAACCTCCCATTTTTGCTATTAGATGAACCGGATAATCACTTGGACTTAGAGTCTAAAGAGCTTCTTGCAGAAGCTTTGTCAGAGTATAAAAGGGGCTTTGTATTGGTGAGTCATGATGACGACTTTGTTCGAGAGTCTGGGGTAATGAGGGAAGTTGAGCTTCTTTAGTTGCATAATGAAACTCTACTCTAGAGGCATAATTACAGTTAAGAGCACGGTTGGTCGTTGATCAGTTAGGGTTTTAGTCTGTTTTTAGTTTGGAAAAATAAGGTAGAAAACATACGTCATTAACATGAGCGAAAATAGTGCTGTTTTGATAGAATCCCCCGAATGATTAAAAACAAAGCTATGCCAGCTTTGTATGAATTAAAATTGTGTACATACTTGAGTACATAAAATTGGAAATCGAAATAATGAACCAAGAATTTCTCAATGAAATCAATAAGCGAAGGACCTTTGCTATTATCTCTCACCCTGATGCTGGTAAAACGACCATCACCGAAAAGGTTTTGCTGTTCGGACGTGCTATACAACAAGCGGGGACGGTTAAAGGGCGTGGCTCTAAACAGCATGCAAAGTCAGACTGGATGGATATGGAGAAAGAGCGTGGTATTTCCATTACCACCTCTGTGATGCAGTTTCCATTTAATGATTGCTTAGTAAACCTGTTGGATACTCCAGGGCATGAGGATTTCTCTGAAGATACTTATCGTACGCTGACAGCGGTAGACTCTTGTTTGATGGTTATTGATGCCGCAAAAGGGGTTGAGGATAGAACGCGCAAGCTGATGGAAGTGACTCGTCTGCGTGACACGCCAATTGTAACCTTCATGAATAAGCTAGACCGTGATATTCGTGACCCAATGGAATTGCTTGATGAAGTTGAAAATGAGTTGAACATCATGTGTGCACCTATTACCTGGCCGATTGGCTGTGGTAAAGAGTTTAAAGGGGTGTACCATATTCATCGTGACGAAACGATTTTGTACTCTACTGGGCAAGGTCATACCATCCAAGAATTGCGTGTTGTTAAAGGACTGGATAACCCTGAACTTGATGAAGCGGTGGGTGAGGAGTTGGCGAGTATCTTGCGTGATGAGCTTGAGCTTGTGATGGGGGCTTCTAATGAGTTTGATCAGGAATTATTCCTAGAAGGTGAACTGACGCCAGTATTCTTTGGTACTGCCTTGGGTAACTTTGGGGTGGACCATATGCTTGACGGTCTAACAGAGTGGGCGCCAGCGCCGTTAGCACGTCAAACGACAGATCGCGAAGTAGCCTCCCGCGAAGAAAAATTCTCCGGTTTTGTGTTTAAAATCCAAGCCAATATGGACCCTAAGCACCGTGACCGTATTGCCTTTATGCGTATTGTGTCCGGTTCTTATAAACAAGGCATGAAAATGAATCATGTGCGTTTGGGGAAAAATATCAGTATTTCCGATGCGGTTACCTTTATGGCAGGGGATCGTGCTCGTGCAGATGAAGCCTTCGCTGGCGACATTATCGGCTTACACAATCACGGTACCATTCAAATAGGAGATACCTTTACTCAAGGGGAGAGCTTAAAGTTCTCTGGCATTCCTAATTTTGCGCCTGAATTATTCCGTCGTATCCGTTTGAAAGACCCTCTTAAGCAGAAGCAGTTATTAAAAGGTTTGGTGCAGCTTTCTGAAGAAGGGGCGGTGCAGGTGTTTCGTCCTGTGCAAAACAACGACTTAATTGTTGGGGCGGTAGGTGTTCTACAGTTCGATGTGGTTGTGGCGCGTTTGAAAGCAGAATACAACGTTGAGGCTATTTACGAGGCGGTTAATGTTGCAACTGCCCGTTGGGTTGAATGTGATGATGGTAAAAAGCTTGAAGAGTTCAAACGCAAAAACCAAGCTAACTTAGCGTTAGATGGTGGCGATAACTTATCTTATATTGCGCCAACTATGGTCAATTTGAGCCTGGCTCAAGAGCGTTTTCCGGATGTTAGCTTTAGAGCGACAAGAGAACATTGATCAATACTTGACTAAATTACTAGGTTAAGAGGATAATTCGGTAAATAGTTAATTGAAGATAGGAAATAACATGGTGGAAGCAGTTGATCCCATTGATTTTACGGAGTCTGCCGCCGAAAAGTTAAAAACCTTGATTGCCGAAGAAGAGAACGAGCGTTTAATGTTGCGTGTTTACGTCACAGGCGGCGGTTGTTCTGGCTTTCAATATGGTTTTGCTTTTGATGAAGAGCATCAAGAAGACGATACTGAAGTAATGCGAGATGGGGTGAAGCTGGTTGTTGACCCATTGAGTTTTCAGTATTTGGTAGGTTCAGAGGTCGATTACGTGGAGAATTTAGAAGGGTCGCGTTTTACGGTCAAAAACCCCAATGCCACTTCAACTTGCGGTTGCGGAGCAAGCTTTAGCATATAAACTCTGCTAGATCTTTAATAAAACCTTGAGTACCTTGTACTCAAGGTTTTTTTGTTTAGGCCTTCTCATAAAGGTTGTGCGTTTTACCTGCCCTATCTTCTTCACTCACCGCTTTACTGTCTAAAAGGTGGTAGTTTCCTGTATAAAGCAAGCCAATTTTGCTGTCCCCAAGCACAACAGGAGTGAGTTGATTGTCTTTGTTGCGCCATACGCGCATGCCAAAGGTGGCACTATTTAGGTTGTGATTTTCCAGTAGTCTTTGTTGGTTGGCAAAAGCATAGACAGGGGACAGCTGATCGCTTTCACCGTCTTGATCTAGCACAATATGATGGTGCGTGTTTTGCTGCTGAAGAAATTCAGGTGGGTAGGGAGTAGTGAGTATTGTAAGAGTGTTTTCTTTAGGAAAGCGTTTGAATAAATCGGGGGTGTCGGGTGAGCCAATAGGGGCTGACACCAATACTGTCATGTTGACAGGCGTGCCGTAGCTCGGTTTAACAGGAATATGAAAAATAATCTGTTTGCTTGGCTGGACTTTGACAGGCTTAGGGGCCTGATATTGATTCCGTCTGTTTGTAGATGCTTGCCTAGGTGGTACTTGTAAATACACTTGCCAGTTTTTGTCGTTTAGGCCCAGTTCGTCTGGTGACAATATAGAGAGATCGCTGGTGAGAACGTGGTTAAGAATATGCTCAATAAGATTGGCAAATACGCTTTCTTGGGCGTTTAAAGGGGTCTTTTCTTTGCTATCAAGGTGTACTTCTTTAACCTGATGTCCTTCCATGCTCAAATCAACCGAGTCACGATTACTAATGACGGCACGCTTCCTTCCGCTTTCAGTCGGTTTTTTCTCTGTTGTTTGTGGCCCAAGGCGATTCAGGGCATCAATAAAAAGCATCTAACCACTCCTATAACTTGTGCAAGATATATCGGCAGTTAAGCAAAAAGGTTTAATTGATTGCTTGCTATACAGTATAGCAAGCAATCAATTGGAAGGAGTTAACGAAGCAGGTTCGATAGTTTAGGGTTGGCTTCTAATGCCGCGCGATAAAAAAGCGCTACTTTACCAATGGTTTGAACAACGTCGCATTTCATGATCTTGCTAATTTCAGCGATCAAGGCGCTGCGTGTATCACGATCTGCAATGCTAATGCGAACTTTAATCAACTCGTGATCTTCCAGTGCACGGTCGATTTCTGTCAGTACGGATTCCGTTAGGCCATTGCCTGCTACCATCACAACAGGGTTAAGTGAGTGTCCAATTAGGCGATATTGCTTTTTTTGGGCGTTTGTTATGCTCATAGTATAAATTTCTCATATTAGTTGGTCCTCTTTATTGGAGGCTGAAGAGGTTAAGCGATATTATAGCGGAATATTGATTGATTTAGGTATGATGAAAACGTGGCAAGATCAAAAAGTAGTAATAATTGGATGAAGGAACATTTTGACGATCAATATGTCAAAAAGTCCCAGCAAGATGGTTATCGCTCTAGGGCCAGCTACAAGCTTTTAGAAATGAATGAAAAGGACAAGCTCTTTCGTCCTAAAATGCGTGTGGTTGATTTGGGTGCGGCGCCAGGTGGATGGTCTCAAGTAGCTGCCAAGCTGGTGGGAGATCATGGTACGATAGTCGCTTCAGATATTTTGGAAATGGCCCCGCTGCCAGGTGTGCGCTTTGTGAAAGGTGATTTTACTGAGCAAGACGTATACGAGAATATTCTTGCTGAAATAGGTAATGAAAAGGCGGATCTTGTAATTTCAGATATGGCCCCCAATATGAGTGGTAATAGTTCTGTGGATCAGCCGCAAGCTATGTATCTGGTGGAGTTGGCTTTGGATATGGCAGCCCAAGTGTTGCGTCCAGGAGGCAACTTTCTGGTTAAGGTGTTTCAAGGGGAAGGCTTTGACGAGTATCTTAAAGCCATGCGAGCCCAGTTTGGCTCTGTGGTAACACGTAAACCAGATGCTTCACGAGCAAGAAGTCGTGAAGTGTATTTATTAGGAAGACAATTTAAAGGTTAATGGTCGGTGTTCTGGTACAATGCCAGTAACATTAAATACAACCGTTAAGAGGTGCGCTCTTGAACGACATGCTAAAAAATATACTGTTGTGGTTAGTTATTGCCGCTGTGCTGCTGACTGTTTTTAACAACTTCAATACAACTCCGGACACAAACAGAATTACCTATTCTGATTTTGTTAAAGAAGTACAAGACGGCCGTATCGCCAAAGTCGTGGTAGATGGGTATACCATCAGCGGAAGTCGTACAAATGGAGACACATTTGACACGGTTCGTCCTGCTGCGGCTGACCCAAAAATTATGGACGATCTATTAAATAACAACGTAGTTGTTGAAGGTCGTATGCCAGAACAGCAAAGTATCTGGACTCAGTTGTTAGTGGCTAGTTTCCCTATTTTATTGATTCTAGCAATTTTTATGTTCTTCATGCGCCAAATGCAAGGTGGTGGCGGTGGTAAAGGCGGCCCCATGTCTTTTGGTAAATCCAAGGCTCGTTTGTTACCTGAAGACCAGATTAAAACAACTTTTGCTGATGTGGCTGGCTGTGATGAAGCCAAAGAAGACACCGAAGAACTGGTTGATTTCCTACGTGAGCCAAGTAAGTTCCAACGTCTAGGCGGTAAGATTCCACGCGGTATTTTAATGTGTGGGCCTCCAGGTACAGGTAAAACCCTTTTGGCTAAGGCCATTGCCGGCGAAGCAAAAGTGCCTTTCTTTACTATCTCAGGTTCTGATTTCGTTGAAATGTTTGTGGGTGTGGGGGCCTCTCGTGTCCGCGACATGTTTGAACAAGCTAAGAAACACGCACCTTGCATCATTTTTATTGATGAGATTGACGCGGTAGGTCGTAACCGTGGCTCAGGTATGGGTGGCGGAAACGACGAACGTGAGCAAACCTTGAACCAACTATTGGTTGAAATGGATGGTTTTGAAGGTAATGAGGGTATTATCGTTATTGCTGCGACTAACCGTCCAGACGTGCTAGACCCAGCGTTGTTACGTCCTGGCCGTTTTGACCGTCAAGTACAAGTTGGTTTGCCAGACATTCGTGGTCGTGAGCAAATTCTTAAGGTGCATTTGCGTAAAGTGCCTTGTGATGATGACGTTGAACCAAAAAACATTGCTCGTGGTACACCCGGTTTTTCTGGTGCTGAGTTGGCAAACCTAGTCAACGAGGCGGCGTTGTTTGCAGCACGCTCTAACCGTCGTTTAGTGAATATGGAAATGCTTGAGCTTGCTAAGGATAAAATCCTTATGGGAGCTGAGCGTAAGACCATGGTAATGAGTGAAGAAGAAAAGCTTAATACCGCCTATCATGAAGCGGGTCATACCATTATTGGTTATTTGATGCCTGAGCATGATCCGGTTTACAAGGTGTCCATTATTCCTCGTGGCCGTGCCTTGGGAGTCACCATGTACTTGCCTGAAGAAGATAAATACAGCGTGAGTAAGCGTGGTCTTGAAAGTCAGGTTTGTAGTCTTTACGGTGGTCGTATTGCTGAGGAAATGATCCACGGCTTTGATGGTGTTTCTACGGGGGCATCGAACGATATTGAGCGCGCCACAAGTATTGCACGCAACATGGTAACTAAATGGGGGTTATCTGAAAAACTAGGTCCTTTTGCCTACGAAGAAGACGATAACTCTGGTAGCTTTATTTCAGGTCCAACGGGTAGTAAGTCAAATTACTTCTCACCTGAAACGGGTAAAGTTATTGATACAGAGGTTCAAGACATTATTACTCGTTGCTACGATACCGCGACCCGCATTCTGGAAGACAATCGCTCCAAGCTGGATGTTATGGCAGAAGCCTTGATGCAATATGAAACCATTGACGCTAAGCAAATCAAAGAGATTATGGATGGCAAAAAGCCGTCTGCTCCAGAAGGTTGGACAGACCCTAAAGGAAATGCTCCTAAGTCTGATGATGCGCCAACTGCTGAGCCAGCCGAAGAAGTAACCGCTTCCGATGAAGCTGACACGTCGGAAGCGGAACCAAAACCTGTTAGTGAATAACAGGTTTTGGGAACGACTATTTTATGTCAATCATGACCTTCGGGGATAAGTCACTCGATTTATCCCGCCCCCAAGTTATGGGGATTCTCAATGTTACTCCTGATTCCTTCTCTGATGGTGGCTCTTTCTCATCTTTAGATAATGCTTTAACACAAGCTCAAAAGATGCTTGATGACGGCGCGAGTATTATCGATGTGGGCGGCGAATCAACTCGACCTGGGGCTGCTCCTGTTAGCCTGCAAGAAGAAATGGACCGAGTTCTGCCTGTTGTTGAGGCGATAAAACAGCGCCTTGATGTCATCGTCTCAGTCGATACCAGCTCTGCTGAGGTGATCAGTCAGTCGGCATTGTTGGGTGCTGGATTAATTAATGATGTGCGAGCTTTGGAGCGAGAAGGGGCTTTAGAAGCAGCGGCTAAAAGTCAGCTTCCTGTTTGTTTAATGCATATGAAAGGTGCTCCCAGCACTATGCAAGATAAACCTGTGTATCAGCAAGTAGTTGCGGAAGTGTCAGAGTACCTTGCCGAGCGGGTGGCAAAGTGTGAAGCCATAGGTATTGCTCGCAGTCATATTCTTTTGGATCCCGGTATCGGCTTTGGTAAGAGTCTCGCTCATAATCTAAGCCTCATTAAGCACCTTGATCATTTTTGCCAGATGGGGTTTGAAGTTTTATTGGGTGTGTCTCGTAAAACCATGATAGGTGATGTGCTAAATAAAGAGGTAGAGGGTCGCTTGTTCGGTACAATGGGCGCTAATGCCTCAGGTTATGAGAAAGGCGCAAGAATATTTAGAGTGCATGACGTTAAACCTCATGTAGAAATGCTGGAATTAATGTATAGGATTGAGAGAGAAAGCTAATGCGTAAATATTTTGGTACGGATGGGATTCGTGGCACGGTTGGTACAGCGCCAATTACGCCAGAGTTTATGCTGAAGTTAGGCTGGGCTGCGGGCCAGGTATTTAAGGAAAAAGATAAGAAAATCCTAATAGGTAAAGATACGCGCATTTCTGGCTATATGTTTGAGTCAGCTCTTGAATCTGGCATTGTGGCCGCTGGGGCGGATGTACGTTTGGTCGGTCCAATGCCAACCCCTGCTATTGCTTATTTAACAAGAACTTTTCGCGCCAGTGCGGGTATTGTTATCAGTGCGTCTCATAATCCCTATACGGATAATGGTATTAAGTTTTTTTCGGCGGAAGGTGGAAAAATTTCCGATGAGTTAGAAGAACGCATTGAATATTATTTAGAACAGCCCATGGAGGTTGTGTCTTCGGATCTAATTGGTCGTGCTAAACGAGTGGATGATGCCGCAGGGCGTTATATCGAATATTGTAAAGGTACTTTCCCAATAGGTCAGCAGTTAAGTGGCCTGAAAGTTATTGTCGATTGTGCTGATGGGGCAACTTATCATGTGGCGCCACGAGTTTTCAGTGAGCTGGGAGCGGAGGTAATTGCTATTGGTGTTAACCCTGATGGTTTGAATATCAATGAAACCAGTGGGGCGACCAAACCGGAATTGTTAAGAAAGAATGTTTTGGCGGAGAACGCTGACATCGGTATTGCTTTGGATGGTGACGGTGACCGCCTTATTTTGGTGGACCGTAATGGCGTTGTTCGTGATGGGGATGATGTGCTCTATATTATCGCCAACCACCTAATGAAAACAGGTCGTTTTAGTGGCGGCGTAGTTGGCACTCTGATGAGTAATTTCGGTCTGGAGTTAGCATTTTCTGAAAATGGTATCGGCTTTAGTCGAGCTGCAGTAGGTGACCGCTACGTGAATGAAAAGCTCATGCAGCATGGTTGGGTATTGGGTGGTGAGCCCTCTGGTCATATTGTGTGTCGTTCTATTACCACTACAGGTGACGGTATTGTGGCAGCTCTGCAAGTGCTGAGTGCCATGGTAGAAGAAAACAAGAGTCTAGATGAGCTTTTGGAAGGTTTGGTTAAGTTCCCACAAAAGCTCAAAAACATTCGAGTGGCAGAGCGTTTTGTCCCAAATGAAGTGCCTGCCTTGCAGAAAGCCATTGCTGTTGCGAATGAGCGTTTAAATGGTTTGGGGCGTGTTTTGTTAAGGGCGTCAGGTACTGAGCCTCTGATTCGTGTGATGGTGGAAGGTCGTGATGACGATACCGTTGATGAACTGGTGGATTACCTTGTTGAGGAAGTTAAGGCTGCTATTCCTAAATAAGTCTCTTATTGCTTGATTTTAAAATAAATACTTGAAACCAAGAGGCGCTTTCCCTAGAATAAGCGCCTCAAAATTAGGAGTTGTAATATGATTCGTCAAAAAATCGTAGCTGGTAACTGGAAAATGAATGGCTCTGTTGAGTCTATTGATGATCTTGTGAAAGGCTTGTTGACGATGGGTGATGTGAACTCTGAAGTGGTTGTTTCCCCTTCGTATCCTTTTCTTGCGCAAGTGTCTGGTCTAATTAATGATAGCCACATTTGCTTGGCTGCGCAGAATGTTAGTGACCAAGAAAAAGGTGCCTTTACCGGGGAAGTATCAACCTCTATGTTGAAGACCTTTGGTACAAAATATGTGCTAATAGGGCACTCAGAGCGCCGCTCTCTATATGCAGAAACGGATGAGTTTGTTGCAAATAAAGCAAAGCGTTTGTTAGCTGATGGCTTGTTTCCAATGCTATGTATTGGCGAAACATTGGAAGAGCGTGAAGCAGGGCAAACATTGGCTGTATGTGAGCGTCAGCTGAAAGCTGTTATCGACGTAGTGGGTATTGAAAGTTTTGAAAATATCGTGGTGGCATATGAGCCTGTATGGGCAATTGGAACTGGTTTATCAGCTAGCGCTGAGCAGGCCCAAGAAGTACACCAAGGTATCCGAGAGTTTTTAAGTCAATACTCTCAAACTGTTGCCGAAAAAGTACAGATTTTGTATGGCGGCAGTGTTAAAGCAGCAAGCAGCCCAGCATTATTTGCTATGCCTGATGTCGATGGTGCTTTAGTTGGTGGTGCATCGTTAGATGCAAATGAATTTAATGCGATAGTAAAAGCAGCAGGTTAATTGATGGAAGCCTTAATTTTAATTGTTCATGTTTTAGCAGCCATTGCGATCATCGCGCTGGTGTTGCTTCAACAAGGCAAGGGTGCGGATGCTGGAGCAGCATTTGGTGGTGCTTCTCAGACAGTATTTGGTAGTCAGGGTGGTGGTAGCTTTTTTGGTAAGCTAACAGCATTCTTTGCATTGGCTTTTTTCCTAACAAGTTTTGGTTTGGCTTATTTTGCCAGCGAACAGGCAAAAAGTGTTTCGGGTGCATTGGATTATGTTCCTGCCGTACCAACTGTAGAAGATTCTGTAACATTGCCAAGTGTTGGTGATGAGAATGGATCCGATATTCCGGTTGCTGAGTAAGTGACAGAATAAGGATCAAATAAGGTTTTGCCGATGTGGTGGAATTGGTAGACACGCCATCTTGAGGGGGTGGTGGCCTACGGCTGTGCCGGTTCGAGTCCGGCCATCGGCACCAATCTTGTTTTTACATTATGCTCTGTGTATAATGTGCCTCAATTGTTTGGGGCAAGGTCAATTGCTCTTGGGTTGTTTCTCCCGACTAGGTTGAGAAGAGCCCAAAACGCGTTCTCTAAACCCCTTTATGGGGTTTTTTGTTATCTGTATTGCGTAAAATGGGCCTTGTGCCCGTTTTTTGTTTCTGGGTTTTAGTTTTTTCGGAGAGAAAAGTTGTCTGCACAGCACTCAGTGTTAGAGGGGTTGATAAGACCTGTCGTTGAAGGCTTAGGGTTTCAGTTTTGGGGTATGGAATACCTCTCGCATGGTAAAGATTCTGTATTGCGTATTTTTATTGAAACAGATGCTGAAAAAGGCATCGACGTTGAAGATTGTGCGCAAGTTAGCCGCCAGGTTAGCTCGATTCTAGATGTAGAAGACCCTATTACAGGCGAATATAACTTGGAGGTATCTTCTCCAGGGTTAGATCGCCCCTTGTTTGAGCTGGCACAGTTCCAGGCGTATGTTGGCGCTATTGTGTCGCTGCGTTTAAGAGTGCCATTTGATGGCCGACGCAAGTTTAAAGGTCAACTTGTTGGCGTGGAAAACGAAGATGTCGTGGTTCGCGTTGACCAAGAAGAATATTTGTTGCCTATCGACCTAATCGAGAAGGCAAATGTGGTTCCACAATTTTAAAAATTAACCTTGAAGAGAGGCTAAAGGGATGAGTAAAGAGATTCTTTTGGTAGTCGAAGCTGTTTCTAACGAAAAAGATGTGCCGAAACAGGTGATTTTCGAAGCCGTAGAAATTGCTTTAGCTAGCGCAGCTAAACGCCGTTTTGAAGACGATGCATTAATTCGCGTATCGATTGATCAGCGTACAGGTAGTTATGTTACTTACCGCCAATGGAACATAGTGGCGGACGAAGATTATTCACAACCAGCATCTGAGCTGACTATTGATGATTCAGTAGAGCAAAACCTAGGCTTAGAAATTGGTGAAGTGTACGAAGAAGAAGTTGAATCTGAAGAGTTTGGACGTATTGCTGCTCAAACAGCGAAGCAAGTGATCGTACAAAAAGTACGTGAAGCTGAAAAAGCAAAAGTGGTAGCACGCTATGCAGAGAAAGTCGGCAAGCTTGTTCACGGACAGGTTAAGAAAGTAACTCGTGATAGCCTAATTATTGACCTAGGTGAAAATGCAGAAGCGAGCTTACCAAAAGATCAGCTTATCGCTCGTGAATCTTTCCGTATGAATGATCGAGTTCGCGCTCTATTGGCTGAAATTCGTGATGATAACCGCGGTGCACAACTGGTACTTTCTCGTAACGATCCTGCTTTCATGGTGGAATTGTTCCGCTTAGAAGTGCCAGAAATTTCTGAAGAAGTAATCGAAATTCGCGGTGCATCTCGTGATCCTGGTTTGCGAGCTAAGATTGCTGTTAAAACCAATGATCGCCGTATTGACCCAATCGGTGCTTGTGTAGGAATGCGCGGTGCTCGAGTACAGGCAGTTTCTAATGAAATGAATGGTGAGCGTGTGGATATCGTACTTTGGGACGATAACCCAGCTCAGCTAGTGATAAACGCTATGGCGCCAGCTGAAGTAGATTCTATCGTAATTGATGAAGATGCTCACTCAATGGATGTGGCTGTGAAAAGCGACAACTTAGCCCAAGCGATCGGCCGTAATGGCCAGAATGTCCGTTTAGCCTCTGCGCTAACTGGTTGGACGCTGAATGTAATGACCAGTGAAGACGCTGAAGCCAAACAACAAGAGGAATCACAAAAGATCATTGATCTGTTTGTTGAAAGCCTTGGGGTCGATGATGACTTAGCAATTCAGTTGGCAGAAGAAGGTTTTACTTCTTTAGAGGAAGTTGCTTATGTGCCAATGGAAGAAATGCTAGAAATTGATGATTTTGATGAAGATTTAGTCAACGAATTACGCCTGCGCGCTAAAGATGCTCTGTTGAATAAGGCTCTACAAGCTGAAGAACAGTTAGATGATGCAAAACCAGCTGCTGATTTGCTTGAAATGGAAGGTATGGATAACCACCTTGCATTGGTTCTTGCTTCAAAAGGCGTTATTACAATGGAAGATTTGGCGGAGCAATCAGTTGATGAATTGCTAGAAGTTGAAGGAATGACTGAGGAACGTGCAGCTAGCCTGATTTTGACTGCTCGTGCGCCTTGGTTTGCTGAATCTGAATAAAATCTGAGTAAAGAGGGGGAACTTAATGACAGTTCAAACCGTAAAGATACTATCCGAATTAGTAAATACACCAGTAGAGAAGCTACTGACTCAGATGAAAGAAGCTGGCCTTCCTCATAAGAGTGAAGACCAAGAGGTCTCTGATACAGAAAAACAAGTTTTGTTGAATCATCTTAAGCGTCAACACGGTGAAGATGAGCAAGATGGTAAACGAATCACTTTACAGCGTAAGAAAACCAGTACATTATCTCGCGGAGATGGTGGCAAATCGGTAAATGTTGCTGTTAAAAAGAAGCGTACCTACGTTAAGCGTGACGATTCAGACGATGCTAAGCAAGAAGAGCTGCTAGCGGCGAAACGTCAAGCAGAAGAACAAGCGCGTTTGGCTGCTGAAGAGCAAGCTCGAATAGACGCTGAGCGTAAACGTGAAGAAGAAGCAGCGAAAGCGAAAGCAGAAGCTGAAGAGAAAGCACGTCAAGAAGCTGAACAAAAAGCAGCCTCCGCTGAAGTGAAAAAAGAACCAGAGCAAAAAGTGGCTGATACAGGAGTTACTAATCCCGTGGAATCACCAAAGCAAGCAAAACCTACGAAGAAGAACTTTTCAGCACCTGCTGACAATAAGCCGCATAGCCCGAAAGGTAAAAAAGGCTCTCGTCAGCAAGATGGTGATGCAAAACCACGTGGTCGTAATTCTGATAACAAACGTGGCCGTATCAATGTCAGTGGCGATGAAGAGTTCTCTCGCCGCGGTGGTAAATTAGGTCGTAAGGCGAAGAAAGCCGCACCTAAACAAGAGCATGGTTTCCAAAAACCAACGGCTAAAATTGTTCACGAAGTCGCTTTGCCAGAAAGTATCACAGTAGCTGACTTAGCTGAAAAAATGACCGTAAAAGGGGCTGAAGTTGTTAAGGTTATGTTTGGTATGGGCGCAATGGCGACCATCAATCAGACGATTGACCGTGATACAGCGACCTTGGTTGTTGAGGAAATGGGGCACAAAGTTAAGTACATTGACGAAAATGCTGTTGAAAACGACATCATTGAAGCGATTGACTACGAAGGTGACGAGATTAAACGTGCGCCAGTGGTTACTGTAATGGGCCACGTTGACCATGGTAAAACCTCATTGCTTGACTACATTCGTACGACTCGTGTTGCAGCAGGCGAATCAGGTGGTATTACCCAGCACATTGGTGCCTATCACGTAGAAACGCCTCACGGTATGGTTAGCTTCTTAGATACACCTGGACACGCTGCCTTTACTTCTATGCGTGCTCGTGGTGCTAAAGCAACGGATATCGTTATTCTTGTTTGTGCTGCTGATGATGGGGTTATGCCACAAACTATTGAAGCGATTCAGCATGCTCGCGCAGCAGAAGTGCCTATGGTTGTTGCTATTACTAAGGTAGATAAAGAAGCCGCTGACCTAGATCGTGTTAAAAACGAATTGGTAGCGCAGGAAGTTGTGCCTGAAGAATGGGGCGGTGACGTTCAGTTTGTGGGTGTTTCAGCGAAATCTGGTGAAGGTATCGACGAGCTACTAGAAGCAATTCTATTGCAAGCTGAAGTACTGGAGTTGAATGCGGTTCCTAGCGCACCTGCTAAAGGTGTTGTTGTTGAAGCACGTCTTGACCGAGGTCGTGGTTCAGTGGCTACCTTATTGGTTCAAAACGGTACCCTGAAAAAAGGCGACATCGTTTTGGCGGGTCTACAAATGGGTCGTGTACGTGCCTTGCTGGACGAGAACGGAAAATCTATTAAGAGCGCTGGACCTTCTATTCCCGCAGAAATTCTTGGCTTAGATGGTACACCTGAAGCAGGTGAAGAATTCATCGTAGTAGCCGACGAACGTAAAGCTCGTGAGGTAGCGAACTTCCGTCAAGGTAAATACCGTGAAGTACGTTTTGCTCGCCAACACTCAGCTAAGCTTGAAAACCTATTCTCAGAAATGGGTAAAGATGAAGTTCGCACTCTTAATGTCGTATTAAAGGCAGACGTGCGTGGTTCTTTGGAAGCCTTGATCAAGTCTCTAACTGACCTGAATACAGATGAAGTTCAAGTTAACATCGTATCGAGTGGCGTAGGTGGTATTACAGAGACTGACGCAACGCTTGCGTTAGCTTCAGAAGCTGTTATTTTCGGCTTTAACGTACGTGCTGATAGCTCTGCTAAGCAGTTCATTGAACGTGAAAGTGTTGATCTGCGTTACTACAGCGTTATCTACAACATCATTGATGATGTGAAATCTGCCTTGTCTGGTATGTTGACACCTGATTTACGTGAAGAAATTCAAGGTACAGCAGAAGTACGTGATATCTTCCGTTCACCTAAGTTTGGCTTGATTGCTGGCTGTATGGTGATCGAGGGTACGGTATACCGTAATAAGCAGATCCGTGTTCTACGTGATGACATTGTTATCTACGAAGGTGAACTTGAATCCTTGCGTCGCTTTAAAGATGCAGTGAATGAAGTTAGCAAGGGCATGGAATGTGGTATCGGTGTGAAGAACTACACTGACGTTAAAGTAGGCGACAAGATCGAAGTTTTCGAGACCATTGAAGTTGCTCGTTCGCTTTAATAGGAAATAGATATGCCAAGCGATTTTAGTCGAACTAGTCGAATTGGTGACCAGCTCCAAAAGGAGCTGGCCAAACTTATCCAATTCGAAGTAAAAGACCCAAGACTTGGGTTAGTTACAATCAATGAAGTGCGTGTTGCCAAGGATCTTGGTTACGCAGACATTTACTACACTGTGCTTGGGAAAGACGATCAACCAGAAGTGCTTGCTGCTAACCAAAAAGCGTTAGACAGTGCAAAAGCGTTTTTGCGTCGCCGTTTATCTCAAGAAGTGAAGTTAAGAGTTATGCCGTCACTACGATTCCATTACGATCAAAGTGTCGTTAATGGTACGCGTATGTCTGCTTTGATTGATGAAGCCATTCGTGGAGATCAGTCTAAGCAAACTCAAGAAGGTGAATAATAGGTGGCAGTAGGTAAAACAAAGTGGCGACCTATTGATGGTATTGTTCTGCTTAATAAGCCGATTGGACTTAGTTCCAATCAGGTTTTACAGCGAGTCCGTCGCTTGTATAGAGCGGCTAAAGCAGGCCACACTGGCGCTTTAGACCCTTTAGCGACGGGCATGTTGCCATTATGTCTAGGTGAAGCGACCAAGTTCTCACAGTATCTGCTTGATGCCGATAAACGGTACTTAACCTGTATTCAGTTGGGTGTTCGCACTACGACTGGTGATCAAGAAGGCGAAGTACTCACAACCCAAGCCATCCCTGAACTAACGGACTCTGAGTTAGAGCAAGTATTGAATCGTTTTCGGGGTGATATCGAACAAATTCCTCCTATGTATTCCGCGCTAAAACATGAAGGTAAGCCGTTGTATGAATATGCAAGGCAAGGCATAGTGATTGAGCGAAAACGCCGCCAAGTGACGATTTCTGATTTAACACTGGTTGAGCGAACGGCGGACAGCATTACCCTTGATATACGTTGTTCTAAGGGCACCTATATTCGTACTATCGGGGAAGATATTGGGGAAAAGCTGGGTTGCGGAGCGCACCTGAAAACGCTACATCGTATTTCCACCGCGGGTTACGATCCTCAGGATATGTTGACGTTAGAAGAGTTTGAAGCGCTTGCTGAGCTAGGTGAAGCGGAACTCGACCAAAAGCTCATGCCTATGGACAGCGCTGTAGAACACCTTCCGAAAGTGTTCTTGGACGCAGCATCAGCAAAGGATATGATGTTTGGGCGAACGGTACCGAATACCCAACCTGAACTCACTCAAGGCTTGGTTCGTTTATACGATTCAAGTAACATGCGCTTTCTTGGTTTAGGTGACGTGAAACAGTCGAATATTAAGCCTCAAAGATTAATAAATACCAGTGAGTTTGCCGCATAATTTGCAGTGAGTTCTGCAAAAAAAAGTGTTAAACTTGCTGGCCTAGGGTAACTGAAAATATGCTCGGCTATCCTTGACCCTTAATAGCATATTATTTGGAGATAAAGATTATGGCATTGTCTGCAGAATCAAAAGCAGCGTTGGTTAAAGAGTTTCAAGTAGCGGAAGGCGACACTGGTTCTCCTGAAGTTCAAGTAGCATTGTTGACTAAGAACATCGAAGGTCTACAAGGTCACTTTAAATCTCATATCCATGACCACCATTCTCGTCGCGGTCTAATTCGCATGGTAAACCAACGTCGTAAGCTGTTGGACTACCTTAAGCGTAAAGACGCAGCACGTTACACTAGCTTGATCAAAAAGCTAGGTCTACGTCGCTAAGACTGAAGAGGGGCCATATTAGAAGTATGGCCCTTTTTTTATTGGCTTCCCAAGGAGCAGCCTGTACTTCATATGAGTTTTTACAAGAGAATTTATATGAGTACTGGCTTAAAAAGATGGCCTTTGGGAAAAAAGTAATTTTATAAATAAAAGGAATACGTGTGAGTATTACGACTAAAACTTTCCAGTTTGGTAACGATACAGTTACTCTTGAAACTGGTCGCATTGCGCGCCAAGCAACAGGCGCTGTGCTATGTACCATTGGTGATGCGCAAGTATTAGCCACTGTGGTTGGCGCTAAATCAGCTAAACCTGGTCAAGACTTTTTCCCACTGTCTGTTCATTACCAAGAGCGTGCTTACGCAGTTGGTAAAATTCCTGGCGGTTTCTTAAAGCGTGAAGGGCGTCCTTCAGAGAAAGAAACATTAACTTCTCGTCTAATCGACCGTCCAATTCGTCCTTTGTTCCCAAATGGTTTCATGAACGAAGTTCAGGTTGTTTGTACGGTAATGTCTACCAACACTGACTTGGATGCAGACATCGCTGCCATGATTGCGACTTCTGCAGCACTAACGATTTCTGGTATCCCATTTAACGGTCCAATTGGTGCCGCTCGTGTTGGCTTTAATGACGAAAATGGCTACCTATTGAACCCATCTTACTCTGAGCTAGATGGCTCATTGCTAGACATGGTGGTTGCAGGTACGAAAGATGCCGTATTAATGGTTGAGTCTGAAGCTCAAGAATTGACTGAAGACGAAATGCTAGGTGCCGTTCTATTCGCGCACAAAGAAATGCAAGCAGCAATCAGTGCCATCAACGAGTTCGCTGCAGAAACAGGTAAGCCTCGTTGGGAATGGGAAGCAGAAGCGGCTAATACTGCTCTAATCGAAGCTGTTGAAACTGGCTATGCTGCGCAAATTGAAGAAGCATATGGCATTAGTGAAAAAATGGCGCGTTACGCTAAGCTTGGTGAAGTTCGTGATGCTGCCGTTGCCGCTCTAGTTACAGAAGAAGGCGAATTTAGCGAAGCAGACGTAACTGGCGTTTTCTCTAAATTAGAAAAACGTACCGTTCGTCGCCGTGTGATTGAAGGCCAGCCTCGTATCGATGGTCGTGATAATAAAACTGTTCGTCCAATCAACGTAGAAGTGGGCGTGTTGAGCAAAACTCACGGTTCTTCTTTGTTTACTCGTGGTGAAACGCAAGCCATTGCAACTTGTACTCTAGGTACAAGCCGTGATGCTCAAATGACAGATGGACTGACTGGCGAAAGCAAAGACAGCTTCATGTTGCATTACAACTTCCCTCCATACTCTGTTGGTGAGTGTGGTCGCATGGGCGGTGTGGGTCGTCGTGAAATCGGTCACGGTCGTTTGGCTCGTCGTGGTGTTCAGGCGGTATTGCCTTCTGAAGAAGAATTCCCTTACACCATTCGTGTGGTGTCTGAGATCACTGAATCTAACGGTTCAAGCTCTATGGCTTCTGTGTGTGGTGCCTCTTTGTCTATGATGGACGCTGGTGTACCTCTGAAAGCTCCTGTAGCTGGTATTGCAATGGGCTTAATCAAAGAAGACGATGGTTTTGCGGTATTAACAGATATCTTGGGTGACGAAGATCACCTTGGCGATATGGACTTTAAAGTTGCGGGTACTGAAGAAGGTATCACAGCACTGCAAATGGACATCAAAATCGAAGGTATCAATGAAGAAATCATGGACATCGCTCTAAGCCAAGCAATGGATGCCCGTAAGCACATTCTTCGTGAAATGGCTGAAGTGATTGGTTACGCTCGTCCTGAAGTGTCTCCAAATGCGCCATCTATGGCGACAATTAAGATTGACCCAGAGAAGATTCGTGATGTTATCGGTAAAGGCGGCGCAACTATCCGCTCTATTACCGAAGAAACAGGTGCTTCTATTGATCTTGATGATGACGGTCTTGTACGTATTTATGCGGCAGACAAAGCGTCTTCAGATGCTGCATTATTAAAAATTCATGAGATCACTGCAGAAGCAGAAGTAGACAAACTTTATAAAGGTAAAGTGGTACGTTTGGCAGAGTTTGGTGCTTTCGTTAATATCCTACCTGGCAAAGATGGCCTAGTTCACATTTCACAAATTGCTGAAGAGAGAATTCGTGCGGTAGCTGACTTCCTTTCTGAAGGTCAAGAAGTGGTCGTTAAAGTGCTAGACGTTGATGCGCGTGGCCGTATCAAACTATCTATGAAAGATGTTACTGAAGAAGACAAAGCGTCTTTTACTGAGTAATATCCAACATTAAGTAAAGACTTGAAAAGGGGGCTATTGTTAGCGCCCTTTTTTTTGTTTAATAACTAAGTAGAAAGTGAAACGAGTGGATAGCTCATTGAAAGAGGGAAATAGCATGAAATTGAAGCTTGCAAGCGTTGTTGTAGCGGGTCTAGCATTAGCTGCATGTAGTAAAGAAGTCATTGATACACCTGCCCCACAGCCTGCGGCTGTTCCAGAGTGTGTCTTTGCGGATGGCTCTAATCAACCTGCTCCTTTGTGGGTATGTGGTGCTCCGGTTGAGGGGGTCGAGCTTTCAGCGGTTGGCTACAGCGAGAAGTCAGCAGCCGGGCCTAATTATATGAAACAAATGGCAGCGACAGCGGCACGTGTTGAATTAGCGCAAGTGCTGAGTGTTGATCTGCAAAATATGGTTAAACAATACGTGGAAACAACCGGTGCAGGTGATGCTGAAACCGTTGATCGTGTAAATAGCGTGGTAACCAAACAGATTACTGACCAAACCTTGATTGGCTCAAAAGTGATTCGTCAGATCCCTACTCCTAGTGGTGGATTAGTTGTATTGGTTGGTCTGAACCCTGAGCAAGCAGGTCAAGTTGCGCAAGATATTTTACGCACATCAATGAAAAATGAAGCGGCCGTATTCCAGAAGCTACAAGCTGAAAAGAGCTTTGATGAACTGGCTGCGGAAATAGCGCTAAGCCGCTCTAATGGTTAATGTCGCTTAATATTCATTTGTAGCTGGTTTGATTAAGCAGGCCCGTTCTCATCAAAAATGGGAATGGGCTTTCTATTTTGATCAACGGCAACAAAGTTGAAATGCCCAGTGACGCCTTTAATACGTACATCGCTGTCTAGTTGCTCTAAGAAAATTGACACCTCAACTTTGAGGGAGGTGCGTCCCACATGAACGACTTTTGCAACTAATTCGACTAAGATTCCCGAAGGAATGGGGCGAGTAAAATCGACTTGCTCAGTTGAAATAGTGACCATTGTTTTACGCGAAAAACGTGTCGCAGCAATATAGGCAACTTCATCCATCCATTGCAAAGCAATCCCACCAAACAAGGTATCATAGTGATTGGTTGTGGATGGGAATACCATTTTTGCTACGCGGGTTTCTGATAGTTTTTTTCTTTTTTCAAAGAGTTGCTCAGTCATGAATTATTGCCTTAAAGCTCAGTCTTATTTAGTTGGCATTATTATACTATTGGTATTGGTAGGATGTGATAACCGATTTGTTGCGAAAGAGCATCTAGACCACTATTTCACGAACTTAAAGCGCTCTCAGTTTATTGATCTTTCCCAACCCCCAGCTTTAGATTGGCAGATCTATCCAGCCTTAAGAAATCGCTTACTTAATATGTCTGAGTTTGATATCAGTCTGCTTGATTTCTTATCCCTACAACGGTGTGATGTAGGTTATCTTGCAGGTAAAAGAAACAGCGTGTTGGGTCGAGTTATGACTCATAGCCAACGCTTTTTATATGAAGTAAATATTGTCAGAGCAATTGAGAGCTGTGAGATTCATGATGATGATTTGGCTGCAGAACTGTCAAATGTCGCTCAAGCAAAACGAGCCGAATTATCCAAAGCGCTGGCTAATGCCCTGTTCAATGACCAAGACAGTAGTGGCTTTTTTAGCCTCTCAAATGGCCTTATTCCTATGAGCCACTCAACGGCTCATGACGGTGAGCTCCTTGCAGCACTGCAACGCTTAGTTGTTATTGCGCAAAAACTCGACCAACTACCCTTAATCGAGAGTGAACAGTTTGAAGAGGATTTAAAAACCTTGTCTGATAGTGAATACTTTGGTCGCATGTTGATGAGTTTAATGCATTTAGAAAGTTATTTGCTGGCCGTGTCTCAGAGTTTAGCGATACAAGACCATACCTTATGTGGGCCGCCATTAAGCTTTTTAAGGACAGTATTTAAAGACCAGTACATCGATTTGCTTCAGCCTTATATGGCCAGGTTGAATAGCAGTGCCTATGAAGTTTTGCCACTCTTTAATCAGCTTATGAATACTTTGCCGCCTTTGCCAAAAGCCTTATCTGATTATGTGAGTTTATTAAGCTTTACTGAGCCAAATGGGGGCTGGAAAAGATATCAGCGGGCTTCCCAAGCTCATGCTCAAGCTTGGAGTAGGTTATTTAGTCTTTGTAAGGTTAAACCCTAGTATTGATCTGGTGTTCTAGCGTTTCGATAACATCAAGCTGGTAAGCTGGGCCACTGGCTAATGGTTCTTCTCCTAGTGCTTTAATTAGGGCAATATTGGCTGTAGGGTTGTTAGCAATGCTGTGGGAGAATTGAGTCGGACGCACAACAGCATGTGGCTCATGTTGAACAAAGGTATCCTCAGCTTCTAGTGTTGCTGGCCCCGGTTGGTTGAATAGGCTCATAAATAAAGCAAACTGAGCGTTACCATTAACAGGCTGGCCTGGCTGGCTTCTCTGAGTGAGCTGAGTTTCAACAACGCCGCGAATATTCATGTTAACCCTAGTGAGATTCAAGTAATAATCTTAACGGCACGTAGCTAAAATTCTAAAGTTAAAAGTGAAAAAGACAAAAATAACCCAGTTATTATTAACTAAAGATGGCTCATATTGCTTAAGCATCGTACTATAATGCATTATAGATCAATCGTTTCGTATGGTTTGGGTTACTTATGAGGAAGGCGAGACTAATAAGTCCGTTGAAACATGATGCATGCATAATATCGATGAACTGATAGACAATGTTAGGCGCAATGAACAAATTGCGCTTAAGTTTTTTGAAATAGAAAGATGTATTCTTTCTATTGGGCGTTGTGATCAATTTGTTTCGACCTTAACCAAAGAGGTTCAAAAGCAGTTTAATGTACCTTATGTTTGGGTAAATTTAATCAACGAAGCGCCACTCTCGCATTTGGCGGAAAGCCTCGAAAAAATGCCCGATTTACGTGATCGTGTCTTGTTTACTCAGCGTAGGCACATGATTGATATTATCAAATCAGGCAATAAGACGATTCTTGTTAACTCAGATTTAGAGCGCTGCCGAGAGATTATACCTGATACCTATCGAAGCATTATCTCATCTGTTGCTATATCCCCACTGACGATGGATGGCGAATTAGTGGGCTTCTTTTGTCAAGCCGATGCAGACAGTAGCCGTTATGATGCTGCTACCAAAGATACGTTTTTACTGGATCAATTGGCCATTAAAATTTCCATTTGCTTAAGTAATGTTTCAGCACGAGAAAAGCTTGAATATCTTGCTACCCGTGATCCTCTAACAGGTTTGTTGAATCGTAGACAATTAGAGTTGATGTTAGACCGGGAATTCCTGCGCTCTAAGAATCAGGGTAGAGATTTGACAGCGGTCTTTATAGACTGTGATGCCTTTAAGTCAATTAATGATACTTTGGGGCATAATTGCGGTGATGAAGTGTTAGAATACATTGCAAAGCGGTTACTCAAATATGTTCATAGACAAGGGCTAGCATTTCGCTTTGCCGGGGATGAATTTGTTTTTGTTATGCCGGGAAAAAGTTACGACCAAGCTATTCATGTGGCTGAGTCCATCCAGGAGTACTTGCAGTCGAATCCTCTCAGGTATAAGTCAAATTTAGTGCCTATTACGATCAGTTATGGTGGCGCGAGCATGTCTGGAGACGCCCCGAGCAATTATAAGCAATTGCTTAAAGTTGCAGATGAACGACTGTATGAATATAAAAACAACCGTAAAAGATCTGTACCCACTAAGGTGTTCAAGTTTTTGAATAAGTTAAGATAGTTTGTAATTTTATTACAAAATAATTGAGATTTATCCTGTGTATTGGTGTTTTTTGTGTTGTTTTTGTTGTAAAATTTCAAAAAAATCTTTGAGGATAGATCCATGTCCCACGCGTTGATCGCTGATTTGGGCGGCACAAATGCACGTTTTGCATTGGTTCCGATTCATCAGTTTACGCCCGAAGCGGTAAAAGTATTTCCTTGTGAAAACTATTCGAGTTTTTTTGATGCGGTGGAAGCTTACATCGAGTCAAGTGAAGTGGATATGGCGAATATAGATGCCGTCGTGCTCGCTATCGCAGGGCCGGTTAACCAAGAGGTGATCCGTTTTTCAAACAACCCTTGGTCTTTTACCCGTGAGCAAGTTCAAACCTTCTTTGGCGAGTCTAAGAGCGTCGCACTATTAAACGACTATGATGCGTTAGGTCATGCTTTACAAGTTATTCCTGACAGCGAATTGGTCGCCATTGGGGATACACAACATCTAGACAAAGCTCAACCTGCATGGGTACTTGGTCCTGGTACAGGGCTTGGTGTCTCCTGTGTTATTCCAAAATTTGATGGGCCGAATTACATTTTACCGGGTGAAGGAGGTCATGTTGATCTGAGTGCCTGCACTCCGGTAGAAGATGCCATACTCAGTTTCTTACGTAAGCGTCATCATAGAGTGTCAGCAGAGCGTGTTCTATCCGGCATGGGCTTAGAAAACATTTATGAGGCCTTAGTGTGGCAAGAAGGAAAGCAAGCCCGTTTAACGGCACCGGAAATAGGGAAAGCAGTGAAAGCGGGGAATGACCCCATTGCCAAGGCGGCGTTAGAGCAATTTTTTGTCTTTCTTGGTCGTGTTGTAGGAGATCTTGCTCTTACCGTAGAAGCGCGTGGTGGAGTGTACATTACCGGTGGTATTGTTCCTCGATATGTAAATGAAATATTAGCTAGTGGCTTTCGAGAAGCGATGCAAGATAAAGGTCGTATGAAAGCGTATGTTACCCCTATTCCGACTTTTGTAGTGATGTCTGAATACCCAGGGCTGATGGGATGTGCTTGTTATGCTTCCCATCTAGTGTCAAAAGCCTAGATTTAGTTGGAGATAAGATAATGAAGGCCAGTTTAAAAGCCTGTGATGTAGTAATATTTGGTGGTGGTGGTGACCTTGCAATGCGTAAGTTGTTGCCCGCTTTGTACCACCTAGATATGGATGGTTTACTTGCTCCTAGCACCCGTATTATTGGTGCCTCTCGTCGTGAAGTAAGTGCAGAAGACTACCAAGCCAAAATTCGTACCGCGTTAGATGAGTTTGTCCCATCTAGTGTTGGGGATGAAGTAACCTGGCCAAGATTCAAAGAGCGCCTAAGCTATATTTCTGTTGATGCTCAACAAGAAAGTGACTTTAAACGCTTAAATGAAAATAATGTTGGTGGTGATGATCGCGACGTTGTTTTCTATCTTGCTACCTCGCCTGATCTATTTGGTTCAATTTGTTCTTCTTTAGCAAATTGTAATTTGAACCAAGAACGTATGCGTGTGGTGCTTGAAAAACCCCTGGGCCGTGACCTAGCTTCTTCTCGCGCTATCAATAATGAAGTAATGAAGAACTTCAGCGAGAAACAAGTATTTCGTATTGACCACTACCTAGGTAAGGAAACAGTACAAAACTTATTGGCTATTCGCTTTGGTAACACCTTGTTTGAACCACTATGGTCTAGCGCGCACATTGATAACGTGCAGATCACCGTCGCTGAGACCGTTGGTGTAGAAGGGCGCTGGGGTTACTACGATAAAGCTGGCGCCATGCGCGATATGGTTCAAAACCACTTAGTTCAGTTGCTATGTTTGGTCGCAATGGAACCACCAGGTCGTATGGACGCAGATTCAGTGCGTGACGAAAAAATTAAAGTGCTGAAAGCATTGCGCCCCATCCTAGGTGCTAATGCGTATACCAAAACAGTACGAGGCCAATACGCTCAAGGTCAGATTAAAGGTAAGGGTGTTGTCGGCTATTTTGACGAAGAAGGCAGTAATCCAGAGTCTCGTACGGAAACATTTGTAGCTTTGCGAGCAGACATAGATAACTGGCGCTGGGCTGGCGTACCATTTTATTTACGTACAGGTAAACGTTTAGGTCAACGTTACTCTGAAATTGTAATACAATATAAAGCGGTGCCACATAGTATCTTCAGTGACGAAAGTCATCGTCAATTGCAGCGTAATCAGCTGATTATTCGCTTGCAACCAGAAGAGAAGATCTCGTTAACGGTCATGAATAAGGTACCAGGCGCAAGTGAAGGTATGAACTTACAACCTGTTGACTTGAACTTAAGTCTGACAGAGGCCTTCCAAAATAAACGTAGCCCAGAAGCGTATGAGCGTCTATTGCTTGATGTAATGCGCGATGATGCGACCTTATTTATGCGTTATGACGAAGTAGAAGCCGCTTGGAAGTGGGTGGATGGCATTATGGACGCTTGGAATCAAACTAGCGAGCGTCCAAAAGAGTATGCTTCCGGCTCATGGGGACCAGCAGCTTCTATGGCACTGCCAATTAAAGATGGCCGTAACTGGCACGACTATTAAGTTCGAATAAAAAAGGATACTAGGATGAGTACATCTTATACTGCGGAACAAGTGATGACAGCGACCCCGGTTGTTCCTGTTATTGTTGTTGATAATGCTGAACAAGCCGTTGCTTTGGGGAAAGCTTTAGTAGCAGGCGGTGTGCCTGTACTAGAAGTGACTATGCGCACACCTGCTGCACTTGAAGCCATTACAGCGCTTCGTAAAGAAGTTCCTGAAGCCATTGTGGGTGCGGGTACAGTATGTTCGCGTGAGCAATACATTCAAGCTGTAGAGGCTGGATCTCAGTTTATCATTAGTCCTGGCATGACCGCTGATTTGCTCGCCGTGGGTAAAGAGTACGACATTCCTTATTTGCCTGCAGTCGCAACCATTTCTGATATTCTTTTAGGAATGGAGTATGGCTACGATCACTTCAAATTCTTCCCAGCGGAAGTGAATGGCGGCGTGAAAGCGCTTAAAGCATTCGGTGGCCCATTGTCACAAATTCGTTTCTGCCCAACTGGTGGTATTGGTGCAGGCAACTTCCGTGAATACCTAGCCTTACCAAATGTGTTGTGTGTAGGCGGTTCTTGGATTGTTCCTGTTGATCTGGTTCAGGCAGGTAAATGGGACGAAATTACTGAGTTGGCGAAATCCGTTTCTCAGTAAGCTGTCTTAATAGTGTTTAAAAAGGGAAGACTTGGTCTTCCCTTTTTTGTTTGTGCTGTTCCTTATAAATTTTCTTCAGCAAATTCAGCAAGTCGGCTACGTTCAATGCCATTTACATGCATGATGCTCGCATATTTAAAAGATTTACATTTTTCAACCAGATAGGTTAACCCAGAGGTTAATGGGGTAATGTACTTGTTATCTATCTGAGCAAGGTTGCCTAACACAATGATTTTTGAATTGCTGCCTATGCGGGTCACAATGGATTTTAGTTGAAATTGAGTTAAACCTTGAGCTTCGTCAACAATGATCAAGGCATTGTTGAAAGAGCGGCCCCGCATGAAATTTAATGATTTAAACTGGATGTTAGCCTTTTGCTTTACATAGTCGATACTACTAAAGGCATGTTCATCGGCACCATGCAGAATTTCTAGGTTATCGTCAAAAGCTGCCAGCCAAGGGGCCATTTTTTCTTCTTCTGTGCCAGGTAGAAAACCAATGTCTTCGGCCATAGGTGGAGTGGATCGAGCCACAATGATTTTGTTAAAACGTTTCTCTTCCATCGTGACTTGCAGGCCATAAGCTAAGGCAAGTAAGGTTTTACCTGAGCCTGCCGGACCTGTCATTATCATGAGATCAGAGTTGTCGTGACGAAGTAAATAAAACGCCATAGCTTGTTCTAAGTTCCTAGGGTTAATTCCCCAGAAACTTTGGTGCATTAGGTTTTGTTTATTAATATCAATTAAGTATACAAACTCTTTGTCCATGTTAACGACAAATCCGACAAAGTCTTCTTCATCAATAATGAACATATTTAAATACAGTGTAGGTAGGTTTGTTTTTGCAATGACGTGAACCGTATGGCGACCATGGCTTTCCGTTTTTACACTATCAACACGGCTCCAAAAACTGCCATCGAATTGGATGTAGCCCTTGCTCATTAAGTCTAGGTCATCTAGAACTCGGTCTTTCTTATAATCTTCCACTCGCTCAAGACCCGAGCCTTTGGCCTTGATACGCATATTAATATCTTTGGTGACCAAGCACACAGAAGAACGTGGGTTGGTAGCCTGTAAGCTCAGCCCCACATTAATAATACGGTTGTCATTAGCGTGATCATGGTTACCGTTTAAGAATGGAATGTTGTCTGTATTACTGATCATTTGATCTGGGTAAATGGCTAAAGAACCTTCGCCCATTATTTCCTCAGCGTCTTCGTTCGAGTCAGCAAGGATCCGAATAGGGACCCCAGATTGTAATGCTTTCGGCGAAGCATCTCCGACAATCTTATCGATTGTATTGATAGCCAAGCGAGCTTCTCTGCTCACATCTTTGTCGCGTCTGTCTTTAATAACATCGAGCTCTTCAAGAACGGTCATTGGGATAACGACTTTATGCTCGGCGAAAGCGTAGATGGCCAAAGGATCATGTAACAGAACATTGGTATCGAGAACGTAAATTTTTTCCATAAACTTCACTCCTGTAATAGGTAACAAGATTTAGGTTGAGAGAGATTTAGCGATCTGAGCAAATGGTGATTAGAGATTAAAGGAGAGGGTAGAGCGATGCTGCGTAGCGTGAGCTGAATATATTCCTGCAATCGTAGAGATGCATGAGCAGGGGTAGTATGTAAAAAATAAAATAGTGTATTCAGAAGCACTGCCTCACATTCTTTATTCATACTCTATTGAGAGTGTATGACAAATTTGTTGCTAGCGCTGTAGAAATTTAATTATTTTTTAAAATGGAAAATAAACGTTAGAACAAGCATTTACCTATAGGAATAGGTAAATGCTGTTATTAAGTGAGTTAAGCTACGGAGTGAAGAGGTTCACCAGAGTCTTGTTGTTGGGTATTAGCTGGTGGCGGTGTGTTATCTTCAGACTTAGCATAAACACGTTGCATATATAGCCCTGCAATTGCTAAGAATACACCGGTAACGGCACTAATAAAGGCCAATGAAGAAAACCATACTAAAGCGACAAAACCAACGGTCGATTTGGGTACCTCAATCGCTTGTTCTTTGTCAGCAACGTAAGCGGCAAGGCGATAAATTTGGTTAGAGTTTACTAGGCGGTTAATTTCATGGCGAATCTGAGTTTGTTCTTGGTTTAGCTGGAAAATAGCCTCATCAAGCTGTCTCACTTCCTGTTGAATGACTTCATATTCTGAAAGTTGTTTGTTGCGCTCATTTAGAGCAATGTTAATGGTATTAACTCGAGTCGACTCAGCCTGCGCTGCAATTCGATCAAAACTGGCTCGGACGGCATTTTTCTTTTCTTCATTGCCAGTGGCTTCCGATGCGATTTGGTTTTCTAAATAAGTAATTCGAGCACGGCCAATATCAATACGGCTTTGATAAGTACGCCCTAGAACCTGTAGCTGGTTTTGAAGCTGTTGTTCAGTTTCAGTTTGTTTTTGCAGTGCTTCTTGGCCACCGGTACGGTCAGACACATCGTAAAGTCGAGCTTCTTTCTCGGCAACTAACTGACGGTATTTCTTTTCCACTTGCGAGCGGGTAAAAAAGCCAGCATCGGCTACTTCTCTTTCCATTTCTGCTTTTAAGTCATCTAACTCTTTTTGCAGTTGTTCGCGTTCACTTTGAGAATTCGATACGTAGCTATTCAGAAGACCACGTAAACGCGCTTGAAGCTCATTACGGTCTCTGTCCCAAGCGTCATATATGTCGCGCTCTTTGCGAGTTAACTCGGAGATTTCAGCTTGATACTCTTGTATTTTTTCATTTTCTGAGTCAAGTTGAGCAATTTGCTGGGCAATATGACTGCGTTGGCGATCGAGGGTTTGGTAATAGTTGCTGTTAGCAACCCCTGAAGACTGTTGATAGTTACTGTCTACTTCTTCTGGGTCAATCACGTTAATTTCCGTTTTTCGGTTTTCTAAATCATCAATTTTTCCTTGAATGAGAAGTGCTTCATTCTTTCTTTCATCTATGGTGATGTTGAGACCAGAAAAGTTGCGCTCGAAGCCGTTTAGCATGGTTTCAAAAGTAATGGAGGCTAGCAATACCAAGCCAATAAAAAATAACAAGCGCCAAGAAAAGTGCTTGGCATACATCATGGCGGTAGCCACAGGAATTTTAGCGGCCTCTACCACAGCAACGAGAACGAAAGGTAAAGCGGCCACTAAAATGCTGCTGTAATCACCAAAACTCATGTGGTTATCTGTACGATTGAGTTCTGCATACACAGAATAAGAAACGATAATAGAGATAAGAAAACCAATAGAGACGGCTAGAATTTCAACAACCCAAGCGAATTTAACTAAGTTGACGCCAATATTAAAGAGTTTTTCATTAGAAAGACGGTTATTACTAGCCATGTTTTTGGTTATCCTGCACCTTAAGAAGACAAAGCGGATATTAAATCATGACTTGATGAGGATTACATACCGCAAATGGTTATTAGCAAATATTATGAGAGATTTTATGTGTGTTTTTGTAAATTTTCGTTGTTATTCAAAGGAAATGAGTGGTTAGTGTTATGACTCCAGAAATTTGTATCAAGCGCCAATTGAATGCTTGCCAGCTTATACGTAAAGAAAGAATACAGAGTCTATGGAGTGGCTATGGTGAAATAGTGCGTTATCACTATAAAGAGCGAGAAGAGGATTTTTACTATAACAGCATTGTCGTTAAATTAGGGCAGTTTCCTGAGACACCCTCTCACCCAAGAGGTTGGAATTCAGAACATGCCCAGCAGCGCAAAATACGTTCTTACCAAGTTGAGCAGGCAGCATATGAAAACTGGTTTACGGACCCTGCAAATAATTTCAAAGTGGCGAAATGTTTAGGTAGTTACCGAGACGAGGCACAGAGGATCAGCCTATTGATTTTGGAAGATCTCGACCAGTCAGGGTACAGCAGCCGTTATCAGACGCTTGATAACGAGCATAGGCAGCGACAGTTAGAGGCATGTATTGTTTGGTTAGCACGATTTCATAGTCGTTTTATTCAAGATACTCCGCAGTCTAGTTGGCCATTAGGTCTATGGTCAGAGGGGACTTATTGGCACTTGAGTACTCGTATGGATGAATGGCAGGTAATGGCAGAGGGCCCGTTGAAAAACGGCGCACATCGCCTCAGTGAGCAACTGGCCCAAAGCCGTTTCAAATGTTTAGTTCATGGGGATGCGAAGGTGGCAAACTTTTGTTTGTCTGAAGACGGCAAAAATGCCGCAGCGGTGGACTTTCAATACATAGGGGCGGGCGTGGGAGTACAGGATTTAGCGTATTTGCTTGGCAGTGCGCTTACCGAAGACGTGCTCAGTATAGAACTCGACTATTTACTTGAGTTTTATTTTGATGAGTTGGCTCAAGCCTTGTTAGCGCAAGGAGAAAGCCAGGCATTGGCTCAGCAGGTTGTAAATGAGTGGCAGGGTTTGTTTTACATCGCTTGGGCGGATTTTCATCGTTTCATTTTAGGCTGGAGCCCCAACCACCATAAAAATACCCAATTAAGTCAACGTTTGGCTGAGAAAGGGCTTCAAACTTTAAGACCTTAGGGCGCGGTTAGTTTTTGCTGTCGCAAGGGCACTAAGAGGGTCATCTGGCCAAGGGTGCTTCACGTACCGTCCGCGCATTTCCTTTTTGATACTTGGGTAGGTTTCCTGCCAAAAAAAAGGCAAATCCCGAGTGATGGCTAAAGGTCGTTGGGCTGGAGACAGCAACTCTAAAGACACGTTTTGTCCCAAAATTTGCGGTGTTTGAGTCATACCGAAAACCTCTTGGAGTTTCACACTGAGTACAGGAGGCTCTTTTTGGTAATCCACTTTATGTTGGTGTCCAGAAGCTACCGCTAACCGCTCTGGGATAAATTGTTGGAGCCTACTCTGTAATTCCCAACTTAAACTGTTTAGTAAAATGCTGTACATATCGAGCTTATCAAGAGCGGCTTGGGTAGTAACCTTGCTTAAATAAGGCGCGAGCCAGTCTTCCAATTGGCGCAAAAGCTCTGTATGACTCCAATCCGGCCAGTGATTAGAGTCAAATTTTTGAGCAAAGCCTACTCTGGCGATTAACTGTTTGCTGTGATCGTCCCAAGGTAAGCAGTTGAGCCCTTGTTGTCGTATATGCTCAATAACGGTTTGGCTTATTTGGGCCTCATTAAGTTTTTTAGTTGGCTTTTGCGCAATGCATAGTTTCCCTATAAAGCTCTGCTCAAGGCTGATTAAGCGAGCTTGTTCTTTTGACCAAAGCACTCGGTTTTGTTGTGTAATTAAATGACCAAGGTATTCTTTTATTAGCCCCATATCTAGGGCTTGCGCTAAATGAATACGGTCTTCTTGCTGGCCTTTAAAACCGCTGATTTGCGGAGCGACTAAGTACTCATATTGCGCATTTGGGTCACCATTATTTAGGGTGGCAATACGTCCATTGGCAAGTTTATAGCGTACTTTTTCTGGTGACCCACTCGGATCTAGGCGTTTTGCGATTCGATCACTATAGGCCGCTGCTAGAAGTATCCCTAAGGTGGCATGTTTTGACGGCGGATCCAGCACTGGCTCAATGGCAAGATTTTCAACACGAGTTAGCCATTGTTGGGCGGACTTTTCATAGAGAAATTTAGGGCGAGCTGTCTCTTTGTTTTGCGAACCTGCTAGCCAGTTAAGTCGTTGTTCCATTGAACTGTCTGAATGGCGTAACGGATCACCTTCTGAAAGCAGAGCACAGGTTTGGCTTGCCAAGGCGGCTTGTCCAAAGCTTTTTCCTATAATCATTAGTTTGGCGAGCCTTGGGTCTAAATTCAGTTTGGTCATCTGTTCACCTTGTCTTGTAAGGGCAAGGTCTGCAGGTTGCAAAGCATTGAGAGCACGAAGCAAATCTACGGCTTGCTCAAAATGGGCAAATGGGGGCGGGGTAACCCAATTAAGCTCTAATCTATCCTGTACGCCCCATTGGGCGAGGTTGAGAACAAGGTGGCTTAAATCAACACATTCGATCTGAGGTTGGGCTTGTTGAGCTAATAACTGTTGTGCGTTCTCACTCCACCAACGATAACAGATACCAGCCTGCGTACGACCCGCTCGGCCCATTCTTTGTGTGGTTTCAGCTTGGGTTGCTTTGCGAGTAACCAGCCTAGTTGTGGCTGTCTTCGCATCAAACTGGGCTTCTCTGCTAAGTCCGCTATCAATCACAACGCGGATACCATCGATGGTTAAACTGGTTTGGGCTATTGCCGTGGCTAGAACGACCTTTCTTTCATTAGGCGCGGCTGGGCGAATAACTTGCTCTTGCTCTTTCAAACTTAGCTCGCCGTATAGTGGAAGAATGTGTATGGCGTCTTGCCCGTTAAGCTGGTCTGTAAGTTGTTGCTGGACATAACGTATTTCTTTTTGTCCAGGTAAGAAGACCAAAATGCTACCACTTTGTTCATGAAGAGCCCGACGCGTTAATGCAATTACTTCGTTTACCACATCGGCTGTTTTTAAGGTTTTGTTGCTATAAATGAGTTCTACAGGGTGGCTTCTACCGTCACTCTTTAGATGGGTACAAGCAAGCTTTTGTGATAGCTCTTGAGTGTCTAATGTGGCTGACATGATGAGAAGCTTTAAAGGGGTCTCGTCGCGGTATAACTCCCGAGCTTGTAAACACAGGGCAAGTGCTAAATCAGAGTGTAGGTTTCTTTCATGAAATTCATCGAAAATAACCAGTGCTACGTCCTCAAGGCTTGGATCGTCTTGTAGCATGCGCGTTAAAACCCCTTCGGTCACCACTAGGATCTTAGTTTCCTTGCTTTCTTTGTTTTCATGGCGAATGCGAAAACCCACCTGTTGACCGAGGGGTTCTCCTAGGTTGTCTGCGAGTCTTTGAGCAGCGCTTTTGGCGGCTAAGCGGCGAGGCTCTAATACAATAATTTTACGACCTTTTAGCCAGTCTTCTCCTAATAACGCTAACGGAATAGCGGTTGTTTTACCTGCCCCAGGGGCCGCTTCTAATAAAGCTTCATCATAACGCCTTAATTGCATGAGAAGGTCAGGAATGAGGGACGTGATAGGCAGTGAGCTAAGAGAATCAGCAGACATAGGACAACTTACTTTAATAAATAAAGTAAATCATACCTTGTTTTAAACGCATATTTTAGTGAACCGTAAGACTTTCAGTGGGCACTGGAGTGCTGTTGTAAAACTTGCTTTGGTGGCATGCCAAAATGTTGATGAAAGCGGCGACTAAAATGGCTCAAACTTTGATAGCCTAGCTCATAACAAACGCGGGTTACGGTTTGCTGTTGCTGCAGTAACTGATATGCCTTTGCCATTCGACGTTGGTGTTGATACTCCAAAGGGGTACAACCAACAACACGCTTAAAGTGTTCGTAGAAAGCACTGCGACTTAGACACGCCATTTTAGCAAGTTGGTACACATCGAGGGGGCGGGAAAGATTGTGCTCTATCCAGTGGATGACACTGCTTAGTCCGTTATGATCAGGTGTCTTTTGGCTCAATTCAATTAATGCATTACGCCCGTGGTATCTCAGTATTCGAGTTACCAATTCGTTCACGCCAAAGTCGACTAATAAATCTCGATCTGGATCATCCTGAATAAAGTGGCTGGTCAGCCTGTCTAATACTTGTTGAGTGGCTTGACTGTGTATCGTGTGCAATGGCTTGTTCGGGTCTAGGTCGGTATGAGATGGTGACGAAGTACTCATTACATCGTTCATACGATCACAAATTTGCATGATTCTTTCATTTGAAATAGAGATGGTTAAACAGGTGGTGGGCTTAGACAGCTGCGCTTCAGGAAAATCAATAAAGACCTCTTCATTAGGAGCCAGTACAAAAGACTCGTGAGGCATAAAAGGAAGGCTTTCATCTTGTGCTGTATGCATGGTTTTCGCGCCAGATACCATGCCGCAGTAGAGCAAAGAGTCTGCTTTTAAGCTGACCTTTTCGGCTTGCTCATAGGTATCATAAATACTTAATTCGGCATCAGGGCCGGCAAAGGCGACTCGATTTTCAATGAGCTGCACAGGAGAGCGTTTACATGACTGTAAAAGGCTTTCCATAGACGCAAGGCGACTCATAAACACCCCCTATTATTGTTGTATGGTGTGGCGAAAACTTGATCAGTCATCATGGCTTGAGAATGGCCTTAGGTCAATATCTAGCGACAAGCTAATGAATAAGCAGGACTATCGGATAACACATCTGGACTTACAGGCAAGCCAAGCTTAAAAGCTTCATCTAATTTGTAAATGAAAGGGTCTTCCTTTGAACAAAACAACAATAAGATGGAGAACAAGGTCATGATCTATGTAAAACCTGGTATGCCTGGTAGCCTTATGAGTTTTCAAGCGGAATATGGCAATTTCATTGGCGGTGAGTGGCTAGCGCCTTGTAATGGCGAGTATTTCGACAATGTGAGTCCTGTAGATGGGGAAGTTTTTTGTCGTATTCCTCGCTCCAGTGAAGCAGATATTAATCTCGCTTTAGATGCAGCCCATAAAGCGAGGTCCGCTTGGGGGAAAACATCGGTCACTGAACGTTCTAGTATTTTATTAAAAATTGCTGATCGCATAGAGCAGAATCTTGAAATGCTGGCGGTGGCCGAAACTTGGGATAACGGTAAGGCTGTGCGAGAAACGCTAAACGCAGACATTCCCTTAGCCGTTGATCACTTTCGTTATTTTGCAGGTTGCTTACGAGCCCAAGAGGGCAGCGCGGCAGAGCTTGATGAGCATACCGTAAGCTACCATTTTCATGAGCCCCTTGGTGTTGTGGGTCAAATCATCCCCTGGAATTTCCCTATTTTAATGGCAGCATGGAAATTAGCTCCGGCACTAGCGGGTGGCAACTGTGTCGTATTGAAACCTGCAGAGCAGACTCCAGCTTCGATCTTAGAGGTGGTGAAATTAATCCAAGACCTATTGCCGCCAGGTGTGCTGAATATTGTTAATGGTTACGGTAAAGAGGCAGGGCAGGCTTTGGCGTCAAGTAAGCGCATAGCCAAAATTGCCTTTACCGGTTCCACACCAGTGGGCTCAAATATTCTCAAATGTGCGGCCGAGAATATTATTCCGTCTACGGTTGAGTTAGGCGGCAAATCGCCGAATATTTACTTCTCCGACATTATGCAACAAGAAGAAGCCTACATTGATAAATGTGTTGAAGGGTTAGTACTGGCCTTCTTTAACCAGGGTGAAGTCTGTACTTGTCCTTCTAGGGCGCTAATTCAAGAAGATATTTATAACGAGTTTACTGCTTTAGTGATTGAGCGCATGAAAACTATAAAACGTGGTAACCCATTAGATACAGACACTCAAGTGGGGGCACAGGTTTCACAGGGGCAGTTCGATCGCATTATGAACTACATAGATATCGGTAAAAATGAAGGTGCTGAGCTACTTGCCGGGGGCGATGTTGAGGCGATTGATGGGTTAAAGGGGTATTACATACAGCCAACTTTGTTTAAGGGTGATAATGACATGCGAATTTTCCAAGAAGAAATTTTTGGACCTGTCGTCAGTGTCACAACCTTTAAAAATGAAGAGGAAGCTCTTGCCATAGCCAATGACAGTGAGTTTGGGTTAGGAGCGGGTGTTTGGACTCGTGATACCAACCTTGCATATCGAATGGGGCGCTCATTAGAAGCAGGTCGAGTTTGGATGAACTGCTACCACCATTACCCAGCTCATGCAGCATTTGGTGGCTACAAGAAGTCTGGAGTAGGGCGAGAAACCCATAAAATGGCCCTAGAGCACTATCAGCAAACTAAGAACATGTTAGTCAGCTACGACATAAACCCACTGGGATTCTTTTAAAGCCTTGATAGACGCGCCAGATTCATGGAGGGGCTGGCGTTGCGCACCCAACGGCGCATTACGGCCTTCGGCCTAACAGCGCCCTACGATTAGGCGACGTATCATCCCAATGGATATTGATGTAAACATTGGCGTTGCGCATCTAACGGACACACGGTTTTAGGTGATACATGGATAATAAAAAGGCCGAATGTGAATCACATTCGGCCTTTATTTTGGTTTTAAACTAGCTTATGACGCTAGGTTGTTAAATTGTGCTTGAAGCTCAGCATATTTAGCTTGGTAAGCTGCTTCTTTTTCAGCGAAAGTATGTGCACCGCTTAGGTTAACGCTGGCATCTACCGCTACACCTTGAAGCTCAAGAGTTTTAGCTAGCGCATCAACACCTGCTTTAGCAGTACGTACTTGTTCGATCGGGCTGTCGTCTGTGTTTGCAAATGCACCAGAAGTCATAACAGCAGTGGCAAAAAGAGCGATGGCAGATTTTTTAAATGTGTTCATAATATTCTTTCCTTTCAATTCAGTTTAATTCGTTAAATTAATATTCAAATAATAATGCGATTAAGAGTTTTGTTGGCTTAGTGCATTAAACTGTGCTTGAAGCTCAGAATATTTAGCTTGGTAAGCCGCTTCTTTTTCAGCGAAAGTGTGAGCACCGTTTAGATTAACGCTGGCATCTACCGCTACGCCTTGAAGCTCAAGAGTTTTAGCAAGAGCATCAACGCCTGCTTTAGCGGTACGTACCTGTTCAATTGGACTGTCGTCTGTGTTTGCAAATGCACCAGAAGTCATAACAGCAGTAGCAAAAAGAGCGATGGCAGATTTTTTAAATGTGTTCATAATATTTCCCCTCATATTTCGGAATATATTTTCCGATTAGATTTTGTTTATTAAGCATGTTTGCTTTCGATGGAATGTATAATAGCTTTTTAAATCAAAATAAAAAGAGGCTGGGAGGCGCTTCCCTTTTTGATTCGTATAATCGATAAAATGCGCAAAATCGTTCGATTTCATAAGGAAAGTTGAAGTATTAAACAAATAAGGAAGAAAGATTTAAATAGATGGTAAGAAGAGTGTTTAACCTAACATTATTATTTTAATTAAGGGTTAAAAAATGAAATTGTGTATTTACCAAGACTGTGAGTTCTTTTTCTTTGCACTTTTTAGATCACAATAAAAAAACAAAAAAGGTGAAAAAAGCACTTGTAAGAAGAGTTTAAACACGGAAAGGTGAGCCAAGGCCTCTTCATGGCTATAAAAAAATTATGGTGTTGCTAAGCTATCACGACCTTCTCCCAATGCGGTTTATAGCTCCGGCTGGTATGTGGCCCAGAGCAGGTATTCTTGGTTTCCGTCACCTCCTTTAATGTTGCTTTTAATATAGCACTCTACTTGAAACCCCAAGCTTCTAATAAAAAGACTCATATCTTTCTCAAGCTGTTTAACTCGGCCCATGTCTTTTACTATGCCGCCTTTACCAATAAACTCTTTGCCAACTTCAAATTGGGGCTTTACAAGTGTTATCAAATGACCACTATTTTTTAATAATGCTGGAAGCTGTGGCAATATTTTGGTTTGGGAAATAAAAGAAACATCCATTACTACTAAATCAAAGCCCTGTTTAGGGTAATGTTTGCCTAAGTCTTGGCGGGTTAAATTGCGCGCGTTAATCCCTTCAAGGCAGGTGATGTTGGGGTGGTTTCTTAAGGTTTTATCGAGTTGATCATGGCCAACTTCCACACCGACAACATGGGCTGCTCCCTGTTGGATAGCGCAATCACTAAACCCCCCTGTGGATTGTCCAAGATCTAGAACATGAAAGCCTGTGATATCCAATTGGCTGTATTCTAGCGCACCTTCCAGTTTTAAAGCCCCTCTAGAAACGTATTTGTCTGTTGCGTCTGCTTGGATCTTTAGCTGAGTCTCAGGGGCGACTTTTAAACCAGGCTTGCCAACAAGTTGCCATGCATTACCATCAAAGTATTGGACACGGCCTGCTTGAATGAAAGATTGGGCTTGAGAGCGAGACTTAGCAAGCCCTTGCTCGGTAATTAAAAGGTCGATGCGTATCATGTAAACTCATTAACTTACTCGGTTTGGGCTGTATTTTAGCAAACTTGTAGTTGCCAAAATAGATAGGAAACGATGTTTCAGATTTTGTTAAACCTGTGGCATTGTGGAGTCTGGGTACCATCAAATAATTAAAGAGGTGAGCAATGATACGACCAAGTCTAATCCAAGTAGAGGAGCTGGCTTCTATTATAGAGCAACCTAACCTGGTGATATTGGATAGCCGTTTTTATTTAACCGATCATAAAAAGGGGCGCCAGGAATATGAACAAGGCCACATTCCTACGGCACTTTTTGTGGATCTTCATGAACAGCTAGCTGGGCCGGAAACGCCTGATTCAGGTCGTCACCCATTACCAGAGGAGACTGTTTTTAGTAACCAGCTAGCGGCTTGGGGAATCGATCGAAATAGCCAAGTTGTGGTGTACGATGATATGGGCGGAGCCATCGCAGCGCGAGCTTGGTGGATGTTGTCGCAACAAGAAATACATGCGCGCGTACTTGATGGCGGCTTCCCTGTTTGGCAGGCTAGTGGTCAGCCGATCTCAACCGAGTTGCCCTGTGCTGCTAAAGTGGAACAAAAGATAGACGTTTCATTTCCTTGGGCAATCACAGAAAAACAGGTGATGGAGAACTTTGAAACGGCTGGATTTCAACTGGTTGATGCAAGGTCGGCAGATAGGTTTCTTGGCGAAAATGAAACAATGGACCCAGTGGCAGGCCATATTCCTGGTGCAATCAATCGTCCTTTTACCGATAACCTTACTGGATTGGGCGTTTTTAAAAGTGTCGAGGAATTGGCATATGAGTGGCAAGCTTTAAGAGATCAATATGAAAACTTTGTCTATTATTGCGGTTCGGGGGTGACGGCTTGTCATAATGTATTAGCATTAAATTACGCAGGCATCGAAGCTGAAAAAGTGTATATTGGCTCATGGAGCCAATGGGCAAAAAGAATGTTAAAGCTCAGTAAAGATAATAATTAGGAGTAGCGGATGACAGTGAAAGAAGTTGTATTGGAAAAGTCAGGGATGAAAGCGGTTATTTCCCCTGAATTGGGTGGTACCATTTTATCTTTTAGTGATCAGAACGAGCTGGGAGAAACTCGTCATTGGCTTAGGCCAGTTGGTGTGGACTTGTCTGACGCGACCCCTGAGGCATTTCGTACCGGCTGTTTCCCTCTGTTTCCTTTTTCTAATCGAATAGCCAATAATAAGTTGTCAATTGAAGGCGAGGTATATCCCTTACTCAGCAATATACCAGGAGAAGTCTTAATCCATGGACACAGCTGGATGGGAGCATGGGATGTGCAACAGCAAAGCCAATCCAGTGTCACATTAATGTTTAATTTGCCCCATGAGCAGGTGGCGTCCTATGGGTGGCCGTTTCAGTTTCAAGCTGAACAAAAGTTTGAACTGCTGGAGTCTGGCTTGAAGGTAACCCTGAAATTAACCAATACATCTTCTAAAACCATGCCAGCAGGTATGGGGTTACATCCGTACTTTGATGCGCAGCAAGAAGTGTCTGTTACTACTCGCTGCCAAGGTATTTGGCTTGGTAGTGATGAAAATATCCCGAATCAACATAGCAATGACCACCCTGCCTTAGCGGATCTGGCAAGTGGTGTCTTACCGAAAGGGTTAGATAACAATTTTACTCAATGGCAAGGAGCTGCGGATATCCGTTGGGCGGGACGAGCTGACTACCTAACGTTAACTGCTTCAGATTTGTTTCGTCATCTAGTTATCTTCAGCCCAAATGAACCGCACTTTTGTTTAGAGCCAGTAACCCATGTAACCAATGCCTTCAATGAACCTGAGTGGGGCGATGCACTAGGTGGTATGCAAATGTTGTCTCCTAATGAGAGCTTACAAGGTGATATTTGCTTTACTATTCAAAGGGCTTAATGCTATTTGAATAGTAACCCATGACTTTGAATAATTTCATCGAAAGTTCATTGAAAGCCATAGGCAACCTACATAAAATGACCACACTCAAATAGGATTAGGGTTTTAGGAATGAAAATAGCAGTAGCAGGCACGGGCTATGTAGGTATATCAAATGCCTTATTGTTAGCGAAACAGAATCAGGTAGTGGCTCTGGATATTGTGCCTGAAAAAGTGGACATGCTGAATAACAAGGTTTCTCCAATTGAAGACCAAGATATTGAACGTTACTTAGCCCATGAAGAGCTCGATTTTGTTGCCACGTTAAGTCAAGAAGATGCTTTTGTTGGAGCCGATTATGTAATCATAGCGACGCCAACGGACTACGACCCGCAAACCAACTATTTTAATACCAGCCATGTGGAAGCGGTTATTCAAGATGTCATAAAGATTAACCCGCACGCCACCATGGTAATTAAATCTACCGTGCCTGTTGGCTTTACTCAAAAAGCCCGTGACAAGTTTAATACCGATAATTTGATTTTCTCGCCAGAGTTTTTGCGTGAAGGCAAAGCTCTTCATGACAATTTATACCCATCCAGAATTATAGTTGGCGAACAGTCGGAACGAGCGAAGGTGTTTGCCGAGTTGCTCGCAAGTGGCGCAGAAAAACAAGATGTGGATATACTATTCACCGACTCAACCGAGGCTGAAGCAATAAAGCTCTTCGCTAATACCTATTTGGCGATGCGAGTTGCCTTCTTTAATGAGCTGGACAGTTATGCTGAAGCGCATGATTTAGATAGCCGACAAATAATAGATGGTGTGAGCTTAGACCCGCGCATAGGCCCCCACTATAATAATCCTTCCTTCGGATATGGAGGTTATTGTTTACCGAAAGACACCAAGCAATTGCTTGCCAACTACGACAAGGTGCCTAACAACATTGTGCGCGCCATTGTAGACGCTAATGTCACTCGTAAAGACTTTATTGCCGAATCCATACTGAAAAGAGCGCCTAAAACAGTGGGTATTTATCGTCTTGTTATGAAAGCAGGGTCAGATAACTTTAGGGCATCTGCTATTCAAGGAATTATGAAGCGCATTAAAGCCAAGGGCATTGACGTTGTTGTATATGAACCCGTGCTCAGCGAAGAGACATTCTTTAATTCTAAAGTAGTAAATGACTTAGACGCATTTAAAGCTATGTCAGATGTTATTGTGGCGAACCGTCTCACTGATGATGTGGCGGATGTAAAAGATAAGGTTTATACCCGTGATTTATTTGGTAATGACGCATAGTCACTTAATGATCGCAGGTTAATAGGAAAAATATGCCTTCAATAAAGAATATTTTGGTCGTAAGAAACGACAAAATAGGCGACTTCGTACTGGCGTTGCCTGCGATACAAGCGATAAAGCAAGCTTTCCCTGCTGCGCAAGTAACGGCGTTAGTGCCAAATTACACAAAAGCGATTGCCGAGCAATTCCAATGGATTGATGATGTGATTATTGATCCAAAAGACCCTGCACAGAAATCGAATCTGGCTAAACAGTTAAAAGCGCACAACTTTGATGCTTGTCTTTGCTTATTTTCTGATCAGTACAACGCGACTTTAGTTCGCCGTGCTAATATTCCTGTGCGAGTTGCCCCAGGGACAAAATGGGTACAGTTCTTATACACCCATAGATTACGTCAGCGCCGCTCCCAATCTCTGAAAGCTGAGTTTGAATACAACCTTGATTTAGCTAACTTTTTTATCGACTTGTTAAAAGGTCAGCCCGTGCCAACTTCTGAGAAGATGTTTCACTACCCTTTAGCAAGCCTTGAGCAACAGAAAAGCAAACTGAAAGCTGCCGGGGTGTTGAGCGAGCGAAAAACTTGCTTTATACATCCTGTCACCGGTGGCTCTTCTAATACCCTTGATCAACAGCAATGGGTAGATCTGGCTGTCTATCTTGCCAGTCGGGCAGATTGGCATTTTGTTATTACGGCAGGTCCTGGTGAAAGTGAGCAGTCACAAAAATTGGTCACAGCCTTAAAAGATAAAGTTGAACACGTCAGCTTATATGATAAAAACGATGGTTTAGCCGATTTTATGCTGTCTATCGGGCTGGCGGATTTGTTTATTGCTGGCTCAACTGGTCCCTTGCACATTGCTGGCGCGCTAGATGTGCCAACCATTGGTTTTTATCCCCGTAAACGCTCTTCAACGCCTGTGCGTTGGAAAACCCTTAACTCACCAGGGCGTTGGTTACCCTTCACACCAACTGAGCAGGAAGACGTTTTGAGTCAATTACAGGTCAGCCGTCGCTTTGACGACATTGGCAATTGGCTTGAATCCTTACAGGAGCAAGCTTAATGGCAGATCCATTGAATGTACTCCATATTTGCATTTCGACAGGTTTTGGTGGGCTTGAGCTGTACCCCATTCGTTTAGGCAAGGCGATGAAAGAGTCAGGTCATCAGGTGTTTGGGATTGCTCTTGAAAACACTCCGACCGCCCAAGGCATGCAAGAAGCTTATCAAGAGGTACTCACACTGCCCAGCCGAGGGTATGGTTTGCGACACTTATTTGCTTTAGCGAAATGGATTAAAAGGCATCGAATTACTCAGGTGCATTGTCATAAATCCAGTGATCTGGTGCTGGCTGTACTGCTTAAAAAATTGTGTCGGTTTAAGCTAATTTATACAGACCACATGGGTGTGAGGCGCAACAAGAAGGATGCCTTTCATAGATTTATCTACCGAAATTTAGACCTATTACTATCAATCAGTCACTTTACCAGAAGCAATAATGTCAAAGCTTTGCCGGTGCCTGAAGATAAAAATATCACTCTCTGGCACGGTACCCAATTAGACCTAACAGGTTTACGTAACCTGGATTTAAAAAAAGAACTCGCGCTACAGACGAATATGAATATTATTGGCATTATTGGTCGCTTGTCCCATGGTAAGGGACACGGTGAGTTACTTGAGGCATTCAGCTTACTGAAGCATGAGCGGGCCCACCTGGTGATTGTGGGTGGTTTAACGGCTCAGGAAGGGGGTGATGAAAAGTATGTCAAAGAATTGCAAGACTATGTTGAGCAGCATGGTTTACAAAACAAGGTCACCTTTTATGGTTTCACAGACTCTCCTGAAAGTTTAATAAAAGCTATGGATATTGTGGTGATCCCATCTTATATGGAAGCTTTTGGTTTAACTGTGATCGAAGCCATGGCGGTGGGAAAGGCCATCATTGGTTCAAGCCATGGCGCTATTCCAGAAATACTTGAAGATAGCGGTCTGCTAATAGACCCTTTTGACTGTCAAGGGATGGCCGACGCATTAGATGCCTTGTGCGAAAATCCGGCTGAGCGAAACAGGCTTGCTCAGGCCTCAAGAGCACGAGCAGAAGCCTTTTTTGGGCAAAAGCATCATTTAGATCAATTGATCAGCTTGTATCGAGGCTGTTAGTCAGGCCGTTTAGCTTGTGAACGAATCCAAAGGTCAGCGTATTTAATGAATGTGGAATGAGCAGACAAGGCGGCTAATAAAAAGCCTTGTTTGCCATCTAGAAAGCCTCTTTTTAATAAATACATTTTTACGAAGCAAGCAAAGGCATGTAAGCAGGCATTGCTTAAAGAAGAGGTTTTGCCTCTTTGTTGTTTTTGATCTGCCGACAGTTTGGCGTAAGAGGCGGACTTTACTAAATAGTGGTGTAAGTCGTCATAGGTATAGTGCGTCATATCGCCTGCTAGTGGCAGTACTTGCACTTCCTCATCAAGCAACACTTTTTCGTGGACTAGGTCGTCAGAATAACGTCCTTGGGCCATTTTGTAGAGTCGCGTGACTCGGTCAGGATACCAACCCGAATGCTCAATAAAACGGCCAAACACCCAGCTCTTGCGATTAACACTGTAAGCTGTGTTGGCTTTATTAGCTTGCACTGCCGCTAGAATACTGGCTTTTAGGGTCTCGCCAATTACTTCATCTGCATCTACCCATAAAATATAATCGGTTTTTACCAGCGCTTGGGCCGCTTGGCGTTGGCGGCCAAAGCCGTGCCAATCGGTTTTATGATAAAAGCTTTGTGTGTACTGGCGAGCAATTTCTTCTGTGTTGTCGGTGCTTCCTGAATCCAGTAGCACTATGTCGTCAACCCAGCCAACTAGGCTGGCTAAACAGGCATCGAGGTTCTTAGCCTCGTTTTTAACAATTAACGCTGCGCTCAGAGTAGGTGTCGTTGCTTGTGTCATGATATGGATTCCGCACCAGAGATGTTGAGGGCCTGAATAATTCGACTGGGTAGCAGTTTATTTTGGCAGTCCGTGTGCCCCAATGGACACTCCCTTTTAAAGCAAGGTGAACAATCAAGTTTTAGGTTATGGATGCTGGCGTTATCCGTTAAGGGAGGAGTAAATAACTCGCTGGTCGAGCCGTAAATGCCATGAACTTTCGTACCGACTGCTGCCGCAACATGCATTAAGCCTGAATCATTACTGACCGCTTGTTCTGCCGCTCCTAATAAATCTATGGCGTCGACTAAGCTGGTTTTACCGCATAGGTTAATAGCATATTCACCAAGAGTATCAATAACTTGGTCACCATCAGCCTGGTCTTTCGGGCCACCGAGTACCCACACTTGATAGCCTGCTTGAATCGCATGCTCAGCCACAGCACGAAAATACTGTATTGGCCATTGTTTAGACGGTCCAAACTCTGCTCCTGGCATAAGAGCAAGGGCAGGGCGCTGGCTTAACTTTAGCGCTTGATACAGCTTGCTTTGGTTGTTCGGATCTGTGGTCAGCTTTGGTTGAGGCAGTTTAGATGGTGGGTAAGCTTCATCATTAGGTAAGCCCAATGAAACAAAACGTTTAACCGTTTGGTTGAGAATATTCTTGTCTAGCTTGCGGCGCTCATTAAGCAAAAAATATCGCTGCTCGCCATGAAAGCCAACCCGTTTTTTTACTTTAGCAAAAAATGGCACTAGAGCGCTCTTCCATGAACGAGGCATCACTATGGCTTTGTCGTATTGTTCGTCTTGTAGGGATTGGCCAAGTTTTTTACGTACCGACATGCTCCATTCCCCATGACCTGTCGGAAGGGCTATAGCACGTCGCACTTCTGGCATACGAGCCAAAATAGGCAAAGACCAGTTAGGGCCAATCACGTCAATAATGGCCTCTTTATCTCGCTCAGCCAGCGATATAAAGAGGCTTTGCGCCATCACCATGTCACCCACCCAAGATGGGCCGACAATGAGGTATTTAGCCATTGTTGTCCAACCAATTTAGGTAGTCTTGCACACCTTGTGCTAGGCCTCTAAAACTGCCTTGGTAGCCAGCTTCGCGGAGCTTGTTAATGTCAGCCTCAGTAAAACTTTGGTAAGCGCCTTTCAGGTGTTCAGGGAAAGGAATGTACTCAATTTCACCTTTACCATAATGACTAATAACGGTTTCGGCAATTGTTCTGAAAGGTTCAGCATGACCTGTTCCCAAGTTGAAGATGCCGTTCTTATCGGTGTTTTCTAGGAACCAAAGTTTCGTGTTGACTAGGTCTTCAACGTAAATAAAGTCGCGGCTTTGTCCACCGGCTTCATAGCCGTCGTAGGCACCAAATAGTTTAGGGTTTTCACCTGCTAATACTTGATTGCGTAAATGGAAGGCTACACTGGCCATGCTACCTTTATGCTGCTCTCTAGGGCCGTACACATTGAAGTATCTAAACCCCACAATTTGGCTTTGCGCCGAAGGTAAAATGGCGCGTACGTATTGATCAAATTGGAATTTCGAGTAGGCGTACATGTTGAGGGGCTTTTCGTTTTCGCGAGACTCTTGGAAAACCGGGCCTGAGCCATATACTGACGCAGAAGAGGCGTATGAAAAAGGTGCCTTATGTTCTAAACAAAAATCCAATACCGCTTTTGAATATTGGTAGTTCACATCCATTACGTATTTGCCATTCCACTCTGTGGTAGCAGAGCAAGCACCTTCATGGAATACTGCACTAGGAGCGATGCCTAGAGTGCCATTTTTAATTGCGTCTAGGAAATCATACATATCCATATAGTCAGCGATATCCAGATCAGAAAGATTCAGGCATTTCTTTCCGTCTGTTAGATCGTCGACCAGCAAAATGTTGGTAATACCTTTGTTATTTAGGGCCTTAATAATGTTGCTGCCGATAAAACCGGCGCCACCTGTAACAATGTACATAATAGAGTGTCCTTTTTGATATGGATGGACGGCAGCAAGTGCCATCACAATTCTCTTGTCGTTAGGCTAATTTAATTCTTGCGCCCATGTTAACACTTCCGTAACACCGAGAAAAATATGGTAACTACTGGTTCCTGGCAGTGGGAAGTCTTTAGGGTGATTGTCTTGTGTTAAATATTCGTTCCAGCGGCCGTTTTCTAAGAAATAGTATTCCTGCATGAAAGCCAAAGCATTTTCAATACGGTGACATTTTTCATCTTTTCCGATTGGCAAGACAGTAATGGCCTTTAAATATTCTGTAATAGGCCAAATGCGCTTTTCTTTATCCAAAGCTTGGTAGCCTTGATTACTAATTTGGTTATACACACCTCCATTGCTCCCCATGCCATAGCGTACAGCGGTACTCCATAGCTGTTGGGCAAGCTCAAGATACTCTTGATTAGGAAGGATCTTATTGGCTTGATATAACAACCAAACCCACTCAAAGTGATGGCCTGGTTCTACTTGATGGCCTGTTTGCGGGTCTGGTTTCCAGTCTGCTTGGAAAAACTCCAATAGAGATTTGCTTTCTTTATCGTAAAAATGCTCTAAGGCCAGTTCGAGCAAAGATTGTATAACGGTTTTATAGGCCTCGTCTTGAGTGGTTTGAAAGGCCGCAATATAACCTTCCAACAAGTGCATATGAGGGTTTTGTCTACGAACTTGCTGAGTATCGACTGGGTATGCTTCGTAAAAACCACCGCTCGGGGCTGACATCTTTTCCACAAGGAAGTGGTGTGTGTCTTTCATTAGGCTAATAGCCCGTTGATCATTGCTTACTTGGTAATAATGACTAAAAGACAGCAGGATAAAGGCTAGAGCATAAGCATCGGTTTTAGTTTCTAAAACATTCAATTCATCGTCTAAAGAAAATATCCAGCGGCCATCTACTAGGTAATACTCAATAATGAAATCGAATAACGGTGTGAGCCGAGCCTGCCATTCTGCGTTAGGTTTGAGGCTTAAGGCATGGCTAAAGGTGTAAAGTTGACGGCACTGAGTGAGTAGACGCACACGGCCCACCTTATTGCGGCTCCAATCGTGCTTGAGGCTCTCGTAACTAAACCCTTTCTCTTGATCGAGTCCATTATTCTGCCAGTTTTCTAATAGTTGATCGAAAAGAAACTCTCGGCAGGTCGCAAGTGAGTTGTTTAGCATAGTCTAAATTGCCTTATTTGCTGTGATCTTAGAATGTCCAACTTATAGATTGAGTATGATAAGATGGTCGCTCTCAAAAATCGATTATTATGTTGCTTATATGAACTCTTCCTATTTGAATTTTAAGGATAAACACATTCTGGTTGTTGGGGATGTGATGTTGGATCGTTACTGGCATGGTGGTACCTCGCGCATTTCACCTGAAGCGCCTGTGCAAGTGGTTAAAGTATCTGATATTGAGGATCGCCCAGGTGGCGCGGCAAATGTAGCCTTGGGACTAGCAAAATTAGGTGTCACCGTCACGCTGGTGGGCGTTGTAGGAGATGATGAAAACGCCAATGTGTTGCAAGCTTGCTTAGAAAAAGAGGGCGTTACTTGTCAATTTGTGCGCTCTCCTGATTTGCCTACCATTACAAAATTGAGGGTGATGAGTCGTCATCAGCAATTAATTCGGCTCGATTTTGAAGAACGCATTGATAGTCTTTCTCAAAATGAAGCAGTGGCTAAACAAGTCGAAGCCTGCCTAAAAGAGGTTGATGCCGTAATTTATTCCGATTATGCAAAAGGTTGTTTGGCTGACGTACAAGGCTTAATTCAAGCATCGAATCGTGCTCAGGTGCCAAGTTTGATCGACCCTAAAGGAGACGATTTCTCTATTTATCAAGGGGCCACACTCGTCAAACCTAACTTGCTTGAGTTTGAGAACATAGTAGGTGTTTGCTCTTCTTTAGAAGAGTTGGAAGAAAAAGCTCGCCAACTACGCGAGCAACACCAGTGGCAGGCGCTTTTAGTGACGCGTGGTGAAGATGGGCTCATTTTATTTGAAGATGGCAAAGCTCCTTTTTCATTAGCGACAGCCGCCAAAGAAGTATTTGACGTTACCGGCGCAGGAGACACGGTTGTGGCCGTATTGACGGCTGTATACGTGACCAGTAAGCGTTTTAACGATGCGGTTGAATATGCCAACCAAGCGGCAGGCTATGTGGTTGGTAAACTTGGAACGGCTTCTATTGATGCCGACCAGCTTGAAGCCATTATGTTTCAGCGTAATCGAACTGCGAACTTTGGTGTACTATCCCCTCAGGATATATTAGAGCAAATTAAACTTGCGCAAATGGATGGCAAGAAAGTGGTCTTTACAAATGGCTGCTTTGATATTCTACATCCTGGACACATTGCCTATATGAAGCAAGCAAAAGCGTTGGGTGATCGACTAATTGTGGCAGTCAATACCGATGCCTCGGTGAAACGGTTAAAAGGCGATAAGCGTCCGATCAACGATCTTGCTCACCGTATGGCCGTGTTAGAAGGTGTGGGAGCGATTGATTGGGTGACTTGGTTCGACGAAGACACCCCCAAAGAAATTATAGAAGCCTTATCCCCTGATGTACTTGTGAAAGGTGGTGACTACACCATCGACAGTATTGTCGGTGCAGACCATGTTTTACAAACTGGGGGGGAAGTGAAAGTGTTAACCTTTGTGGATGGTTTTTCCACAACTTCCATTATAGAAAAGGCAAACCTATAAATGCAGAATGAGCAGTCTGAAGATTCCAGTCAAGATGTCAGTAAACAGTCCAGTGCTAAGGTTTATTGGCGTTTATTAGGCTATTTAAAACCCTCGTGGTTTTATGTGGTGCTGAGTATCATTGGCTACATTATGTATTCTGTAATGGAGCCAGCGTTAGCAGCATTGCTGAAACACATAGTCGATGTTGTGTCGAACAACCAAATTTCAGAAAGTCGACTAGTGATTCCTGGAGCCATCTTAGGGATCTTTATTATTCGGGGGGTAGGTACTTTTTTAGGTTCTTACTTTATGGCAAAGGTTGCCAACCAAGTGGTGTTCGATCTTCGTACCAGTATGTTTAATAAGTTGGTGACCCTGCCTTCTGAGTATTTTCACTCTATGCCTTCCGGGCGTCTCTTAGCAAAGCTTACTTATGATACTGAACAGGTTATAGGTTCTGTCACTCAGGCGGTACGAGTGTTACTCCGAGAAGGTTTCACGGTTATTGGTTTGATGGGCTACATGCTGTATACCAACTGGCGTTTGTCTTTACTTTTTTTGGTGATCATTCCTTTAATCGGAGCAGTGGTTTCCTATGCTTCAAAGCGCTTTTTAAAACTTAGTACCCGTATTCAAAATGCCATGGGTGGAGTGACTGATGTTGCTTCTGAAGCTATTAAAGGCCATGAAGTGGTCAAAATCTTTGGCGGTAGTGATTACGAGAAAAAGCGATTTGCTCAAGCCTCAGAAGAAAATCGTCGCTCCCAGTTAAAGATGGAGATGACAAGGGCCCTTAATGTCCCCATTGTGCAGTTTATTGTTGCTATGGCATTGGCCGCTCTAATTTGGTTGGCACTGGACCCAAATATAAGTGCAGCTATGTCTGCCGGTGATTTTGTGGCTTTTATCGGTGCAGCAGGAATGTTAAGTAAGCCAATGCGCCAATTAACGGAAGTAAATAGTATTCTGCAAAAAGGGATTGCGGCAGCCTACAGCATTTTTGCTTTCTTAGATATGCAAGAAGAGCAAGATAAAGGCAAGAAACATGCAGGCCGCTTAAAAGGCGCTTTGGCATGGCAAGGGCTGAATTTTCAGTACCCCGGAGCCGAGAAAAAAGCCTTGGATAACATTCAGCTTAGCCTACCTGCTGGTCAAACATTGGCTTTGGTGGGGCGCTCTGGTAGCGGTAAATCTACCATGGCTAACTTGATTCCGCGCTTTTACGATGTTGAGGGTGAGCAAATCTTGTTGGATGGCCATTCCATTAACGACTATCGTTTAGCGGATTTAAGGAAAAACATAGCTTTGGTGAACCAGCAAGTCATCTTGTTTAATGGCACAATACGTGAAAACATCGCCTATGGTAGTTTGCGCAGTGCCACAGATAAAGATGTGATGGCAGCGGCAAAAGCGGCTAATGCTTGGGACTTTATTGAAAAACTCGACCAGGGCTTAAATACCATGGTTGGGGAGAATGGGGTCTTGTTATCTGGGGGGCAGCGACAGCGCATCGCTATTGCTCGAGCCATTCTAAAAAATGCGCCCATCTTAATTCTGGACGAAGCCACGTCAGCATTAGATACCGAATCCGAGCGAGCTATCCAAATGGCACTGGAAAACTTGATGGAAAATCGCACTACCATCGCCATTGCTCATAGGCTGTCTACCATTGAAAAAGCCGATATTATTGCGGTGGTGGAAGATGGCAAAATTGTTGAGCAAGGTACACACCATGAGCTGCTAGAAAAGCAGGGCGCTTATGCTCAGCTACACAGTCAGCAGTTTAGCGAATCAAGTAGCAGCTAAAAGATGTGGTGGTATCGAATTGTCTTGTTACTGTTAACGCCGTTTATTTTATTAAAACTGCGGCGTTTTCAGCGCCAATATGAGGGTTACCGTTTTTCTGAAGCCCTAGGGGCATGGTCGCCATTGTCTGTTGATCTTTGGGTGCACTGTGCCTCAGTCGGTGAGGTCTTAGCGGCACGTCCATTAATTCATGCTTGGCAAGAGTCGCATCCAGGTGCCAGTTTGTTAATCACAACGGTTACCCCAACCGGCGCGGAACAGGTAGCAAAAGCCTTTCCTAACGCTAATCATAAGTACCTACCAGTCGACTTGATGTGGTGCGTGAAAAGAGCATTAAAGTCATTATCTTGTCCACAGCTTTGGGTTGTTGAGACTGAATTGTGGCCAAACCTACTCTCGGTCGCTAAGAGGCAAGGTCGTCGAATTAGTGTGGTTAATGCCAGATTGAGTGAACGATCTTTTCGGCGTTATAAAAAATTTTCTTCCTTATCTGCCACTATAATGGCTCAGCCCGATTTGATTTTGGCTCATGGCGACGATGATGCTGCGCGTTTTCGCCAGCTTGGTGCCTCCCATGTAGAGGTGACGGGAAGCATTAAATTTGATCTTCAGCCAAGTGAAGCGGTTCTTGCGTCGAACTGGCGCGAGCTGATTGGTACTTCTTTTGTCTGGGTAGCAGCAAGTACTCACCAGGGGGAAGATGAGCTTTTTCTAAAAGCCCATCAAACCTTGCGAGAGCATATTCACGACGCCATCTTGATAATCGTACCCCGCCACCCCGAACGCTTCACTGACGTGTTCGGGATGGCCCAGCAAACATTTGCACTCACTGGAAGGCGTAGTGAAACTCCCCCTCAGAACTGGTCTGATTTTGCCGTTCTCATTGGCGATAGTATGGGGGAGCTGATGCATTACTATCAAGCATCAGATGTGGCTTTGGTCGCAGGGAGCTTTATTCCTCGTGGCGGTCATAACCCTATTGAAGCTGCCGTGCTGAAAAAGCCTCTTTTGGTAGGAGAACACACTTTTAACTTCGCTGAAATCACCGAGCAGCTTGTTGAGCAGCAGGCAGCGGCACGGTGCCAGGATGCTGAATCCTTGTCAGAGATGTTGCTGAATTTGGCGAGGTCTCCAGAAATGTCTCATTCCATGGGACAAGCCGCTTTCAATTTTGCTAGGCAAAATCAAGGGGCCGTGGCGCGAACTTTAGCGCAAATAGACAAGCTCTAAGGGAGTCTTTACAATAGCGTTTCACTATCTCATGGGGTGCTTTGAAGAAAACTAGTTTTCTTCTAACGCTGAGAGGTCGTTATCGGCTAACCCATTGAACCTGATCCAGATTGTGCTGGCGTAGGAATCGAGATGACAAGTTGGTTAACTACCTTGTGTCTTTCCCGAGCGCCGCTTTTTTATATATAGGAGCGACACCGTGATACCTTCTTTGAAAAACTCTATTGTGGCCATTGTAGCTGCCCTTGCCAGTGCTAACTTAGTAGCCAATACCTTAAATGTTTACACTTATGACTCTTTTGCGGCTGACTGGGGGCCTGGTCCAAAAATTAAAGCCAATTTTGAGGCTGAGTGTGACTGCGAGGTGAACTTTATTGCCTTAGATTCTTCTGTGGGTATTTTGTCCCGTGTGCAGTTAGAAGGTAAAAGCAGTGAAGCGGATGTTCTATTAGGCTTAGACCTGAACCTTATGCAGACCGCTTCCCAAAGCGGTTTGTTAGCAAAGCATGCCGTAGATACGTCGGCGGTAACGCTTGCTGGTGGTTGGTCAGATGAGGAGTTTGTGCCTTTCGACCACGGACATTTCGCGTTTATTTATAATTCTGAAACCTTAGCTGAGCCACCAACAAGTTTGCAAGAAGTGGTTGAGAATCAAGAGCTAAAAGTGATTTACCAAGATCCAAGAACCAGTACCCCCGGCTTAGGCTTGTTGCTATGGATGAAGGCGGTTTATGGTGATCAGGCACCCCAAGCCTGGGAAAAACTCGCTTCTCATACAGTTACTGTGACCAAAGGGTGGTATGAAGGCTACAGTCTGTTCTTAAAAGGTGAGGCTGATGTTGTTCTAAGTTATACCACATCGCCTGCTTATCATGTTGTTGCCGAAGGGGAAACTAAGTACAAGGCAGCGCCAGCTTCAGAAGGCTATTATCCACAGGTGGAAGTGGCCGCTATGCTAAAGAGCTCTAAACAGCCTGAGCTGGCTAAGCAATTTATGGCGTTCATCTTGAGCCCAGGTTTCCAGTCTGAAATACCAACAGGTAACTGGATGCTTCCAGTGGTCTCTCCAAAAGAGCCATTGCCAGCAGTATTTGCACCGGCACTAGCCGTGGACAAGCAAGTTTTGCTTCCTCAAGAGCAAGTGGCGAAAAAGCGTAAAGCGTGGGTGAACGAGTGGCTCGATGCAACGACACGTTAATTGCGCATTGAGTTCCTTCAAGGCTCGGTGGCATCTCTTGCCAGCCAGCCTTGGAGTGCTGTGTTTTGTGATTGTTGGGGCAGCCAGTTTGGCTGCCCTTTTGCGTTACTCGGAATTTAGCCAGTGGCTAGAATACCTGTCTGAGCCTTATTTATGGCGCGTTATTCGCTTTTCACTTTGGCAGGCCTTATTAAGCAGTGTGATCAGTATTCTCGTGGCTATTCCTGTTGTGTCTTGTCTCGCTCACAGACAAATTTGGGGAAAAGCTTGGCTATTACAGTTGTTTGCTATTTCCATGGTGGTTCCGACTATAGTGGCCATTCTTGGTTTAGTGGTCGTGTATGGTCGGACAGGCTGGCTTAATCAGTTATTGGGGATCGAAGTGCCTCTTTATGGCCTATTTGGAATTTTGCTGGCGCATGTGTTTTTAAACATGCCTTTGGCGGCCAGATTGTTGCTACAAGGATATGGCTTGGTTCCTGTTGGTCAGTGGCGTCAGGCGTCTCAGTTGGGGTTTAATCGTTGGCAATCTTTTCGGTTAATTGAATGGCATTACCTAAAAAAAGTCTTGCCAGGGACCTTTGTTTTAACCTTTATGTTGTGTTTTTCTAGCTTTGCTGTGGTCTTATCTTTAGGGGGTGGGCCCAAATCCAGCACTTTAGAAGTGGCCATATATCAAGCACTCAGGTTTGAGTTTGACCTTGGCAAGGCGAGCTTTCTTGCTGTGTTGCAAGTATTAATCTGCACGCTTTTCGCGGTACTGGTGTACAGGTTGGCAGGCCTTAGGCACCAAGATACGAGTTTGTTAGCAGCCAGATATTACCCAGTGAAAGACAGTTACCTTGCCAGAAGTGTGGATGGCTTGGCATTTGGTGTGATGCTCTTATTAGTTATTCCTCCTTTTATTGCAATCTTTGAGCCTGTTTTTTCGCCTAAGTTTTTTGACACCTTATTGAGCTCTGGCCTTTGGCAAGCTGTTTGGGTCTCCATTAAAATTGCCTTTCCTGCTGCTCTGCTTAGTTTGTTGATTGCCATGAGTTTTGCTGTACTGGCTCGATATTGCTCAGAAAGGGGGCGGTTAAGCTTTTTACCTAATCAGCTGGAACATCTGAGTAATTTAATTTTAATGGTGCCAGGTATTGTGATTGCCACTGGCTTATTTCTATGGCTAAGAGAATTGGGTTACGGCTTGTCTTCTGGCTATTGGGTCGTGGTTTGGGTGAATGCGGTTATGGCTTTACCCTTTGTTATGCGAGCACTAATGCCAGTGATATATCAGCAGGAAAAACGTTTTCGCACTCTTTACATTAGCCTGGGTATTACAGGATGGTCTCGGTGGTGTCTTGAATGGCCGCTAGTGCGTACCAGTGTCGCACAGGCGTTTGCTTATGCTTTATTGTTATCACTTGGGGACATGGGGGCTATTGCCTTATTTGGTAGCCAGAATTTGCAGTCATTACCTCTGTATTTGTTTCAATTAATTGGCTCTTATCGACTAGAAGAAGGAGCTTGTGTGGCGGTGGTTTTGATTTCTCTATGTTTGTTGCTGTTTTGTACTACTGTGCGCCTTGTAGGAGGAAAAAACCATGTTGTCCATTGATCTTAGTTATAATTGGGCAGCCTTTGAGGCTCACTATCAGGTGACATTGGAGCCTGGTATTACCACTTTATTGGGTGGCAGTGGGGAAGGTAAAAGTACCTTGTTGCAGCTTATAGGTGGGTTCTTGCAGGGTAAAGGAGTGCTCAACTATTATGGCCTTTCTTTGCTCTCACAGGCTCCCTATGAAAGGCCTATTTCCACTCTGTTTCAAAGTGACAACCTCTTTCCTCAATTAACGGTCTGGCAGAATGTGGCCGTTGGTTTATCGGCAAACTTACGTTTGAGTACTGAGCAGAAGCAAAAAGTCAGCTGGGCACTTGAGCAGACTCAGCTTGTGAATAAACAAAATGCTTTTCCACAGGCACTATCTGGCGGGCAAGCGCAAAGAGTTGCCATTGCTCGGGTGTTGGTTCGTGAGCAACCTATTTTGCTATTAGATGAACCTTTTAGTGCTCTGGACCCAGCATTAAGGCAAGAAATGCTGTTGCTAATTAAGAAGGTGACAGAAGAATATCAACTGACCACGCTCCTGGTGTCTCATCTGCCCCAAGAAGCGCGGCTGGTGGGTGGCAGGTTTCTGCTAATTCGTCAGGGTAAAGTTGTATTACATGATAGGGTCGAAGTGCTTGAGTCAAGTAAGGTAACGCCCGTTTTGCAAGACTATTTAGGTTCTAATAGTCTAGATAATTGATAAAGGTAAATGTCTATGGATGGCTCATCAGTAATTAGGAAGGGTATTGTATTAACCCTTGCCTATGCCTTTGTTATGTCGATTACCGCCTTGTCTGCAAAACAATTGCAGACCCAAGTGGCCGTTAGTGCTGTCGTATTTTGGCAAAGTTTAATCTGTTCATTGATTCTGCTTCCGCAAATGAAAGGGCACTGGCAGCGACGACCTTGGTCGGTTTGGCAAGTGCACTTACTGAGAAGTGGTGGCGGTTTTGCAGGCTTTTTATTTTATTATTGGTCCTTGAATCATATTCCTTTAGTGGAAGCTTCACTGTTGCGTACCTGTGCTCCTTTATGTGTTCCTTTCGTCGTTTGGCTGATGCATAAGATTGTTATTCCGCCCCGGCGTTGGCTGCCGTTGGTTATTGGCTTTGTTGGGGTGGCATTGATTATTCGGCCAACACCAAACCATGTGAACCCTTGGCATTTGGTTGGTTTTTTGTCTGCATTGGGCTTGTCTGTGTCTATGGTGACAACTCGTATGTTATCTCATCAAGTGTCTGGCCGAGAGACTTTGTTGGTTTACTTTTCCATATCCTGTGGGTTATCCCTTTTGCTGGCTTGGGGGCAAGGCGATAGTTTGATGTTGCCTATGGAGCAATGGCCCTTAATGCTGACGGTGGCGCTTACTCTTTATGTGGGGATGTATTGGTACAATAAAGCTTACACTTTTGCCCCTGCTAGCTTGATCTCCCCTGTAAGTTATATTGGGGTCGTATTCAGTGGTGTCTGGGGCTGGCTAATTTGGGGGCATGTGCCGGATTTTTATGCTTGTATAGGCATGATATGTATTTTTGTTAGCATTTTAATCAGTGCGCGCTTGGTGAAGGGCTAAAGCCCTTTAGCCAAGCGTTTTTGATTGAGATAAGTTGCTACAAAGATGCCACTAAAAATCAACGCGATGCCCGCCAAGTGAAACGGGAATAACCGCTCTGACAAAAATATAATTGATAGGCCAATGCTAAATACTGGCATTAGGTGAATAAAATGTCCTGCCATCGCTGCGCCCAGTTTTTGAACCCCTGTATTCCAGCATAGGAAAGAGCCGATAGAAGCAAAAATGGCCATATAAATAATGCTTCCCCAGTTTGCCTGAGTCAGACTTCCTAACTGAGTGCTGCCAAAAATAAAGAATAAGGGCGCTTGAAAGGCGGTGCCAATGAGTGCGGTGCTAGCAAAGAACCCCATTAAACTCATTTGCTTTGGTCGTTTGGCAATGAGAACGGAGTATATAGCCCAGCTCAGTGCCGCGGTTATGATCCAGAGATCGCCTCGCGAAAAAGTAAGGTGTAAAAACGTATCAAAACTGCCGCGACTGACAATGACAATGGCTCCTAAAGTCGAGATAAGAATGCCGACATTTTGTAAGGCTGAAGTTTTATTACCGAGTAAAATGCGCGCCGTAATGAGTATGATGATTGGCATAATGGAATTCAGTAGTACGGCATTGGTGACGCTGGTGGAGGTGAGCCCAATGTACAAGAATAAATTGTAGTTACAGATGCCCAGCCAGCCAAACAGGACTAATAAAGGAAAGTTTTTCCTGATGAGTTGGTGCTCACGCCACAATTTTTGATAAGCAAAAGGGAGAATGATAAGGCAGGCGAGGCTCCAGCGCAGAAAAGAAATAGTGTAAGGGTCAATGCCGTTAGATACTGTCATTCTGCCGAGCACATAATTACCCGACCAAAATAGGACGGGGAGTAACAGGTAAATAAAAGCAGGCATATTCTTCCTTAAATTAAGACTTTTTTGCTAGGTTTTGCACTAACAGGCCAAATAAAATACAGGCGAGGCCGATCAATGTGGAAGTTAATATAGGCTCATCGGCTATTTGCGAGAGCCAAACAATGGAAAGTAGAGGTGATAAAAAGATCAAATTCGCGACCTGACTGGCTTTGCTAGTCAATTTAAGCGCCGCATTCCATAAAACAAAACTGAGCCCCATTTCAAAAAGGCCGATATAGGCCGCTCCTAATACACCCGTTAGATGCCAGTTAGTTAATTCTCCATGCCATGCGGCATAGAGGAAAATAAACGGTAGGGCAAAAAGAAAGTTCAGCGTTAAGCCAATAATACTAGGGCGAGTGTCTTTAGTGTTAAAAAGCCAATAACAAGCCCAGATAATGGTGCTTAACAACGCACAGCCTACACCAGTCAAGTTAGAAAATTCTAAGCTGCTAATTGCGCCTCTTGTGGCAATAAAGAGCACACCAAAATAGCAAGCTGCGGCGGCTATGTAATCGGTAATTTTTAAACGCTGCTTTAATATTGGCACAGCCATAAAGCTGAGCACGATTGCCCAAGTGTAATTGATGGCCTGCGCCTCTTGAGCGGGAAGCATGTCGTAGGCTTGCAGCAACACTAAATAGTAAATAAGAGGATTAATCGTCCCAAATAACAGTGAACTTTTCCAAGATTGTTTGGCGTGCTGTAAGAGTAGTGTAAATTGACCTTGATAGAGCACGATAGCTGATAGAAACGTGGCAGAAATCACGCTGGCAATCAGTAATAGCTGTGCTGGCGATAGGTAATCGAGAGAGATGGAGAAAGCAGTTGCTACGGTCGACCAGAGTAATACGGCGCCTAACCCAAGCAGCAATGCTAAGGTGTTATTAGACAGTGATGCCATAAGAGGGATCCTTTCTTTTCAAAGGCGTTAAAAACGATAGTTAAAGCCGGCCATAAATGTCGTGGCCTTATTGTCAGAAACTATTGGGCTGTTTAAGACATCTTTGTCATATTGGTTTTGTCTGACGGAGCTGAAAACACTAAGTTGATCATTAATCGGGTAGATTGCTCTTAAGCCAAAGGAAGTAACACTAGTAGAAGGTGGATTATAAGCAGCGATACGTCCACCGACTCGAGCAGACTCTGCCGCACTCACACCAAACAGATGGTTGCTTAATTTTTCACTGTTATAGCGATATGAAACAGATGGAATAAGCTGCCAATTTCCAATAGGGATAGGGTAGCCTAAAGATATTTGGGCAAAATACCCCTCATGTTCACCACTAACGTCTTGGGCGAGTTTAGTGGAAATGGGCCCTAAGCGATAGGCTAGGAATGCCATGACACTAGGGTCTCGGTCGTCTAGCATCTTCATGTCGACATTGTCTGAGTCATCTGCTTCAAACCCTGACATGTCGTACCTTACCCCAGCAGATAAACTTTGTAATCCATTATTTGGTAGTAATTGATAGCCAACTTCTGGGAATTTAAAGAAAAATCGGTCGCTGCTGTAAGCAATATTAGGGAGGAGTTTGTTGGCGGTATCAATACCTCGATAAATGCTTTGGGAATAAGCGCCAGCTAAACCAAAGCTGCCCTGAGCCTGAGCGAGAGTTGGAAGGCTCAGAATAAGTAAAAGGGACATTCTTGTCTTGGTATTTGTCATAACAAACTCTTCGTAATATCCATGTAATGATGTGTGAAGATTTTAGCGACTTTACTAGCGAACTGTAAAACAAAAAATCCAAAAAGTATGTTGCTTTGTTTCTTTACGAGAAGGTAAAAGGATCGTTTACAAATTGTTCAAACCTGCTGTATAATACGCCTCCCTGTAAATCAATACTCCTTGTCTCACAGCTTTTTAACAGGGGAAGTGTGGAGACTAAGAACCCATAAGGAGAGCTTAAATGCGTCATTATGAAATCGTCTTTCTGGTTCACCCAGATCAAAGCGAACAAGTACCAGCAATGGTTGAGCGTTACACTAACCTAATCACTGAAGATGGTGGTCAAGTTCACCGTCTAGAAGATTGGGGCCGTCGTCAACTAGCTTACCCAATTAACAAAATTCACAAAGCACACTACGTTCTTATGAACGTTGAGTGTTCAGAAAGTGTTTTGTCTGAATTAAACGACACTTTCCGCTACAACGATGCCATCATCCGTAACATGGTGATCCGTCGTAAAGATGCGGTAACTGACGTTTCTCCAATCAAAGCTTCTGAAGGTCGTGAAGACCGTCGTTCAGCTCCTCAGCGTGAAGAGCGTAACAACGAAACTGCTACTGAAGAAGTTGCAGAACAATCTGAAGATTAATTTATTTGAATTAGGAGATACTCATGGCTCGTTTTTTCCGTCGTCGTAAGTTCTGCCGTTTCACTGCAGAAGGCGTTAAAGAGATCGATTACAAAGATCTAGAAACACTAAAAGGTTACATCACTGAAACTGGTAAAATTGTACCTAGCCGTATTACTGGCACTAAGGCTCGTTACCAGCGTCAGCTAGCGACTGCAATCAAACGCGCTCGCTACATTGCTTTACTTCCTTACACTGATAGCCACTTTAATTAAGTTGCGGATCGAAGTACCAATATGAGCAGTCTTGCAAATTGGGTGATGAAGAAACCACGAAATGCCGTCATTGGCGTTGCTGTGTTCAGTATCATTCCTATGTTGTTTTGGCTTGCTGCTGCCATTCTTGGTTTGGTGGTGCTTCGTAAAGGTGTAAAAGAAGGAATACCGGTATTAGCTTGGGGGTGTCTGCCTGCATTAGTCATGTGGAATCTCCAAGGTGATGCAACCGCGTTAATGGTGTTGCTGAATGTGGCCTTGTTGAGCTATTTGCTTAGAGCAACAATGTCTTGGAGTTGGGTGTTACTGGCTGGCAGCGGTTTAGTTGTTTTCAGTACCCTTGTGCAGCCTCTGCTGATGTCTGACATGTTAGGTCTTATTGTAGACTTAATTATGCAGGTTTTGACGTCAGAAGGAGCAAGTGTGCCAGAAAGAAGCTTGATTTTAGATCAGGCTGTGATTGCAGTTTCAACCATTCAGGTGGTTTCAGCAGTCGGCTCGTTATTTTTAGCGAGAAAGTGGCAGGCCGCACTTTATAATCCAGGTGGTTTGCGTTCAGAGTTTCATCAGTTACGAATGCCAGTGGCATTTGTTTTGGTACTTGGGGCTATGTTGCTCATTGGTGAGAGTGTAGAGGGACGTATGTCTGTGCTTGCTCAAGCTGCTGTACCGGCCTTGGTACTACCAGGTTTAGCGCTGGTGCATGGTATTCTAGCAAAGAAAAGAATTGGGATTGCTGGACTTATTGCGTTTTATCTATTGGGATTTTTCGTATTAAACGTATATTTTGTAAATGCTTTAATTACCTTATGTGTAATTGATAGCTTTGTTGATATTCGCAAACGAATCCAAGATAAGCCGTCCGGCTCAAGTAATGGTTAATAATTAGAGGTGATCGAGATGGAAGTTATTCTACTCGACAAAGTAAACAAGCTAGGCGGAATTGGTGACGTTGTAATCGTTAAACCAGGCTTTGCTCGTAACTTTTTGATTCCAAACAAAAAAGCTGTAATGGCTACAAAATCTAACTTGGCTAGCTTTGAAGAGCGCCGTGCTGAACTAGAAGCTCAAGCAAACGAGCGTAAAGCGGCTGCGACAGCTCGTGCAGAAGCGCTTGAAGGCAAAACTTTCACTATTACAGCGAACGCTGGTGACGAAGGTAAGCTATTCGGTTCTATCGGTACTCGTGACATTGCTGAAGCAATTTCTACAGAAGTAGAAGTGTCTAAAGCTGATGTTCGTCTTCCTGAGGGTGCGATCCGTCAAACAGGCTCTTTTGAAGTTGATATTCAACTACACGCTGAAGTTGTTGTAACAGTAACTTTGTCTGTTGTTGCTGAGTAATTAAATAAGATTTTTGATCTTATTAAAAAAGGGTGTCTTGTTTGCAAGATGCCCTTTTTTTATGGGCGTGCTAAGCTACTCGCCTTGTTTTCTTGTCACATCTAAAGGATAAATTTGTGCAATCAGATGATTCTAGTGTCGCGTCTATTAAGTTGCCACCATACTCCATAGAAGCCGAGCGTTCTGTTATCGGTGGTTTGATGCTGGACCCTGCCGCTTGGGAAAAAGTATCGGAAATTGTTCTTGCTGATCATTTTTACCGTCCTGAGCATAAGATGATCTTTGCTGTTATTGCCCGTCTTGCTGACGAGTCAGAGCCTGCGGATGTAGTAACAATAGGTGAACTATTAGACAAGCGCGGTGATCTAGAATCTATCGGCGGTATGGCCTACCTTATTGAAATAGCAGAATCTACGCCCAGTACCGCTAATATAGCAGCGTACGCTGATATTGTTAGAGAGCGCTCTATTTTGCGCAGCTTGATTACGACAACAAACGATATCTCTGCTCGAGCTTTCCATCCTGAGGGTATGACCGCCGCAGAAGTGTTGGATGAAGCGGAACGAAAAATCTTTCAGATAGCGGAAGGTGGAGAGAAGAAAGGCGGCCCTCGTATTGCCGCAGACATCCTGAGTAAAACCGTTGATAAGATTGATGAACTTTATCATCAAGATGGTGCGATTACAGGCTTAAGTACAGGCTTTACAGACCTGGATGCCATGACAGCAGGGTTGCAGCCATCCGATCTTATTATTGTGGCAGGGCGTCCTTCAATGGGTAAAACCACCTTCGCCATGAACTTGGTAGAAAACGCCGCTATGATCAGCGATAAGCCAGTTATAGTATTCAGTCTGGAAATGCCTGCAGAGCAGTTGATGATGCGTATGCTTTCGTCCCTTGGCAAGATTGACCAAACTCGCATGCGCTCAGGGCAGCTTATTCAAGAAGACTGGGATAAGTTGATGTCGGCGGTGAAGATGCTGAAAGACCGCAAGCTGTTCATCGATGATACTGGTGGCATTAGCCCTACAGAGATGCGCTCTAGAGTTCGTCGTATTGCTCGTGAGCACGATGGTGTGGCGCTGATAATGGTGGATTACCTTCAGTTGATGCAGATTCCAGGTTTTAGTGAAGGCAGGACAAATGAGATTTCTGAAATCTCACGGTCCTTAAAAGCCATTGCCAAAGAAATGGAGTGTCCTATGGTGGCGCTATCTCAGCTAAACCGAAGTTTGGAAAATAGGCCCAATAAACGCCCGGTAAACTCAGATTTGCGTGAGTCTGGAGCGATAGAGCAGGATGCCGATGTTATCTCGTTTGTGTATCGTGACGAAGTGTATAACGAGGACACCAAATATAAGGGTATTGCGGAAATCATTATTGGTAAACAACGTAATGGCCCGATTGGAACCTGTCGATTGTCCTTTGTAGGTAAGTACACGCGTTTTGAGGATCTAGCACCAGATGCTTACCAAGACTTTGACGAAGATTAAGGTTTTGTAAGATTTTATGTAATATTATGTTGGTATTGGTTTTTTTTAATGCTGCTTTGAAGGACAAAAGAGAATATGCGTAAGATGCCGGTGACAAATAAAGAAAACGATTTTCCTGATCATTATGTTTTGGTGTCGAGTACGGATACGAAAGGGCGCATTACTTTTGTAAATGATTGGTTTTGTGAGGTGGCAGGTTATTCACGAGAGTCACTGATAGGTTCAGCCCATAATATTATTCGCCACCCTGACGTTCCCCCATCTGTCTTTGCTGATATGTGGGGAAATTTAAAGCAGGGTAAAAGCTGGATGGGGTTGGTTAAAAACCGCTGTGAAAACGGTGACCACTACTGGGTAAGTGCCCATGTGAGTCCTTTGCTTGATAATGGCAAGGTCATTGGTTATGAGTCCGTAAGACGAAAGCTAGCTGAGGCTGAAAAACAGCATGCACAAGAGGTCTATGACAGACTTAATCAAGGTAAGACCCTATTACCTTGGGTGAGTAAAGTGACTTCACTGTTGTCTAATACCTCCTGGCTAATGGTGATGGTGTTGCTACTACTGGCCATAACAAGTTTGTTTTCTGAATACCGGGCTTTGCAATTTATTGGCCCATGTATTGCTTTGTTGGGGGCATTAATAAGTTATGTGCAACAAAAGTCGACTCGTCAGGTGCTTACGTCATTGCCTGAAGAAGCTCACAATCCAATTGGACAGTACTTATATTGTGGTGAAGTGGGGCCAAATGCTGCGATAAAATTCGCACAAATTCATCGTGAAGCAGCATCGAACACCTTTCGTTATAGGCTAAAAGAAGGTGCCCAGCAATTGCGACTGCGTGCTACTCAAGCGAAGAATCATGTGACATCAAATTTATCGAATTTTAATAAGCAGAGAGCCACGTTTGAGAATGTTGTGGCGGCGAGTAGTCAGTTGTTGTCTAGTGTGAATGACGTGTCCAGTCATGTTCAGGTAGCTGTGTCTTCTACGGAGTCTGCAGGCCAGGTATCTCGTGAAAGCCGTGCTTTAGCGGAAGAAACAGGGGCAACTATTCGTCAGGTTTATCAAGAAGTTGCGGATGCAAAGACTGTAGTCGCGGCTTTAGCAGAGCGAAGTGACAGTATTAATGAGATGGTCAATTCCATTAGTGATATTGCAGAGCAAACCAACCTATTGGCTCTTAATGCGGCAATTGAATCGGCTCGTGCAGGTGAAGCCGGACGAGGCTTTGCGGTGGTGGCTGATGAGGTGAGAGCTCTGGCGATTCGCACTCAGAATGCAACCCAAAATATTAACAAAATGACGGAAGAGCTAAAGGAAAAAACCACTAATGTAAGCGAAACCATCGATAAAGGGGCTATTGTTGCTCAAGATGGTGTAGATAGAGTGAATCAAGTGGCTGAAAAAATGAGTGATATCGAGCAGGCCATACAGAATATTGTTGATATGACGGCTCAAATTAATGTGTCTACTGAAGAGCAGGCAAGTGTTGCAGGCAATCTCAATGAAAAAATGGCTGAGGTAGATGCCCTCAGCTTAAGCAGTATTGAAAAGGCTCAGGGCATAGTAACCAATATTTCTCATATTGAAGAAGAGGCTTATGAGCAAGGAAATCTCGCGGAGCGCATGAAATCCTAGTAATAAGCTACGCCCTCCAAACTGTGCTTGAAGGGCGAGTGATTTAAGTTAATTCACGGGCTACCTGATAAATGGCTTGCCCAAGGCTGTCTATCTGCTCTTGCTTGATGATATAAGGTGGCATTAGGTAAATAAGTTTGCCAAACGGTCTCACCCACACTCCTTGTTCAACAAATTTAGGCTGAATTTCATGCTGGTTGACTGCTTCATGTAATTCTACTACCCCAATCGCGCCTAGGCAGCGAACTTCTTTTACACTTTTTAACTCAGCACAGGGAGCTAGGGCTTGTTGCATCCAGTTTTGTAGTTGGCCAATGTGTTGTGTTATATCCCATTGCTCTAGTAGGTCAAGGCTTGCGTTGGCTGCAGCGCAGGCAGTTGGATTGGCCATGAAAGTGGGGCCATGCATAAAAACACCGCCTTTGTCGCTAATGCCTAAAGCGACCTTGTCACTGGCTAAGGTCGCAGCAAGCGTCATATAGCCTCCTGTTAGGGCCTTGCCTAGGCACATGATGTCAGGTGAAATTTGGCAATGGTCGGTAGCAAAAAGCTTGCCTGTCCGGCCAAAGCCGGTGGCTATTTCATCAAAGATCAATAAGATATCAAACTCGTCACAGAGCGCTCGTAGGGCATCTAGGTAGCCAGGATTGTAGAACCTCATCCCTCCTGCATTCTGTACAACGGGTTCGATAATAAAACCAGCAATCTGGCTATGGTGCTTAGAAAATACCTCACGTATTTCAGTCAAATAGTTTTTGTCTAACTCAGAATCAAAGCCTAGTGGTGGGGGTGAGACGAAATACTGTTGGGTAAGGGTGCCAGTGAATAAACTGTGCATACCATTTTCAGGATCGCATACGGACATTGCGGCAAACGTGTCGCCGTGATAACCGCTTTTGGGCGTCACAAAATGCTTTTTCTGTTCTTTACCTTGATTGTGCCAATATTGAATGGCCATTTTCAGGGCAACTTCTACGGACACTGAACCAGAATCAGAAAAAAACACTCTGGTTAGGTTATTAGGGGTCATGCGAATGAGTTTTTCGGCTAGCTCAATGGCTGGCTTGTGAGTAAGGCCCCCAAACATGACGTGAGCAAATTGCTCTACTTGTTGGTTGACAGCCGAATTGATAACAGGGTGGTTGTAACCGTGAATCACGCTCCACCAAGAGGACATACCATCAATAAGAGTGCGGCCATCCGCTAAGTGTATGTGGCACCCTTCAGCTCTTTCTACTAAAAAGTGAGGGGTCGGGTGGCTCATGGAGGTGTAGGGGTGCCAGAGAAGTTGTTTGTCTAATTCAACATAGTCTTGCTGTGTCATGTGGCTATTTCTCAGAATTAAATAAGGGCAGATACTAAACAATGTGTATGTCATTGACTAGCTACAAAGATTATTTTGCTGGGGTTCGTGCAATTACCCAAACGTCAATGCGCTTTGCGCCAGCTTTCCTTAGAACCTGAATGCAGCTGTTGAGTGTACTGCCGGTTGTCATTACATCATCAAAAAGAGCGATGTGCTGGGCAACAGGTTTTATAACCTGATATGGATTAATAGGTTGAAGGAGTCGTTCCTTTCTAGAAAGTTTGTGTTGCTCTTGGGTGTGGAGGACTTTTTTAATTGGTGAGCGGAGTGGAATCAATAACCGAGTTGCGCCCATTTGAGTAAGGGTTTGATGCAGAGTCTGACTCATGGTTCTTGTTAGACAAAATCCCCGTTCTCTTAGTCGTTTAGTATGGCTGGGGACGTATATAAGCTCTTCTGGCCAGCTACGCGTCTGATACTCTTTCCAGAGTTGTTGGCTAAAAGCATAAATTAAAGGCTCAATGAAATGCCATTTCTGATGGAATTTGCAATCGTGCAGTAGTTTTTTGATTAGGCCGTCAAATTGATAAGGGGCACAGCAGTAATCGAATAAAGGTGTGTCAGTCTGGCAACGTCCGCAAAGGTTGCTATGCTGAGTGCTGGGCTCTTTGCAGGTGGGGCAGCAAAGAGTGTTGCGTATTAGGCTGTTTAAGCAGTGTTGACATAGACTATTTTGGCTGATTTGCTGGCAAATATAGCACTGATTAATTAATGTTCTTTTGTAAACCGACTTATTTAATGAGGTTGACAGTTTTCTCCAGTTCATTAGTATTGCATCCTTGCATTGATGGATTGAGGGAAATATGTCACAAATTAACTTTGAACCGCGCTTTGATTGGACTCACGATGAAGTTAAAGCGCTTTTTAATCTGCCTTTTATGGACCTGATGTTTCGAGCTCAAGCGGTTCATCGTGAGAACTTCACAGCTAATGAAGTTCAGGTTAGTACGCTTCTTTCTATAAAAACAGGTGCGTGCCCTGAGGATTGTAAATACTGTCCTCAAAGTGGCCATTACAACACTGAGCTAGAGAAAGAAAAGCTCATGGAAGTGCAAAAGGTGCTAGAAGAAGCCAGTTTAGCAAAAGACAAAGGGGCGACTCGGTTCTGTATGGGGGCGGCGTGGAAACACCCCTCTCAAAAAGATTTTCCTTACGTACTAGAAATGATTAAGGGTGTTAAATCATTAGGTTTAGAGTCTTGTGTCACACTTGGTACGCTAAATGATGATCAAGCTAAACAACTATCCGATGTGGGGCTGGATTATTACAATCATAATCTAGATACCTCAGCCGAGTTTTACGACAGCATCATCACTACCCGCAGTTACCAGGATAGACTGGATACTTTGTCCCGCGTCCGCGATTCAGGGATTAAGCTATGTTGTGGCGGTATTATGGGAATGGGTGAAGAAGAGAAAGATCGAGTAGGCTTGCTACGTCAATTGTCGCAAATGCAGCCTCATCCAGAGAGTGTGCCTATTAATATGCTAGTTAAAGTTGAAGGGACCCCTCTTGAAAACGTAGACGATCTGGATACCTTTGACTTTATTCGCACTATTGCGGTTGCACGTATTTTGATGCCGAAATCTCATGTTCGCTTGTCTGCGGGCCGCCAAGGAATGAATGAGCAAACTCAAGCTCTATGTTTTATGGCTGGGGCGAATTCTATTTTCTACGGTGAGAAATTACTGACAACAGGCAACCCAGAAGCGGATAAAGACATGGCATTATTCGCCAAACTGGGTATTGCCCCAGAAAAGCGTGAAGAGCATTCTGACGAGGCTGTTGTAGACGCTATTGCTGCGCAAGCCGTGCGGCAAGAAGAGGCTAAGCTTTTCTACGATGCCAATGCCTAATTCGCCTGATTGGATGACGCAAGCCTTGCAGCAAAGAGAGGAGCAAGGCTTATTGCGTCAGACTGTTACCTTACAAACTCCACAGCAAACACGAATTAATATCGCTCAACGTGACTATTTGGCGTTTTGTTCAAATGACTACTTGGGCTTAGCCAATCACCCAAGAATCATTAAGGCTTTACAAAAAGGGGCGCAAGATCACGGTGTTGGTGGCGGTGCTTCGCACCTTGTTTGCGGGCACCTGTCAATTCATCAGGCGCTAGAAGAAGCTCTGGCTGATTGGTTGGGGTATGAGCGTGTCATCTTGTTTAGTACCGGATACATGGCGAATTTGGCTGTGATTTCTGCCTTAGCAGATAAACATAGGCCAGTGATTCAAGATAAGCTTAATCATGCCTCGCTTATCGATGGAGCGAAGTTGGCTGGTGCTGCCGTGAGACGTTATTTGCACAGTGATCTGGAAAGTGCCAGTAAGCTACTGGCAAAGCAATCGCAGCCGGGCCTACTGGTTAGCGATGGTGTATTTAGTATGGATGGTGATCTTGCACCATTAGCCGGTTTGGCTTCTTTGTCGTCTGCACAGGATTGGCTTCTGATGGTGGATGATGCCCACGGGCTAGGGTGTCTGGGGGAGTCAGGTAGAGGAAGTATGGAAGTATGTGGGCTCTCTAGTGAGCACATTCCGCTTCTCGTGGGCACTTTTGGAAAAGCCTTTGGTACAGCAGGCGCGTTTGTTGCGACAAATAATACCTGTGCAGAGTATTTAACCCAATTTGCACGTCCTTACATTTATACCACGTCTATGTCTCCCGCGATGGCGGCAGCAACCTTAGCGTCGCTCAAACTAATTCAATCTGATGAAGGCAGGCAAAGGCGGCAGCAATTGCGAAGTAACATTGCTTACTTTCAAAAGCGTATGCAAGGTATGTCATTAGAACTAATTGAATCGACTACCGCTATTCAGCCTGTCTTGGTGGGGGGGGCGCAAGCAGCATTAGATATGAGTGATCAACTGAAAGAATTAGGTGTGTGGTGTACGGCCATTCGCCCTCCTACCGTACCTGCTGATACTGCTCGATTACGAATAACCCTGAGTGCAGATCATAGTTTGCAAGATATTGACCTGTTAGGCGATTCCTTGGAGCAAGTGTTAAACTCTTTGGCAATCTATAACTGAGTCTATTGAGGGCAGCCATGCGTAAGCGCATTGAAACAGAGCAATTTGGAAATATTGACCAGCCAGCCATTTTTATGTTGAGCGGATGGGGCATGCCCAAAGAAGTAATGCGTCCTTTTGCTAAGCGATTAAGTGAAAAGTTTTATGTTGTGTTAGCTAGTTTGCCAGGCATTTCTCAAACCGAAGCTTGGATAGATCGTTCAAGAACTGGTATGAACTATGATATTGATGCATTGAGTGAGCAGTTTATAGAGGCTGCACCAAAAAATGCTTGGTGGTTTGGCTGGTCTTTAGGGGGCATGATCGCCACTTATATTGCAGCTCGACGTTCGAGCTGTGTTAAAGGTCTGGTTACTTTTGCCAGCTCCCCAAGCTTTGTTCAGCGCGATAGTTGGCCATATGGCATGTTAGAGGCTGAGTTCGATCAGTTTGCGAGTTTAATAGAGAGTTCTCCTATCATGGGATTAAAGCGTTTTTGGGGTTTGCAGGCGAAAGGAGCTCAGAACACCAGAGAGTTGATTAAGTTGTTAGCGGCCCAGTGTCCGCCAGAGCGGCTTAACTCATCTGCATTAAATGGTGGCTTAAGGCTGTTAAAATCTTTAGATGTGCGTCGTGAAATGCGGGTTTTAAATGTGCCTAATCTTCATATTATCGGAGAGGATGATGCTTTGGTGAACCCCCAGGGGCTAATGGATTTAAGCTGTCAAAACGAGCAAATGACACTGCGTGTGGTGGAAGCTTGTGCGCATCAAGCGTTTATAGAGCATGAAACATTGTGTTATCAAGAAGTAGAGAAGTTTGTTAATGCCCATCCAGGATAATACATCAACAATTGGTTATAAGCGCCAAGTGGCGAAGCGCTTTGATCGTGCAGCAATGACATATGATGAGTACGGTTTATTTCAACAAGAAGTGCTGCAATCCTTATTTAATCTCATTCCAGAACAATATTTTTCAAGCGCCCTTGATGTAGGGACGGGAACAGGGCAAGCCATTGGGGTTTTGTCTCAACGTGCACAGACGCTTACCGCACTTGATTTGTCGTCAAGAATGATAGAGCAAGCAAGGGCTGAATTTTCCTTTGAGTCAAATGTGAATTATGTTTGCGCGGATATGGAAAAGCTCCCGTTTCCAAACAAAGTGACCTCTTTGGTATTCTCAAGTCTAGCGTTGCAGTGGTGCTTGTCTTTAAATGATGTATTTTCTGAGCTGTATCGTGTTCTGGACGATAAGGGCTTTTTAGTATTTGCGACTTTGTCACAGGGGTCTATGCCAGAAATACAAGAGGCGTGGCAAGGTGTGGATGAGCAATCTCACATTCATCATTATGTAAGTCACGACAATCTATTAAAAGCTGTGTGTTTGGCTGGTTTTGACATTCGTGAGCAACGCTTAGATACGGTTACTATGTGGTTTAATTCACCAGAAAAAGCCATTCACTCTTTAACAAAAGTGGGGGCGAGTCTTGTTGGGAAAAGGGGTGATAGCGCTTTAGCGCCAGGCAAATGGCGTCGCTTTTTACAGCAGTACGCCAAGCAAAAAAGCCAACAAGGGGTGCCGCTGAGTTATCAGGTATCGTTTGTTGTAGCATATAAGAGTTAAGGGGATAGATGAAAAAACGTTTCTTTATTGCCGGCACCGATACGGATGCTGGAAAAACCTTTGTTACCTCAGGGTTGTTGCGCGCCGCCAATCGTGCAGGACTGCGCACCATAGGGCTTAAACCTGTTGCCGCTGGGGCGTCTCTTGAAAATGGACGTTTAGTAAATGACGATGCCTTGCAGCTTCAGCGGGCAAGTAGTGTTAATTTGCCGTATGAGCAAGTGAATCCAATTGTTTTAGAAGCGGCTATAGCGCCTCATATTGCCGCTGCTCAAGAGGGACGAATGGTAACGGTTTCACGGTTAGAAGGCTTGCTCAAAGGCAGTATGTTAACGCCCCATGAGCTTTGTTGTGTTGAAGGCGCAGGAGGTTGGCGGGTTCCTTTAAATGATAGAGAGTTTATGTCTGATTTGGCAATCACTTTGGCCTTACCTGTAATCTTAGTGGTCAATATGAAGTTGGGTTGCTTAAATCATGCAAGACTCACCCTAGAAGCCATTGCGCGGGATGGGCTAACCTTAGCTGGTTGGATTGCGAATGATGCACAACCGGTCCCTATGTCATGTCGTGAAGAGAACTTGCTTAGTTTGCAAAGCGTTTTGCCAGCTCCATTTTTAGGCGAGGTTCCTTGGCAGCAGGAGAACGAACAAACTGATGAGTCTTTTGATCAAATCTTTACGCGCCTATTCTCATGCTAGGGGTTGAAAGATAAGGAAAAATTCGCATTATAGTTAGGTGGTGCGTTTGAAAATGGCGTGTCACCTGATTTAAAGCATGAGGTGGTAATGTGAAAGCTTGGTTATGTGGCTTAGATGAAGAAGAAATGTCCAGCGTGTCGAGTGTTTTGACATTTGTTGGTATAGAGCACAGTGACCAGTTTACTGCTTTTAGGTTGCCGGATTTTGTGGTGATAGGCAAAGCCATTGAGTCCTTCGAGTTAGACGAGCTTGTGCCAATCATTTCACTTAATCCAGAACTCAATTTTGCAGACGGATATAACGTATGGCAGTGCCCTTTACCTTGGCGCTCACAATCTTTTTCTGCAGTAATACGGGACATTCAACATGCCAGATCCTTACCGCAAAGGTCTGGTGTAGATTTAAATTTACATGTGCGCCATCTTGAAGCTTTGTTGATTCGCCAAGCATTGGTTTCAACCCAAGGGGTGGTCTCCCGGGCGGCCCAAAATCTTCAGATTCAGCGTACCACTTTGATTGAAAAAATGCGTCGCTATAATATTGATAAGTCGGAGTTCTAGTGAACAAAGACGAAGAAATTGCTGAACTTAAAGCAGCCTTTCAGGCTTTTTCTGAGTCCTCTGAAGTGTTGGCTAAATCCTATTTAGACCTACAGCAGGAAGTCGCTCGGTTATCAGAGCAACTGGCCCTTGCTGAGCAAGCTAAAAAGCAAGAAGAAGACAAAAATCGAGTGCTGGTGGCACAATTTCAGCAGCTCTTCGCATCCATGCCAGTGGGGGTGCTATTGCTAAACGGTGATGGCCTAGTTGTAATGGAAAACCCCGTCGCGCAAAGCTTATTTGGGGCTTCTTTAGTTATGCAGTCTTGGGGGAAAATTGTTCCGAACAGTTTTCGCCCACAAAAAGACGACGGCCACGAAGTCACTATGGTGTCTGGGAAGCGAGTGCGAGTTGAAACAGCTTCCCTTGGTAATGTGCCAGGTCAGTTGATCATTCTAGTGGATCTGACAGAAGCTTATCTTTTGCAAAAACAACTCTCACACCATGAGCGCTTATCTAATATGGGGCGGATGGTGGCTGCGCTTGCCCATCAGATTAGAACACCGTTAGCATCGGCAACCTTGTATGCAGGGCACCTTCAAAAGCCAGATCTGGCCCCCGTGATGCGTCAATCTTTTGCTAACAAGTTGGCCGACCGACTGACTAATATTGAGCGCCAAATACGGGATATGCTGATATTCTCCCGTAGTGATATCAAGTTAGATGAAACCGTTTCCTTGTCTGATTTGTATTCAAATTTATTGGAAAACTGCCAAGAGATATGTGAGCAAAAAGGCGCGAAGCTTGAGTCGAAAGTGCCTCATGATGCGCTTCAAGGGCATATACAATGTAATAAAGAAACCCTATTAGGTGGGCTGCTGAATCTATTAAATAATGCCATTGAGGCTCAGCCGCAAGGGGAAGTCGTTGTCTTGAATTGTGAGTTATTAGTAGACCAAGTGAGACTGTCTTTTCAAGATCAGGGGGAGGGGATGTCTCCTGAACAACTTGAGAATGTCCAGCAGGGATTTGTGACTACGAAACAACATGGTACCGGTTTGGGATTAATGGTTGTCAAAGCCATTGCAAGGGCTCATCATGGTTCATTTGGGATTGAAAGTATAGAGGGAGCTGGTACGACAGCCAGCTTAAATTTGCCTCTTTTAAGGGTTTGAAATGTCAGAAGTAAGATTATTGGTCGTTGAAGATGATAAAGGCTTGGCTGAGGCCCTAGAAGACACCTTAATGCTGGCTAACTATCAGTGCCGCATGGTATACAGCGCTGAAGGTGCTGTATTGGCATTGAAGCAACAAAATTATGACATGGTAGTGTCTGATGTGAACTTACCCGGCATGGATGGGTACGGTTTACTACATCACGTTATTGACAGCTATCCTGAATTGCCAATTATGTTGATGACAGCGTATGGAGATATTGCTCAAGCTGTTGAAGCAATGCGTGACGGTGCGGTTGATTATCTTCTTAAGCCCTTTCAAGAAGATGAGCTCTTAGCCATTATTGCGAAGTATACCTCGAAGGCGGTTGTCCAACAAAGCTATCAACCTATTGCCCAAGACCCTTCTAGTATTGCTATGTTGGACTTAGCTAAGCGAGTGGCAGTAACGGATTCAACTGTGCTTATTTGTGGAGAAAGTGGAACCGGTAAAGAGGTTCTAGCGAGCTTTATTCACCACCAATCTAATCGTGCAAGTGCGCCATTCATCGCTATCAATTGTGCTGCAATTCCTGAAAATATGCTCGAAGCCATGTTGTTTGGTTACGAAAAAGGCGCCTACACTGGTGCTGTTTCTTCACAGGCGGGTAAGTTTGAGCAAGCCAATGGCGGCACTTTGTTACTTGATGAAATCACTGAAATGGACGTAGGCTTACAGGCGAAGTTGTTGCGAGTCTTGCAGGAACAAGAAGTTGAGCGCTTAGGTGGGAAGAAAACCATCCCTCTTGATGTACGAGTCATTGCTACGACCAACCGCGACTTAGCTGAATATGTTCGTGAAGGTGGTTTCCGAGAAGACCTATACTACCGTTTGAATGTTTTCCCGTTACGTTGGTCGCCACTACGAGAAAGAACAGGCGATATTTTACCTATTGCGCAGCATTTGCTGGTTAAACAGGCTAATAAAATGCGTATTGAAAAACCTTTGTTATCAACTTCCGCGCAAAGTAAATTGTCAGCCCATCCTTGGCCGGGTAATGTTCGTGAACTTGATAATGTGATTCAGCGAGCGTTAATTCTTAGCCATAGTGGCCAAATCTCAGCCGAACACATTGTGTTTGATATGATGGGGGCTCCCGTTGCTGCTGAGCCTGTTGAGCAAGAACCCGACAGCGCCGCTTCAATTTTAGGGAAGGGGGTGCAAGAGCATGAATTTAGAATAATTGCTCAAGCTCTTATTGATGCTAAGGGTAAGCGAAAACAAGTGGCTGAAACTTTAGGAATCAGTCCGAGAACATTACGTTACAAAATTGCTAAGATGAGAGAGAGAGGAATTGAGGTAGATTGATTTTTCTATCTTTTTTTCCTTCTCTTTATGCTAAGCTGTGTGAGTATTGATTTTATTAGGTGAGTTAAATGGTCACTGATCGACCTGACATTAATCAAGTTTTATCTCAAATGAGAGATATGCGCTCGCAAGTGCAGTCTCCCAGTTCTGCCGTCTCAAACCTACCGACTCTAGGTGGTGAAACAGACTCGGCTACGCAAGTGGAGCGGGCTGACTTTGCAGAGATGCTGAAAAATGCGGTTGATAATGTCAATTCTATGCAGAAAGAAGCTTCCCAATTAGCGCAAGCCTATGAGCGCGGTGAGGAAGGTGTAGATTTACCTCAAGTAATGATTGGCTTACAAAAATCCAGCGTGTCCTTTGAAGCTATGACTCAAGTGAGGAATAAACTCGTTGACGCGTATGAGAAAATTATGAATATGCCTATATAGGCAGCTTAAGGCGCTTGGCGATTATTGATGGATAATGTCCCTGCAGAACAAACGGAACAAAAACTCTATGTAGAGTTACTAACCGGCTTTAACAAGCTGACGGTTATTCGTCAGCTTGCATTAATGGTCGGCTTAGCTGCGTCTATCGCTATCGCCTTAGCGGCCGTCCTTTGGACGAATGGCCCAGACTACAAACCAGTCTTGAGTAGTATTACGGATTACAACGCAGATCAAATTGTTGAAATACTTAGCACAAATAACATTCCTTTCAAATTAGATGAAAATACTGGTGCTCTCTTAGTAGAAGGCGATTATTATCATCAAGCACGTTTAAAACTAGCCGGTTCAGGTATCGTTTCTGACAACATTGTTGGGCTTGAAATTATGGACCAAGAGCAAGGTTTGGGCACCTCTCAGTTTGTGGAGTCCACCCGGTATCGTCGTGGTTTAGAAGGCGAACTAAGTCGCACTATTTCTAGCTTACAAAGTATTAAATCGGCTCGGGTGCATCTTGCAATTCCAAAAGAGTCTGTTTTTGTTCGAGATACTCGAAAACCGTCTGCGTCGGTTTTTTTGGAATTGTATCCGGGGCGGCGCTTGGACCGCTCACAGGTTGATGCAATTGTTAATTTAGTCGCTTCTAGTATTTCCCAGTTGAGTGATAAAGACGTTACCGTGGTTGATCAGCGGGGAACCCTGCTTACTGAAAAAGACAGTACTTCAGAATTATCAGTTGCAGGTAAACAGTTTGAATACACTCGAAAAGTAGAAGACGTTTTGCTGACTCGAGTGAATAACATTTTAGGTCCAGTTATCGGAGCTGGGCGATTTAAAGCCGAAGTATCTGCGGATGTGGATTTTACGGCGGTAGAACAAACCGCGGAACAGTACAACCCTGACTTGCTCGCGTTAAGAAGTGAACAAACATTAAGAGAGAACAGTGCTTCCAGAACCGGTGCCGGTGGTATTCCTGGGGCATTAAGTAATCAGCCTCCAGGTGCGGTTAGTGCTCCTGAAACTTTTGATCAAAATGGGGCTACAGTTGGTGGTTCTAGTGGGCAAAATAACGGGCAATCCCGAGAAGAGACAACCCGTAACTTTGAGCTGGATAGAAGCATCAGTTACACCAAGCGTCAACAAGGCACAGTGCGTCGATTATCCGTCGCTGTGGTAGTAGATGACATTGTGAGTATCGATCCAGAGTCTTCTGCGGTAGTGAGAACCCCTTGGAGTGATGATGAACTTGGGCGGCTAACTTTGCTGGTTCGTGATGCTGTTGGTTATGATCCATCTCGCGGTGATAGTGTTAGTGTCATCAATTCGCCGTTTGCGTTACCAGAACCGGAAGAACCTATTGCGGAAGTACCTTTTTATCAGCAAACTTGGTTCTTGAATCTACTGCAGCCTACTTTGGTTGGCGTGTTTGTTCTGATCTTATTATTGGTTGTAGTACGGCCAATTCTGAAAACACTAAGCGAGCAAAGTAAAATCGCTGTGGCCGAAGATACTGAAGCGACGATCTTTGCAGATGAAACCGATGAAATTTCGGATGATCAAGTCTCTCTCGTGAGTGCCGAAGATATTATGGTGCCTGGTTCGCCTGAGAAGATTGATCGTCAATTAAATGCGATAAGAGGACTCATTGCTGAAGAGCCTGAACGAGTTGCTCAAGTTGTTAAGCAGTGGGTGATGGAAGGATGAGTGACGCCGGTCAAAATGAAAATTTAACCTCAGTACAAAAAGCAGCGGTACTTCTCATGTCCTTGGGGGAGTCTGATGCGGCGCAAATTCTAAAGCACATGGGGCCAAAAGAAGTTCAACGTATTGGTCAAACCATGGCGCAATTGGCAAACGTTCAGCGTCACCAAGTAGAAAAGGTGCTGGACGATTTTCTTGTCTTAGTCGGGGATCAGACAGGTTTAGGGCTTGGTGCAGATGGCTACATTCGTAACATGCTTAAAGAAGCACTCGGGGAAGAAAAAGCAGGTAGCCTCATTGACCGCATTTTATTGGGGGGCAATACGACAGGGCTAGACACATTAAAATGGATGGAACCACGAGCTGTAGCGGATGTAATACGCTATGAACACCCCCAAATCCAAGCCATCGTAATTTCTTACTTAGACCCAGACCAAGCGGCCGATATTTTGGCTAACTTTGATGAACGTGTACGCTTGGATATTGTACTGCGTGTGGCGGCTCTTGAAACAGTACAGCCTGCTGCGTTACAAGAATTAAATACCATACTTGAGCGTCAGTTCTCTGGTAATCAGTCGACTCAGTCCACTACCATTGGTGGTATTCGAACTGCTGCAGATATCATGAACTTTATTGATAGCTCGGTGGAAGCTGAGTTGATGGAGTCTATTCGTGATGCCGATGAGGATCTTGCTAACACCATTCAGGATTTGATGTTTGTGTTTGATAACTTGGCCGATGTCGATGACAGAGGTATTCAAGTCATTCTTCGTGAAGTGGAATCTGAAACTCTTATACTTGCTTTAAAAGGGGCTGACCCTGATATGCAAGAGAAAATCTTCAAGAACATGTCTTCTCGTGCTGCTGACATGCTGAAAGACGATTTGGAAGCAAAAGGCCCTGTTCGAGTCAGTGAAGTGGAAGTGGCTCAAAAAGAAATTCTTGCTGTTGCTCGACGTCTCGCTGACAGCGGCGAAATCGTTCTTGGCGGTGGCGGCGAGCAGATGCTTTAGGTAGTTCATGTCAGATCCGCAAGATAATAAAGCCAAAAAGCTCACAGCTTATGAACGCTGGGAGCTGCCACACCTTGACAATCCTCAGAAAGCCAATCCGACAGGTCCTGCAATCCTGCATAAAAAAGAAGATGATGCGCCTTTTGAGGAAGTAGATCAAGATAGTCTGGTATACGAACCCCTGACAGCTTCTCAGTTAGAAGAAATTCGCTCAGCAGCCTACGATGAAGGGTTTGTGCAGGGTGAATCTGAGGGGCATGACAAAGGCTATGCTGATGGCTTCTCTAAAGGAGAGGTTAATGGCTTTGAAAAAGGCTATGAAGATGGTCAGTCAATCGGGGCAGAAGAAGGGCGTGCTGAGGCGCAACAGAAAGCAGAGCAGCAGTTTGCTCAAGTTGAAACACTGCTATCCGCATTGTTTCAAGAAGTTCAGCGTCCCCTTGAAGAAAGCCGAGCAGGCGCTGAGCAAATTCTCAATGCCGCTTTACTGAGAATGGTTGAAAGCGTCTGTTTGACTCAAGTGAAAGAAGAGTTAAAAGACTCTTTAAAAGCCCAGCTGAGTCGTATTTTTGATGAAATTGGTGAGTTTGAAGGTCGGGTTAAAGTCCGTTTACACCCAGATGACATGAGTGTGCTGGATGAACTTGCTATTTCTGACAGGCTGGCGCTCAAATTAGTGGAAGACCCTGACCTCACTGCGGGAGGATTTGTTATAGATTCTCAGTCCTTTTATGTAGATGGTCGGGTTGAACAACGTATTGCAGCTGTCTGCGATGAGTTACGCAACCTCTTTGGCTCCCACAAATAAGGTAATGGCAAATGGCAACGTTACTTGATAGGTTGCAAAAGCTAGAAGGTGTGTCCTCTCGTCATCACCTCCCACAATTAGAAGGTAAGGTTACGCGCATGGTTGGTCTAACCATGGAGGCGGTTGGTTGCATCGTCGCCTTGGGCGACCGTTGCTTAGTGCAAGTGCGCCAAGATCGGTGGGTAGAGTCTGAAGTAGTCGGCTTTACGGGTAACCTAACTTACCTCATGCCGACTGAAGCGATTGATGGTATTTCCCCAGGGGCTAGAGTCAAACCTTGCTTAGATGAAAGTCTCATGCCGGTGGGTGATGCTTTATTGGGACGTGTTGTTAATGGCCTTGGGAAACCTTTAGATGGCAAGGGAGCCATAAAAAGCCAGAGTGCGGTTAGTTTGCATGGCGATATTATTAACCCATTGCAACGCAAGCCTATCAGTGAGCCTTTAGATGTGGGTATAAAGGCAATAAACAGTCTGCTAACTGTGGGTAAAGGCCAACGTTTAGGCTTGTTTGCTGGTAGTGGTGTCGGCAAAAGTATGCTTCTTGGCATGATGACTCGTTTTACTCAAGCCGATGTCACGGTTGTCGGCCTTATCGGGGAGCGTGGTCGAGAGGTTAAAGAGTTTATTGAGCAAATTTTAGGTCCTGAAGGACTAGCACGTTCTGTGGTGGTGGCATCCCCTGCCGATGATTCTGCCCTAATGCGCTTGAGAGCAGCAATGTTAACGACCCGCATTGCTGAATATTTTCGTGATCAGGGCAAGAGTGTTTTACTGCTGATGGACTCCTTAACTCGCTACGCACAAGCGCAGCGTGAAATTGCCTTGTCAGTAGGTGAGCCGCCTGCCACCAAGGGTTACCCACCCTCAGTTTTTTCAAAACTTCCACAATTGGTCGAACGAGCGGGTAATGGCAGTGAAGGTGGTGGCTCAATCACAGCTTTCTATACAGTGTTAACTGAAGGGGATGATCAGCAAGATCCCATTGCAGACGCTTCTCGGGCGATTTTAGATGGTCATATAGTATTGTCCCGTCGCTTAGCTGAAGAAGGTCATTATCCGGCAATTGATATTGAGGCTTCTATATCAAGGGCGATGCCGCAAATAGTCAGTGAGGCTCATTTACAGGGGGCCATGAGAGTCAAACAATTGTATTCAAAATTTCAGCAGAATCAGGATCTCATTTCGGTTGGTGCCTATGCAAAAGGCAGCGATGAGGACCTTGATCAGGCCATTGTGCAGATGCCTGAGATTAGAGGTTTTTTGCAGCAAGCTTTAGCAGAGAGCTTTACTATAGATCAAAGTTTAGAAGCGCTTGTTATGGCTATGACAAAAGGGCAATAATAGAGGCTCATAAATCTTCTGTTGGTGAAGGGAATGAAACAGTCTAAACGAATGCAAATACTGGTCGATTTGGCTCAGCGCAAAGAAGATGCTGTGGCTTCTCAATTAGCGAGAGATCGCTCAAAAGTTGCTGAAAGTAAGCAAAAGCTAGCCGAGTTGAAGGAGTATGCAGCTCAGTATGAATCTGAAAGAAATTTACTGGGTCTCAGTGCTTACTTAACAACGAATTATCAGCATTTTGTCAATCGAGTGCAGCAAGCAGTAATGCAACAAGAGCAAGCAGTTGGGCGAGCTGAACAGCAAGCAGAAATGACGATGCGGCGTTGGCTAGAGGCACGCAGTCAAACCCAAAGTATGGATTGGCTAAAAGACAAAAAAGTAAAAATCGAACAGGTTGCTGATGAAAAACTAGAGCAAAAACAAAGCGATGAATTTGCCATGCGGCGTTATTTGGATGCTAACTTGTAATAAATAGTATCTGCATTCCCTTCTTCAGTTGTATTTCTCTTCGTAATCTTTACATTATAAAGCCTTCGGTGAAATGCCGTTTTCCTTTTTAAAAAGATAAAGTGGTCATAATGAATAAAACAAACGCTTTGTTGCTGCCAAGGAAGAGTGTTTTTACTAGCTTATATAAACGTGTTGGCTTTTTTTTCCTGATTTTTATCTTGTCCGCTGCCATTGGCGGCGCTTGGTTGAAACAACAGCACGCCGCATTAGAGCAGCGTCAAAGAGGGTTGGCAACATTAGAGTATCAAGTTTCTAATGTGGAGATGTATCTAATTGAGTCCTTGCTGATAGGGGAAGGGCGTTCTAATCGTGGGGTTAAATCTCTTTATCTTTTGCAATCTGAAGTTCGATTTATTGAAGAACACATACAAAAAATGCCTGCATTCACCCCTGCTGACTATCAGAGTTTATTGACCTTCTTCGAAGGTCTTTATGGCGTGCCTGACGAACAGGTATTTCAACTTTCTGAATCTAAGCGCAGTGAACTTTTTCATGTCTTAGATGAGCTAAAATTACTGCATGTATCGCTAATGCGAGCGTCGGTGCAAATGAAAGCTGATAGAGCAGCTTTGGAGCAGAATGCGCTCTATTACATTGTTTCTATCTCATTGCTCTTTCTGCTTCTGTTTCTTTTATTTGCAACAATGGTGAGCCGACGCTTAAGAAGCGGGTTTCATACGATTAATTATCATCTTGGCAAAAATCAATATGCGCAAAGTGCAGCTGCACATAGCCTATCAGATGAATTTACTGATATCGGTTCCGCGGTTGCAAAAAGTTCTCAGGAGAAAGAAAAGGGATACCAACTCTTAGAGCAGCAAAAGCGCATTACACAGCAGCTTTTTCAAGTTAATAATTCAGTCGAGTTGCTCATTGATATTGAAGATGGGGTGCAAGCCGTCAGTAAGGGATTTATGGCTTTTTGGGAGCAAAATAGAGAGTCGATTGCAGAGCAATTAGGAATGGATGCGACTTTAGACACACCATTGGGACAAGTGGTAAGTGACGTTGTTCTGTTTGCAGACTGTTCTGCGTCTTTACAAATTAATGAGGCCGAATACGTGCTTAAAGTCGAAAACCTCAATGATAACCTCATTTTGTTACAGGCTAGTTTAGAACCTCTTAGTGTAGAGCTAGATGTTCTCCGCAATAGTTTGATTTTAATGGCGAATGGGGTTTGGGATTACCCTGTGAAGGTTTCAGAGAGTAGGGCGTGTTATCCATTTGCTGTTGCCTTGGAGAGCTTACGTAAACAGGTTCTAAACTTGCTAAATGCGCTTAATGATGAGTTCAAAGTGCATGGAAATTACGAAGAAACGACCAAACTGCAACAAATAACTACTTACATTCGAGGCGGGAACAACAATAATAAAGGTCAACCTAAAACGGAGATTGATTCTGTAGTTGTGCCTGAAGTGGTAGAGCATCAAAAGCAAGTCAAAGGGGTTAATGTACAGGCGTTCTCAGATGTTCATGACAATGTTTTATTAGGTTATGAAACGGTTGTTCAAAAGCTGGATTTGCTTGCGAAAGATCTTTTAGCAGAAGAAGTTTTGCTTACGAATGTTGACCAATGGTTGCAAGAGGTCATGGCAGGAGTGCTATTTGGTTTGAGTTCTGCTCAAGAGGAAAGTGCTCAGGTGCGTAACCGTATTGCGAAAGATTTAGCTCATGATGTTGATACGGTTGTTGAGCAAATAGAGCAAATGAAACGAAGAATTCTTGCTTCTGTCGATTTTGTAGAGTCTGACATTCAGTCAAGTTATGCAAGGCTAGAATCAGCGCGAACTAACATTGCAGGAATGCTTGAACACTTGGGTGATGTATCTGAACAAAGCGCGGCAAAACAAACCTCACAAAGTGAGGTGAAAAGTATCGATAGCAAAACAGCGATGTGGGACGATTTTTAACTAAACGAGTAGACTGCTTAAGGGTTTTATTATGGCGTTTTTGTTCATAAAAGAAATGTTTACGGCTGTGGGTAGTCGTCTCAAATGTATCGTTTAGGTATCCTATGATGGCTGGCTTTGCTCTAAAAATTATCTTGGTCGATGTCTGCGATGAGAGCAGTAATGACTTAGTAGATTTTATCGAACGCCAAGGTCATGACTTGACGCAGGTGTTTAGTCTCGCGGAAGCTGTCACGAGTGTTTCTCAACGTGTTCCCCACCTTTTGATGATAAAAGCCAGCTTTCTTGCTACTGCGAATAAGCAAGAAATAGTTGATTTACAAGAGCTTACTGCAGAGTTACAGCCTTCTTTTCTTCTTCTTTGTGAAGGAGATCAAGTGACATCTTTGCCTTTTTCTCTGAATAGAGGGGGTGGTGATTTTATGTGTCAGCCTTATAAATTCGAATACCTGGCTACAAAGCTTGAACATGTTGTTAAAAGATTTGAATGTTCTGATTTGTGTGCTGTAAATAGTGATCAGCTTGCAAAAGAGGTTCGAAGTACAAGTGTCGATCAAGAAATGGCGACAACTCTTTACGATAATATCGCCAAATTTAATAACTTGTATGATTCCGCTTTAACCTATATTGCGCATTCTAATCATCTCTTTAAGAAAGATGTGCTCTTGTCGGCCAAGAAGCCTGATGGTGGATTACACGTCTTTCTTGGGCGTTTCAATAACCATTCCTTTTCAGCTGTTTTTGCAGCTTTTTCTATGGCGGATGCCTTTTTCGAAATGTCTGCGAAAGGCTTTTCTGCCACAAAAGTGTTGTTGAAAATGAATGATAGATTAAAATCCAGTTTGCCAGATTACATGTGTATGGTTGGCGCTTTGATTGATTTGCGCCATCATGAAGGCAGTGTCGAAATTTGGAATGCAGGATTGCCTGATCTTCTCCTGCAAGACTCGGTAACCGGTCAACTCATTCGTTTTCCGTCAAATGGTCAGTGCCTTGGGTTGCAGGACTCAAATGCTATGTCGGCGCAATTGGAAATGGCCCCTATTTCAGAAAGCTCGATAGTGGCCATGCAGTCTGTTGATCTGGAAGTTAAGTTGCCAGGTTTGCAGGACATATTACTTGCTGGTAAGGATCAAATAACAGAGCTACAGGCGCAGATAGTGAATCACCATGATGACTACACGTTTGTTTCTATTGACTTGTCGCATCTTTATAAGCACTACCCTGTATCGCCTAATACTCTGATTGATGCTTCAGAAGTGACGGGCGGTTTCTCTTTTGAGTACGAGCTAAATGCTCAATCTTTGAAAAGCATTGACCCCCTGCCTTACATTCTTCAGGTTATCACAGCTGAGCCAGGTTTAAGTAAATGCTCGGGGCAGGTGTTTATGATTCTATCAGAGCTTTACTCTAATGCTCTTGAGCATGGAGTCTTGAAGCTCAAGTCTGATAAGAAGGCTACCCCTGAAGGCTTTGCTCGTTATTATGAAGATAGGCAAAAGGCTCTAGATAGCCTGACTGACGGCTTTGTGAAGATAAAAGCACGCGTTACAACCCTTAGAGGGCAATCAGTATTACAGATAACAGTTGAAGATAGTGGTAATGGTTTTGATACTGAAAGGGTGATTTTTGATATTCCTAATACTGAGGTTTTCTATAACCGCGGTTTTGCTTTATTGAATCAACTTTGCAAACGAATTGAGTTTTCCCAAGGTGGTCGCTCAGTGACGGCAAGCTATCAATTAGAGTACTGAATTTGAGTTGTTGGCCCTCCTATTGCATAGGGTAATGTGCGTACGGAGGAAAATATGCAAACAGCTTCTAATCTTGCTTTATCTGTTTCTACAGAGTCCCCTCAAATATCTCCTAAAGGAGCCTCTAGTAAAGCCTCTTCAGAGGGGGGATTCGATGATGCGTTTAAGGTCGCACAATCGTCTATTGAGGCAAACAAAACAGCGGGTTCAAAATCTACCTCCATGCAAAAAGTAGATGAAAGTGAAAGTAAGTACTTACAAACTCAATCTGTTGGCGAAACAAAATTATCCACACAAGATGCGACCAATCATAACGGCACTTTGGGGGCATCCGATTTAGAAGATGGCGAGTTGCTCTCTGAGAAAGCTGGGGTGAATGAGGCAGTAAAGCGAGTAGGGTTAGCAACGGCAGAAGGAGGCAAAACTCTGCAGATGGATGGTGGTGAGTTTGCCGTTCAGCAGGATGAAACCGTCCTTAGTAGTCACTCTAGTTTACTGCCCGTCGTGAAAGATACAGCGCAAGGTGTGGTTGAGGCTTCAGTAACGGCATCCGAAGAAACTTCCCCCTTGATAAATAGCCCCTCTTTGCAAGATTCGTCTCGTTTTACTGGAAAATCAGATGTAGCGCCAGTAACGGTTGGGGAAATACAAGATCCAGCGTCAATCGTTACTCCTGCTGCTGTTGGGGCAGGAGTAGTTGTTGCGAAAGCGGGTGCTATAGAGTTACCTGAGCAAGGAGCAGCATCAGCAATTAGAGAGGCCTTGCCACTGCAAGGAAAAGAGGCTCAGTTGCAAATAGAAAACCTAGAAGCTTCAACTGTACTAGATGACCCTGAAGCAAGAGTGATGCTCAATCCGTCTTCTGGAGAAGAGAAACTTGCGGCAAAATCAGTAAAAGAGCTGGTAACAAATCAAGAAATGCCTTTGCTCGGTCAGCAAGGTGCTTCTGTAACCGCATCCAGCTCTACGCAGAATCAACTGGCTGTATCTGTTGAAGATATAACCCCAGAGGATGTGCTGCAAACAGCGGAAAAGCCCAAGCAAAAAAGTGGGAATACCGGATTACCTTTTATGGCTGGTGCAGGCTTGAGTGCTTTAGCTGGGGATGATTCAACGGCGGCTGAACAATCCGTTACGGTGACGAATAGCGTTTCACAAATAGGTGATTCTTCACTCAATTTTAGTCAGTCACCAGACACAACTCTGCCGTCTTCTCCTTTATCTGCTTCAAATCCTATTGTAGACAGTGGTTTGGATATCGAGGCGAATACTACAGCGTTATCAAAGCAAACCGAACAGGGCAATAAAACGTTAGACACAGTGGCATTGTCTAGTGCTCTATTAGCGTCAACAAAAGCCTTGTCGAATGATAAAACTGCGAAAGGGGCTGTGGGGCTTGAAGCCAGTCAAGGGGCTGAGCAGGCGTCATCAAATTTGTCCAATGATATGTTGCTGCCAAAAGAAGGGGAAGCTGCCACCATTGCTACGGATACTGAAAGCGATGATTTGTCATGGGTGCTTTCTCAAATGGATAAAGCTCCCAAACAACTGGCTGGAACCTCAGTTACAGCTGTGGCCTCTGCTATGTCAGAAGCAAAGCCGAATGATCAAACAGTGACAGGAGCACCACTGTTAAGTGATAAGTTTAATTCAGAAGGTGCTAAGCTTTCTGCTGCGATGGCATTGGGAGTTTCACTTGATGCGGATTCGCTTGCCGCCACTAAAAGTGGTTTGGAGTCGTTAGGGGAGCCCTTAGCAACAGATGAAGTGCTTATGGACGATACCATAGAGCTCAGGAAAAAAGATCAAGAAAGTCTATTAACCAAAGTGGCAAATCAGGCTGAGAGAGTGGGTCAAGAAGTAGGGGGAATGGCCAGTTCTGTTTCTGCTCCCCAAGCGGCGAAAGCGTTAAGTGCTAGCCTGGCAACACAATTAACAAATGCGAATAATCAACAAAATTTAGCCATGAGTGTGCCTCCTAATCATCCTAACTGGGCAAGCGAAATGGCTCAAAAGGTTACCTGGATAGCAAGAGAAGGTGGGCATACAGCGCACATACGTCTAGATCCACCTGAGCTTGGTAGCCTAACGGTTAAAGTGAGTGTGGACAGTGACGCAAACACCCAGGTGAGTTTTGTTGCAGCTAGCGTGCAAAGCCGAGACGTATTAGAGAGCCAGATGCATAGATTAAGAGAAATGCTGGCACAACAAGGGATGGATTTAAACCAGGTAGATGTGGATGTGGCTGAGCGAGACACATCTAATACGCAATTTGCAGAGAAAGACCAGCAACAAGGCCAATATGCAGGGCAGGTTGCTTCTATTGAAGAAGAATTGGAAGCGGATCTTATAGAAAATACTTCTTATGTTTCTGCTAATGGCGTAGATTACTACGCATAACTTAGATAAAACCTAGGTGACTAGGCTTTTTCTTTGTAGAATATAGGCTTAGTGTACACTTTGAGTATTTTGAATAAACAAACCTAAGGGTTAGGGTATGGCTGAAGACGACTTAGATGTTGGCGGTGAAGAAACCAAAAAAGGCGGCAAGAAGAAGCTGATTATTATATTGGCAGTGGTTTTGGTATTGCTAATTGGTGGTGGTGCTGCGGCATATTTTCTATTTTTAAGCGGTCCTGCTGAGTCTGAAGAAGGCGAAGGCGTTAATGCCGAAGAAGTGGTACTAGAGGGCCCTTCCATATACTTAGAATTAGATTCGCCCTTTGTTGTAGACTTCATGGTGGCTGGAAAGCAAAGATATTTGCAGTTAAACATGACATTGAAATCAAGAGATGCGGCTCAGATCGATGCGGTAAAAGTTCACATGCCTCTGATTCGTAATAGTTTAGTCTTGCTGTTTTCTAGTCAGTCCTTCGAAGAATTACAAACGATAGAAGGTAAAAAGGCATTGAAGCTTGCTGCCGTAGAGTCGGTGAATGGTATTTTAGAGCAAGAAACTGGCCGAGGTGGTATTGATGACACCTTGTTTACCAATTTTGTGATGCAGTAACCCTTTATGTCTGCTCAAGATTTATTATCACAGGATGAAATTGATGCGCTCTTGCACGGCGCGGATGAAAAACCTGCTGAGGAAGAAGAGGTAGATGCGAATGGTGTCGCCTCTTACGACATAACCAGTCAGGAACGTATTGTCCGAGGGCGCATGCCGACCCTTGAGATGATTAATGAGCGATTTGCTCGTTACACCAGAATCAGTCTATTTAACCTGCTGAGGCGCACTGCGGATGTGTCGTCAGGGGGGTTGCAAATTATGAAATTTGGCGAGTATGTACACACTTTATATGTGCCTACCAGTTTGAACCTCGTTAAGTTTCGCCCCCTGAGAAGTACCGCGCTGTTCATCTTAGACGCTAAATTGGTTTTTAAGCTGGTTGATAACTTTTTTGGTGGTGATGGTCGTCACGCTAAAATCGAAGGACGCGAATTTACGCCCACAGAAATCCGTATTGTACAGCTCATGCTTGAACAAGTTTTTATTGATTTAACAGAAGCTTGGGCGCCAGTGTTAAAACTCGAGTTAGAATATTTAAGTTCTGAGGTGAACCCTGCCATGGCTAATATCGTTAGCCCGAGTGAGGTTGTGGTTGTTTCCACCTTCCATATTGAGCTCGACGGTGGTGGCGGTGAATTACATATTACTCTGCCTTATTCTATGATCGAGCCTGTAAGAGAATTATTAGATGCGGGTGTGCAAAGTGATGTAGATGAAAAAGATGACCGTTGGGGCAAATCTTTGGAGCGCGATATTGAAGACATTTCTGTTAATTTAACCGCAAGCGTAGCAAAGCGTAAAATCTCCTTGCGAGATGTTTTAAAGTTCAAAGAAGGTGATATTATTCCTATCGAAATGCCTGAGTTTGTTACAGTAAGAGCTAATGATGTGCCAACCTTCAAGGGGAAGCTTGGGGTGAGTAATGAGCACTACTCGGTGCAAGTAGAAGAAAAAATATCCATAACTAAGGTGAAGAAATAACATGGCTGAAGAACAATCTCCTGATCAGGAAGGAATGGACGAAGAGCTCGCTGATGAATGGGCAGCGGCTATGTCTGAAGCTGGAGATGATGGCAACGCGGAAGATGAGTGGGCGGCTGCCATGTCAGAGCAAGAAGCAAAGCCAGTGGAGCTAGATGAGTTAACCAGTCCTGCAGTACCTCAAGGCTCCATAGGGTCTGACCTGGACCTGATTATGGACATTCCCGTCAACCTGTCGATGGAGCTTGGTAGTACTGAGATAGCTATTCGAACTCTAATGCAATTGACTCAGGGGTCTGTTGTGGAACTAGACCGCTTTGCTGGAGAACCCTTAGATGTGCTGGTGAATGGGACTCTGATTGCCCATGGTGAAGTGGTTGTAGTCAATGATAAGTACGGTATACGCTTAACCGATGTGGTTAGCCCATCAGAACGAATTAAAAGATTAAAGTAGGCGCTTGTGAACAGGCCATTTAAAAGTAAACTTTTCTTAACAGCTGTGCTTTGCACGGCTGTTTCTCGTTTATATGCTGCTGATCTATCGGCTGTGAATACAGGTTACTCTGTGTGGAAAGTCGTATTGGCATTAGTGGTGATTGTGGCTTTTATTCCTGCTGCACTTTGGTTGGTTAAGAAGGCGCAGCTGGCGCAAATGAAATTCAATCAATCGGATATTAAAGTCGTTAGTGTGCAGGGAGTTGGGGCAAAAGAGAAAGTGGTACTAATTGAAGTGGAAGGTGAAAAAGTCTTGTTAGGCGTGACAAGTCAGGCTATTACGCATTTAAAAAGTTTTACTCCCAACGGTAGTGCTTTTGCGCAAGTAATGCAGGACACAAGTGCAGTGACCCCTAGTAACACCTCTAAGGATGGCAATGAATAAACTTGTTGGTAGCATAGTTGTCGCACTATTTTTTCTGTTACCCACTTGGTCTTGGGCTGAAGTCGGCTTGCCAGCCGTGAAAGTTGTTACTAATTCTGATGGAAGTCAGGATTACACTGTTTCGCTACAAATTCTCTTCATCATGACAGCGTTAACTTTATTGCCTGCTGCCCTGATGATGATGACCGCTTTTACACGTATTGTTGTTGTATTGGCTATTTTACGACAAGCGATTGGTTTGCAGCAAACTCCGTCAAATCAGATAATGATAGGGATGGCTTTGTTTCTGACTCTCTTCATAATGACGCCCACCTTAAATGAGGTGAATCAAGTGGCATTGCAGCCTTACTTAAATGAAGAAATTACATCAGGACAGGCCATTGAAGCAGCCTCAGTTCCTATGCGAAACTTCATGCTGGCTCAAACCCGTGAAGACGATATCGCCTTATTCGTAAAACTTGCGGGGCAAGAAGGAGAGATAGAGTCATTGGAAACCCTTCCTTTCACCATCTTAATGCCTGCTTTTGTCACCAGTGAGCTTAAAACCGCCTTTCAGATTGGTTTTATGATTTTTTTACCTTTCTTGATCATTGATATGGTGGTTGCCAGTGTCTTAATGGCGATGGGTATGATGATGCTATCACCAATAATTATCTCTTTGCCATTCAAAATTATGCTCTTTGTAATGGTAGATGGCTGGTCGATGATAATGGCGACACTTGCCGCCAGTTTTGGAGTCTAGGTATGGATCCTCAGGTTGCACTTGATCTCTATGGGCAAGGTTTTTACCTGATCGTTGTGATTGTTGGTGTCGTTATGATGCCAAGTTTGTTGGTGGGTTTGCTTGTCAGCGTATTTCAGGCTGCTACCCAGATCAATGAGCAAACCCTGTCTTTTCTACCTAGGCTAATTGTTACTATATTGGTTCTGATGCAGTTGGGGCCTTGGATATTGACGGAGCTAGTAGATTTTACCAATGCGCTGTTTGTTAATATTCCAATGATGATAGGGTAATGCTGGAGCTTAACCCTGATCAGTTGTTGTCTTTAACCATCAGCTTTATGTTGCCTTTTTTTCGTATTGGCGCCTTTATAATGGCTTTGCCTTTGTTTGGCAGTCAGCTAGTCAACGCTCGAGTGCGAATTGCTTTTGCCTTTGTTATTTCAATTATCGTGACACCGCTGATAGATCAACCCGCGTTTGACCCTATTTCTCCTGCTTTTGTCGTCTTAATTGCTGAACAGCTTGTTATCGGTTTTGTGTTAGGTTTTGTGGTCACTATCTTGTTTCAATTGTTTGCTTTGGCGGGGCAGCTTGCTGCCATGAAAGCGGGGTTGGGTTTTGCTATGTCGAATGACCCAGCTAACGGAATATCCGTCGCCACATTGGGGCAATACTACTTGTCTATGGTGGCGCTAGCTTTTTTGGCGACTAATGGGCACTTGGTGATGATTGAATACCTTGCGGACAGCTTCAACTATTGGCCAATTGGTGCAGGCTTTGATAGTGATCGCTATTGGTCGTTGGTGTTACTGGGGGGCTGGATGTTCGAAAAAGCATTGTTAGTCGTTCTACCCTTAGCCATTTCAGTGTTGATTATTAACTTGTCGTTTGGCGTTGTCGCTAAAGCCTCGCCACAATTGAATATCTTTGCGTTGGGTTTTCCTATAATTATGTTATTTTCTTTATTCTTCTTTTGGGTAATGCTGGAAGATTTTTTAGATATTTATCTGCTTTTCTTTAATGAGATTACAGAATGGCTAAAAGTAGCGTGGGGAATTCGTTAGATGGCTGAGAACGAAGACGGTAGCGAAAAAACGGAAAGTGCCAGTAGTAAAAAACTACAAGATGCCCGAAACAAAGGTAATATCCCCCGCTCTAAAGACCTTAGCTCTGCCCTTTTGCTAATAGTGGCTGCTGCAACCCTGTATGGCACAGGGACGCTCCTGGTTCGTGACTTATCTGTTTTATTTAATTTTAATTTTCTTATTGAACGGGAAGATCTGTTTGATTTAAGCCGAATGGTATTTCATCTCTATGAATCCGTGGTCGCAGTAATGGACTCCATGGTGCTGTTAATGTCTATTTTAGCAGCGGCTGGGATTGTGGGGAGTATTGCTTTGGGAGGTTTGAATTTTTCTTGGGAACCTTTACTACCAAAGTTAAGTAAAATGAACCCTATTTCTGGTTTAAAACGAATGTTCTCTGCTCAATCCCTAGTGGAGTTGCTAAAATCCATTGCGAAAGTCTTGTTGGTTGGCCTCGTTTCAGTTCTTGTTATTAATTATTTCTTGGCTGAGTCTCTTGGTCTGCCGTTCCAATCTGTACAATTGGCCGTTGCTCATGGTATAGACATAGTTATTTGGTCTTTCGTGTTTGTTTCCTTGGCCTTGGTTCTTATTGCTGCGATAGATGTGCCTTTTCAGATTTGGTCTCATAAAGAAAAGCTTAAAATGACCAAGCAAGAGGTAAAAGATGAATTTAAACAGCAAGAAGGTGATCCTCAGGTAAGAGGCCGAATCCGCCAATTGCAAAGGCAAGCAGCGATGAATCGCATGATGGCGGATGTGCCAGATGCGGACGTAATCATTACCAACCCAACGCATTTCTCAGTGGCTCTGAAATACGATCAAGTTGGTGGTAAAGCCCCTGTTATGCTTGCTAAGGGAGCAGATTTTATGGCTTTAAAAATTCGAGAAGTTGGGAATCATTACGATATCCCCGTGATCCAGTCTCCTGATTTAGCTCGTGCTGTGTATCATCACACCGAAATTGGTGATGAAATTCCGCAGGGATTGTTTAAAGTAGTGGCACAGCTTCTTGCATATGTCTATCAGTTACGCAATGTCCGTCAAGGTGCACAGAGGCCTGAAGCTATGCCAGAGTTGAATGTACCTGATGAATTCCAGTGGGATGGTCAATAGTGAGAGTGTTCTTGTTTAGTAGAGGTAGTGTGTGATTTTTGACCGAAATCGGGTCGCCGGGCAGATGCAAGGTATCTTCAATGGCAATTTAGGTATTCCTATTTTGCTACTTTCTTTATTGGCTATGATGGTATTGCCAATACCTGCATTTCTATTGGATGTTTTATTTACCTTTAATATTGCTCTCGCCATTGTTGTATTGTTGGTAGCGATATATTCCATGCGTCCATTGGACTTTGCTGTTTTTCCTACCGTTCTGCTGGTATCTACCTTAATGCGCTTAGCGCTTAATGTTGCCTCTACCCGTGTGGTGTTATTGAACGGCCACGAAGGAGGAGATGCCGCAGGTAAGGTTATCGAGGCTTTTGGTGAAGTCGTAATTGGCGGTAATTATGTAGTGGGTTTTGTAGTATTCGCTATTTTAATGATTATTAACTTTGCGGTGGTCACGAAAGGTGCTGGGCGTATTTCGGAGGTGAGCGCGCGCTTTACCTTGGATGCTATGCCTGGTAAGCAGATGGCAATTGATGCGGACTTAAACGCCGGCATGATTGATGCGGATCAAGCGAAACAACGGCGTATGGAAATCTCAGCAGAAGCCGAGTTTTACGGTTCTATGGATGGTGCCTCAAAGTTTGTTAAAGGGGATGCCATTGCAGGGTTATTGATTCTAGGGATCAATATTATTGGTGGTCTGGCCATAGGTATGGCGCAACATGATTTGTCTTTTACGGAAGCCATTGAGCGATACTCATTATTGACAATAGGGGATGGGTTGGTTGCCCAGTTGCCCTCTTTGATGCTTTCGACTGCTGCGGCCATCATGGTGACACGGGTTAATGAAACGGGAGACATGGGCTCTCAGGTCATTAGTCAAATGTTCGGCAGCCCTAAAGCGCTCTATGTGGCAGCTGGCGTAATGGGCATAATGGGGATAGTCCCTGGCATGCCTCATTTATCCTTCTTGTCTTTGGCTGCATCGATCGGTGGTTTAGCGTACTTCTTGGAGTATCGCAAGAAGCAAGTTGCTAAAAAAGGCACTAAGTCTGCGAGTAAGTCTTCTTCTGAAAGTGCGCCTCCTGCTGAAGTGAAGGATTTAAGCTGGGATGATGTTGCACCCGTAGATATGTTGGGTTTAGAAGTAGGCTATCGCTTAATTCCTTTGGTTGATAAAGGCCAGGGTGGTGAGCTACTCGCACGAATAAAAGGGGTGCGACGAAAACTTTCCCAAGATTTAGGTTTTCTCGTACCCAGTGTGCATATTCGAGATAATTTAGATCTTATGCCGAATGCTTACCGAGTGACCCTTATGGGCGTGAGTTTAGCGGAAGCAGAAGTGCACCCAGATAAAGACCTTGCTATCGACCCGGGGCAAGTGTTTGGCAAAATTGACGGTATTGCAGGTAAAGACCCATCATTTGGTTTGGATGCTGTTTGGATTGACCCCAAAAAACGTGATCAAGCGCAAACCTATGGCTATACCGTTGTGGATGTCAGTACAGTGGTGGCGACTCATATTAATCAGATTATGCATAAACATGCTTATGAATTGATTGGTCATGATGAGGTGCAACAATTGTTGACCTTGTTGAAACAGTATAATCCTAAATTAGCCGAAGAATTAGTACCTAATGCGGTCCCACTAAATGTTCTGTTGAAAGTGCTGCAAAATTTATTGATTGAGGGTGTGCCTTTGCGGGATATGCGGACAATCGCTGAGGCGATAATGGGTGTTCAGCCAAAAACTCAAGACCCGATGATTTTGACGGCCGCCGTTAGGGTTTCTTTGTCGCGTTTGATTATTCAAACCCTTGCTGATGGTGTCGAAGAGATTCCGGTACTGACTCTAGAGCCACAATTGGAAAAAATGTTAATGCAGACAGTTCAGCAAAGTCAGCAGTCCGGTATCAAAAATGAAGAAGCACTTATTTTAGAACCTCAAATGGCAGAACAATTGCAGGCTTCTTTGAAACAGTCTGCAGAACAGCAAGAAGCTATGGGGAATACCCCAATCTTGATTGTTTCGGCGCCCATACGCCCTATGCTGGCGCGTTTTATGCGTTATGGCATGGTGAATATGTCGGTTTTATCCTACCAAGAGGTGCCAGATCATAAGCGAATTACAGTGGTGGGGGCTATTGGCCAATAGTATCTTTATATTGAGGTGATTTACTGGCTATATTTATCATAACCTTTCGGGTAAGCTATGGATTTGTAAGAAGAATAATGGGAAGGATAAAATAATTCATGCAAATTAGGCGGTTTCGAGCACCTGACATGCGACAAGCGATACGTAAAGTACGTGATGCCGTAGGGCCAGATGCTGTCATTTTGTCTAATCAGCGGCTCTCTACTGGTGAAATAGAGATAGTGGCTGCATTAGACTACGACGGCTCCTTGCCTTCTAGTTTGTCGACGCCTAAAAAAGATATTCCTACTCCTCCTCTCACACCTGATTCCCAAGTGAGTTCTTCTACACAGGATGAATACCGTCAACGCATAGAAAGTGCGAAACAACTAAAAAATCCGCAACCGGAAGAGACTAAAGCTACTCCCCAGGAACCCCGTGAAGCGACATACCGCTTTGAAATGCCTGACATAGAGCCTGATCATGAAGATCCAGTTGTCGAAGAAGCGCTGTCTTTGCGCCAGAATGCTCAAAGTCAGCAACTAAAAGAGATGGAAGAAGAGCTTCAGCGAGTTAGAAGCTTGCTCGAACAAAGTCAAAGTGCAAAGAATTCTGATGCCAAACGTTCTCCAGTTGAATCTCAAGCGAAAGAAAAGTTAAAAAAATTAGGGTTGTCTGACTTTGTTATTTCAAGGCTATTAGATGACATTGAATTGCGAGGTCGCGAAGATGATTGGAATCGTTTACTTGCTCATCTCGCGGATTACATTCCAGTCCGCTCGCAGTCTTCTGAGCTAAGTGGTTGTTTGGCTTTTATGGGGCCCACAGGCGTGGGTAAAACGACTTCAATTGGTAAAATTGCAGCCCAGCATGTTTTGAAGCATGGTCCTGATAGTGTGGTGCTTATTACGACTGATACCTATCGTATCGCAGCCCACGAACAACTTAGAACCTTTGGTAGGATTTTAAATGTTGCTGTAGAAGTTGTAAGTGAATATTCAGATTTAAATGAAGTGTTGGCTAAATATGCTAACTACTCATTAGTTCTTATTGATACGGCTGGTATGAATCCTAGAGATTCAAACTTAGAGCGCCAGTTATTGATGATGAAACGCGCTCGCGCCAATGTTCGTAAATTGCTGGTGCTCCCTTGTACAAGTCAAAGGCAGGTCTTAAAAACCGTTGTTGATGTTTACTCTCAGATTCAGCTAGATGGCTGTGTATTAAGTAAAGTAGACGAGTCTGCTTCTCTAGGAGAAGCGATTAGTGTGGTAGTTGAAGAAGGTCTACCAGTTGTTTATATTGCAGATGGGCAACGTATACCTGATGATATTGAGCCAGCTCGTGCTCATAACATAATTAGCCGTGCTGTTTATACAGCAGAGCACTATAGTCAGCTTTATGGGGCGTTAAAGTACGGTAGTTAGTTAAGAAATGTTATTACTAATAGGCGCACTATAGGTTTATATTATAAAGTAAGAACAGTCTCTAAAGTGGACAGGATAATGAGCATATATAATGTTAAGCAGTAATGGATACAACACATACGGTAAAAAAGCGACGCTTTCAGTGGATGCGATTGTTGATCAGTATGCTTATTTAGTGAAAAAAATTGCTTTTCATTTATTAGCTCGTTTGCCTGATAGCGTGGATGTAGATGATCTAATACAGGCCGGTATGATGGGGTTGATTGAAGCGTATAAACGTTTCGAATCGACCAAGGGGGCAAGCTTTGAAACCTATGCAGGTATTCGTATTCGTGGCTCTATAATGGACGAGGTGCGTAAGTCAGATTGGGCGCCACGTTCCGTGCGTAAAAATGGTCGTGCTGTTAATAATGCGATTAAAGAGCTTGAAGCAAAAACTGGCAGAGACGTGACTGATATGGAAGTAGCTGCCCATATGGGGATTTCCATCGAAGAATATCACGACATTATTCACTCTAATATGTCTTCGCAATTATTTAGCTATGAAGAAATGCTAGATTCAGAAGGTGGACACTTAGATGAAGCGGCGACAAGTAATGACAGCTCACCTTACAGCCTAGTGGAAGATAATGGTTTTCAGGTTCAGCTTGCAAAAGAAATCGATGGTTTACCTGAAAGAGAAAAAATGGTTCTGTCTTTGTACTACAATGACGAACTAAACCTAAAAGAAATTGGCGCTGTTTTGGGCGTCAGCGAATCTAGAGTTAGCCAAATTCATAGCCAAGCGGCTATGAGATTACGTTCTAGATTAACGGATTGGCGAGATTAATTTATGAGTTGTAAGAGATTACCTTTAGGGTACGGAGGTTGCATTGGATAAGAACATGAAAATCCTGATTGTTGATGATTTCTCAACTATGAGAAGGATTATCAAGAATCTTTTGAGGGATTTAGGTTTCACCAACACAGTAGAGGCGGATGATGGTGTGACGGCTTTGCCAATTCTACAAACAGGCTCTATAGACTTTCTTGTTACTGATTGGAATATGCCAGGTATGACAGGAATAGACTTGCTAAGGGCGGTTAGAGCAGATGAAAAGTTAAAAAGTACTCCTGTATTAATGGTCACAGCAGAAGCGAAGCGTGATCAAATCATCGCTGCGGCTCAAGCAGGTGTGAACGGTTATGTTGTAAAGCCTTTCACTGCTGTGGCATTAAAAGAAAAGATTGAGAAAATATTTGAGCGAATTGACGCGACTAAGTAGGTGACTCTAATGACGGATAAGTTAGGCGCTGGACTTGGCGACTTTGAAAATTTAGTAAAGGATGGCGCTTCTGATCTGGTTGGGCGTATAGAAAGTGGTGATTTTTCCGGTGCGATCAAGATCATTCAAGAATTGAGTGAGGCACGCCATAATAGTTTTTATAACGAAGTAGGGCTGTTAACACGTAGTTTGCACGATGCGATCCGTGATTTTACATTTGATGCGGTTGAACTCCAGGCAGCAGACAATGATACCGCATCTAAAATCACCGATGCCTCAGACCGTTTAACTTACGTTATTGAAATGACTAACTCAGCGGCTAATAAAACCATGGATATGGTGGATAGCAGTCTACCCGTTGCCGGTGAGTTGCAGGCTCAGGCAAAAGATTTACGCAAGGATTGGGGCCGACTCATTCAAAGAGATCTAACGCCGCAAGAATTTCGTGAGCTGTATAAAAGAATAGATGCTTTCCTTGCTTACACGGATGACAGTGCGACAACCCTACATACTAATTTAAATACTATTTTACTAGAGCAAGGGTACCAAGATCTTACTGGTCAGGTGATTACTCGAGTAAATACGCTTATTCGTGAAGTGGAAGAAAAGCTAGTGCATCTGGTTGCAGTGGCTGGTCGTGTAGACAGTATTTCCGGCATAGAACATGAAAGAAAAGAAACGGAAGTGGATGACTCTCGCGGACATGGCCCTGCCATTAAAAAAGACAATAACCCAGAAATATTAAATAACCAAGATGAAGTCGACGATTTACTGTCGAGCTTAGGTTTCTAAAAGGGGCTGAGGATGAGTTTCGAGGTCGATGAAGAAATTTTACAAGATTTTCTCGTAGAAGCAGGGGAAATACTTGAGCAGTTATCAGAGCAGTTGGTTGATTTGGAGCAAAACCCAGATGACAACGCTTTACTTAACGCTATTTTTCGTGGCTTCCATACGGTAAAAGGTGGAGCCGGTTTCTTACAGCTAACTGCGCTTGTTGATTGTTGTCATTATGCTGAGAACGTTTTCGATATTCTACGCAACGGTCAGCGTCAAGTAGATGCCGACCTAATGGATATTGTGCTGCGTGCGCTTGATGCCGTTAACGAAATGTTTGAAACGGTGCGTGCTGGTGGCGAACCTGAAAAAGCCGACCCTGAACTTATTTCAGCCCTAAGTGTTTATGCCCAACCCCCTAGTGAAGAGGAACTGGCTGGCGAAAGTGAAAGTGAGGGTGAAAGCACGGAGCTTGAAGAGCCTGAAGAAGCAAGTCTGGATAATGACGAGTCTAGCAATGCGGGTGAAACAGAGGAAGCTAGCATAACGGATGATCACTTTGAGTCGTTATTAGACGCCCTAGGTGACGATGGAACTCCCGCCGAAGCCAAAACTGAACCTTCAGGGGATGACGATATTACCGAAGATGAATTTGATGCCCTATTAAATCAACTTCATGGTAGTGGAGCCCCTGGAATTGATGAGTCGAAAAAAGAAGAGTCTTCGCCTAAGGTAGAGCAAGAATCAGATGACATTACTGAGGATGAGTTTGAAGCACTATTAAACCAATTACATGGTGACCAAGCTCCCGGTGCTTCTAGCGCGAATGAGGCTCAAAGCAGAGAGCCTGCCTCCAGCAAAAAAGAGGAAGTTAAAGCAGAGAAAACTGCTAAGGCTGAGGCGTCCGATACAACAGAGTCTAGTGCCTCTGATTCTGAGCTAATTACCGAAGATGAGTTTGAATCTTTATTAGACAGCTTGCATGGTAAAGGGCAGGCTCCAAAAGTGGACTCTGCTCAGCCAGACAGTGCTAAAGCTGAACCTAAAAAAACTCAAGCCAAGAAGGCTCAACCACAAAAAGCACAACCTAAAGCAGCCGCCAGTCCTAAAGACGCCCCAGAGAAAGCTAAATCAGCGGCTCCTGCTGCGAAGGCAGCGAACTCGCCTGTAGTGCAAGAAACCACGGTACGTGTTGATACTAAGCGTCTTGACGACATCATGAACATGGTTGGTGAGCTAGTACTGGTTCGAAACCGTTTAGTTCGCTTAGGGCTCCAAAGTGACGATGAGTCCATGGGTAAAGCGGTTTCTAACTTAGATGTAGTGACAGGTGACCTTCAAAATGCGGTCATGAAAACCCGCATGCAACCAATCAAAAAAGTATTTGGTCGCTTCCCGCGAGTAGTACGTGATTTGGCTCGCAATATGAAGAAAGAAGTAAAATTGATTCTTCATGGTGAAGAGACCGATCTAGACAAAAACCTAGTTGAGGCATTGGCCGATCCTTTGGTTCACTTGGTGCGAAACTCAGTGGATCATGGGGTAGAGCTTCCAGACATTAGGGAAGCAAATGGTAAGCCTCGTGAAGGGCGCGTTGTACTGTCAGCAGAGCAAGAAGGGGATCATATCTTGCTGTCCATTGAAGACGATGGAGCCGGTATGGATGCTGATGTATTACGTAAAAAAGCGGTTGAAAAAGGGTTGATGGACTCAGATGCTGCAGAACGTTTGTCTGATAACGAAGCCTTTAACCTAATTTTTGCACCTGGCTTTTCAACCAAGGTAGAGATTACCGACGTGTCAGGCCGTGGTGTTGGCATGGACGTGGTAAAGACTAAGATTTCTCAGTTAAATGGAACACTGGATATTAAGTCTGTTCTAGGCCAAGGCTCGAGATTCATTATTAAAGTGCCATTGACCTTGGCCATTATGCCAACATTAATGGTGACCTTAGAAGATCAAGCATTTGCTTTCCCATTGGTGAGTGTAAACGAAATATTCCACTTGAACCTGAAGAAAACCAATATAGTGGATGGCCAGCAGGTGGTTGTTATTCGAGGTAAGACATTACCTATCTTCCATTTAAAACACTGGCTAGTGAAAGGAGCAAGTGGAGATACGCAACCAGAAGAAGCCCATGTAGTAGTTGTACAAGTTGGAATGAATGAAGTCGGATTTGTTGTTGACCAATTGGTTGGCCAAGAAGAAGTCGTTATCAAGCCTCTTGGAAAAATGTTGCAGGGAACTGTTGGTATCTCTGGTGCCACTATTACAGGCGATGGGCGTATTGCCTTAATCCTTGATGTGCCAAGTATGTTGAAAGGTTATGCGTCTAGGTAAGTATTGCCCTAGCGCTGGAGAAAAAGTATATGCCGGTTAAGGTTTTAGTAGTTGATGACTCTGGTTTTTTTCGGCGTCGCTTGGTCGAAATATTTGAGGCTGATCCGCGATTAACCGTAATAGGTACCGCTAATAACGGTAAAGAAGCGGTAGAAAAAGTTCAGTCGTTGTCTCCTGATGTGGTAACAATGGATTACGAAATGCCTGTGTTAGATGGTATTTCAGCTGTTACTCATATTATGAAAAATAAGCCGACACCTGTGTTGATGTTTTCTTCATTAACTCATGAAGGTGCTCAGGTTACACTTGATGCGCTTGAAGCGGGTGCTGTTGACTTTATGCCCAAGAATTTCGAAGATATTTCTCGAGATTCTGAAATCGTTAAGAAAACGTTACGAGATAGAGTTGTTACCGTTGCTCGCACCCGAGTGGGGGGAGCGACTCGACCAGCTGTGAGTCTGGCCCCGAAAGCTGCACCTAAACCAATTGTGACTGAACGTGGGGTTATTATTCCTCGCATGCGTAAAAAAGTCAGTCTGGTTGCGATTGGTACCTCAACGGGTGGGCCCATGGCCTTACAAAATGTTCTAACTAAGTTACCGAAAAACATTTCTGTTCCACTGGTTGTTGTGCAGCATATGCCCGCTGCTTTTACAGGAGCGTTTGCTGACCGTCTGAATAATCTCTGCCAAATTACTGTAAGGGAAGCCAAGGATGGTGACAAACTGCAAGCAGGTGTTGCTCTAATTGCTCCAGGTGGTAAGCAAATGATGGTGGACCCTCGAAACGGCGGATGTGTCCGAATTCTAGATGGTGATGAGCGATTAAACTATAAGCCTTCTGTGGACGTTACCTTTGGTTCTGCTTCTAAGTGTTACCCCGGTAAGGTCTTGTCTGTGGTGATGACAGGTATGGGGGCTGATGGCCGTGAAGGCGCAAGAATGCTAAAAAGCTCAGGATCTAAAGTTTGGATTCAAAGTGAAGAGTCTTGCGTAATTTATGGTATGCCGATGGCAGTAGAAAAAGCGGATTTAGCGGATGAAATTATCACTTTAGATCATATTGGCGAACGCATTGCTCACGAGGTTGGTTAGTGGACTTTATTACCCTCGCTGGCATCGTCATTGCTTTTAGCTCGGTCTTCTTAGCGAACTGGTTAGGCGGGGGCGAGATGGTACTCTTGCTCAATCTGCCTTCTGCAATTATCGTTATTATTGGTAGTTTTGGTGCCACGTTAATCCAAAGCAGTGTGCGTGACGCTTTGCGAGCTTTAGTTTTGGTTAAATGGAGCCTGTTTCCGCCTTCTTATGACTTTCAATTAGCTCGTAATACAATTACTAACCTATCTAATAAAGCCCGCCGCAGCTCCCTCCTTTCTTTAGAAGGGGATATAGACTCATTAGATAGCCCATTTGTCAGTCGTGCGTTAAAAATGGCAATCGACGGTACAGACCCTGATTTACTTTCAGACCGTTTACACGATGACGCCATCAGAATGCGTGATAAACGTATGGTGAGTATCGAATTCTTAGAGTCCATTGGGGGCTATGCGCCAACATTAGGCATCATGGGGTCGGTTTTAGGTTTGATACAAGCCATGGCAAACCTGGATAGTCCCGAAGCACTTGGTCAAGGTATTGCCGTGGCGTTCGTGTCCACTTTGTACGGTCAAGGCTTTGCTAACCTTGTCGTCTTCCCTGTTGCCAAGAAGTTAAAGGGCTATGTGGATACGGAGTTATTGTACCACCAGCTGTTGATCGACGGTGTGCATGGTATCTCCATTGGGAAGCACCCTCAACGACTTGATTTAGAATTGAGTGCGTATGAGTAAGACACCGCGCCGGGTCTCGAAACGTCGTCAGTTGGCTAACCAGAGAGCGACATCTGAGCACCAGGGGCGCGACCGTTGGATTCTATCTTACGCCGATTTTATTACCTTGCTGTTTGCCTTTTTTGTGGCGTTGTACTCTTTGTCTTTACAAAATGCTGGTAGTGAAAAACAACTGACTGAAACATTGCAAGGTGTGTTTGATGCAGTACAAAAGTCAGTAAAGCCCATTAATATAGGTGAGCCCATTATTGGCGAGCCTGTACAAAATGAGCAATTAGAGGCTGCGCCCATTCCTCCTGCTACTCCGTTAGTTGAAGAGGCGCCTGTTGAGGCTGTGACACCCTCTAATGTGTTTGATTTGCTTAATAAAATCGTCGAAAGCCAGTTTGAAGGTTTGCAGCAAACTGGCCAAATAGTCGTCTCAGAGTCGGCAAACTGGGTGAATTTAGAGTTAAAGTCTCAACTTTTGTTCGGCTCCGGTGAATATGAATTGACGAATGAAGCCGTGGCATTACTAATGCAGGTGGCAATCGTATTGCAACAGTATCCTTCAGTGGTGTTGGTTGAAGGCGACACAGACGATCTACCTGTTGAATCTGAGCGTTTGGTATCAAACTGGCATTTATCCAGTTTACGGTCGGCCGCAGTGGTTGAAGAATTAGTCTATAGAGGGTTGGACCCTAAAACAGTCGCTCCTATCGGCTTTTCTAGCGTCAATCCTAAAGTTAGAAACACGAATGAGTTTGCAAGGCAACAAAATCGTCGCGTAGTGCTAAGAGTGAGTAAAGCAAAGTCAGATAATTTGCACGATTACTTGTTCGACTAGCCTCAAACTGTATATGATTGTTGTTAAGAAAGTGAGAGTCGCTTTCACTTAATACTTAATTGAAAGAGCAAATATTATCAGGGGTACATGAGTGCACATTTGGGCAGTAGCAAATCAGAAAGGTGGAGTGGGAAAAACAACAAGTGTTGTCACCCTAGCTGGCTTATTGGCGGATGCCGGACACCGAGTGCTTATGGTAGACCTAGACCCTCATGGCTCTTTGACCAGTTATTTTCGTTTTGATCCCGATTCCATTGAACATAGCTCTTATGACTTGTTTCAGGTGGCAGGAAAAATACCTCCTGAGTTACCCGCCCAGCTCGTATTGGATACGGGGCACCCTAATTTATCCCTGCTTCCTGCATCGACTGCTTTGGCGACCTTGGAAAGACACGCGCAAGCTCAAGGTGGAATGGGGCTGGTTATCTCTAAAACGCTGGCCATTTTATGGGACAGTTATGATTATGTACTGATCGACAGCCCTCCTGTTTTAGGCGTGTTGATGATCAACGCACTAGCAGCCTGCCAGCAATTGGTTATTCCAGTGCAAACTGAGTTCTTAGCAATTAAAGGTTTGGAGCGCATGGTGCGAACCCTAACAATGATTAATCGTGCTCGAAAACGCCCTGTACCTTATATGATAGTGCCAACTTTGTTTGATAAACGTACTCAAGCTTCGACTAAAAGTTTACGCAGTTTGAAAGATGCCTATGACGAGCTCGTGTGGGAGTCGGTTATCCCCGTTGATACCAAGTTACGTGATGCCAGCACGGCAGGAATAGCACCCTCTGCGCTAGACCATAACGCCCGAGGTGTGAAAGCCTATTCGAGCTTGATGACTACCTTGCTAGAACGTACGAACCACTAAATAGCTATGAAAGACACTAAACATAAAGAAGAGCAAGCATTAGGCCCACAGCTTGCGTTGCAGCGTTATCTCGATGACCTACTCAGTGAGGCAACTATTGAGGTAGCAGAGTCCACGGACGAAAGCGATTCTTCAGATGAAGAATCATCAGCAAACGTTGAGTTAGTAGAACCGCAATTAAACAGTGAAGTAAGTTCGGATTTTCAAGAATCTGATGACGTTGAAGCCTCTGAAATAGTGCCTGATGAGACTATGGGGGGCTTTGAAGAAGCGGTGGAAAAGGCTTTGCCGGAATCTACAGTGGTAGCTAATATTGAAGAGCCAGAGCCAGAGCCAGAGCCAGAGCCAGAGCCAGAGCCAGAGCCAGAGCCAAGCCGTTATATTGCTAAAACCGAGCCTTTACCCTGGGCGAAGAGTCGGTTTGAATGCTTACTGTTTTATGTTGGAGGGCTCAAAATGGCCGTTCCGTTAGTTGAGCTAGGCGGAATTCATAAAACTGACCAAGAAAAATTGACCAGCATTTTTGGTCAGCCGGATTGGTTTATGGGTATTTTAAACGTTGGCGACCATAACGTTAGAACCGTGGATACGGCTAAATGGGTAATGCCTGATCATTATGAAGGAGAGCTCAAAGAACATTTTCAATTTGTCATTCAGCTTGATCGTTCAGACTGGGGGATTGCCTGTGAAAAGGTAGCAGAGGCTATTTCCCTTGAGCCCACTCAAGTAAAATGGCGAACAGATAGAACAAAGCGCCCTTGGTTAGCGGGAACCGTTATTGACCATATGTGTGCTATTTTAGATATACAAGGTTTTATTGAATTATTAGACGACCCTAAAAATGGGTTTAAGTCTCTAAAAAAATAATCAAGGCATGATTTCGGAGGCCGAACATGAGTACAAGTGTTGCTTTGAAAGACAGTACGCAAGCAGAAGACCCTATGTTGCAGTGGGTGACTTTTCGTTTAGAGCATGAAATTTACGGTGTCAACGTAATGCAGGTGAAAGAAGTGCTGCGTTATACTGAAATCGCCCCTGTACCAGGTGCACCAAGCTTTGTGCTGGGTATTATTCACTTGCGTGGCACTGTAGTTACCGTTATTGATACCTGTCAGCGTTTTGGGTTGCCTTCCGGAGAAATCACCGACGCGACTCGCATCATGATCTTAGAAGTGGAAGGCCATGTTATTGGTATTCTGGTTGATGCAGTGTCTGAGGTGGTTTATTTAAGACAGTCAGAGATCGAAGTCTCGCCTAGTGTGGGTAACGATGAGTCCTCAAAGTTCATTCAAGGCGTTTGCCACAAGAATGATACCTTGCTGATTTTAGTTGATTTAGACAAACTCCTGTCTGAAGATGAATGGTCGGAAGTTGGCTCTTTATAAGGCCTTAAAGGTAGTTGTGGTTTAATGGAATCTCAGTGGTTATTTAACTTATTATTGTTCATACAGTTCCTAGTGCTAATAGGCGTCAGTGTGTGGGCATTTCGCTTATCTCGACGCTTATCAAAATTGGAGCAAGACCATGCAAGTGCTGACCTGAATCAGAAAAAGCAAGTGCAAGTACTTGCGTCTGGTTCTATTGGTATGGGGCGTAGATTGGTCGCCATTGAGAAGAAGCTAAATATGGCGGTGGAAAGGCAGTCAGAAATTCTGTCCAAAGAGGGCAGTGTATCTTATAACCGAGCAATGGAATTGTTGGAAATGGGCGCGACAGTGGATGATTTAGTGTCCAAATGTGGCTTGATACGTGCCGAAGCTGAACTCATTAGTCTTTTGAAAAAAGAATCCCGCCGCAACTCAGATTTTCATTAATGGCTGTCTTTTAAACGATGGGCGAATGCAATAATCTCAGCCACGGCCAAATACAGGCTTTCTGGGATTTCTTCTCCAAGCTCTAGTGTGCTTAACATAGCCACAAGCTCAGGGCTCTGGTGAAGTGTCACCTCATTTTCTTCTGCAATTTGCATAATCTTTTCCGCCACCAGTCCGCTGCCTTTGGCGGTGACTTTTGGCGCACCTTGGTAATCGTATTTTAACGCGACAGCTTGTTTCATTAGGTCTTTATATCTATTAGTGAATGTTTAGGCTTTAGCTTATCTAGGGTATTTTGCTTAAATTGTGTTTGAAAAGACTCCAACCTTTCTACTTCAATGTCTTTCGACTGTAGGCTCTGCTTTAGCTCAGGGAATTGTTGTTGTAGACGTTGAGCTGTTGCATGGTTTTGGGCGGCAAACACAATACCCACCTTGTTACCTTGAATACTGGTTCTGGCTTCAAAATAACCTGTTTCCTGAAAGTCAAAGTTCAGTTTTACTAACCAACGCCGCTCTTTTTCTGTATCTGATTGATCTTGTTGCTGATCCTGGTCTATTTGGATCTGTACTAACTCACTTGCTGCGCCATTTTGAATGGCCATTTCCATATAAAGAGGAAAATTCGGTGCAGTTTGAGCATCACTAAAATGCCTCAATTGAGTGGTGGTAATACGCTCAATGGCGTTGGCGATTTGCTCAACGGGTAATGGGGACGCTATTTGGTTGCTCACTGCTTTATTAGCACTGTCTGTGTTTAACAAACGGGCCAGATTTAGCTTTAAATCTGCGCTAAGTTGATTGCCTTGCTGAAGAAGTTGAGACTCGGAAAATATACCGCTAGTAAGTAGGGCTTGTTTCATTCCTTGTGAGGACTGGGTGAGAGATTGTAAATCAGGTAAAGAGCGGAGCAACTGTTGTATAGCTTGGCGGCTCTGCGCAGGTAGTTGTTCTGCTTGTTGGCCAAGTTGTTGTAGTTGCTTGATAAGTTGCGTCATTTCCTGCGCCGTGAGTTGTTTCGGCAAGCTCTGTTTTAAAGCCTCTAACTGTAGGCTGTTCGTGGCGGTTTTACTGGGTAAATACTGCAGCTCTTGATTGGCATCCAACACGGCGCGAATCGATTCGCCTTTTGATAAAGGGTGTTGGCTTAAAAGGGGAAAGCTTTGTTTGCCGTCATGAACCTGTACTAGGTGCCCGGTCGTGCCTTTAGGGGCAGGGAGAGAATCCGTTACGGTTAAATTGATGACACGAGAGTGTAGCGGTAAATTATCGAGTTTTAAGGGGGGCTGTGAACCATTTTGAGCAATGGATAAGTTAGCTGTGAGGTTTCCAACCCGCTGTAACTGAGCGTGTTGTTGGCTCGTTGAAGGGAAGTTTGGACCTTGGTTTAGCAAACTAAATTGTCTGCCTTGCTGATCGCTTGCGTGAATTAATTGGGCACTTTTACCGTGTAAGCTAATGCTCTCGCTGCCTTGTAGTTTGATCGGTGTGATTCGTTCGATGAGCTGTATTTCGCTGCTTAACTTCGCTAAGGCTCCAGTACTTTTTATGGACGAGGAAGTCTGGGCTAATGGTGTACCAGTGCCTTTGGGCATTGTTGTTATATTTGTCACCATAATTCACACCATAGGTTCGTTATTTAAGATAGATTCTCATATAATAGATCAACAAGTTAGGTTTCAGCCTTGTATGGGGCATACCATATACATCTGTTAATTGCTTATCGGCCAACGCGAGAAAATCTTTTGTTTCCTAATGCTATTTTACATATACACGATCTAGCCCTTGAGCGCAGTGAGAGAGCAATTTTCGAAGGTGTGTCTTTTTCACTGAAAAGTGGTCAGGCCGCGCATGTAAAAGGAACAAACGGGGCAGGGAAAAGCTCTTTGCTTAAAGCTATTTTAGGCTTAATACCAATGTATTCTGGTAGAGTGGTAATGAGTTGTGATAACCCGCAATACAGTGGGCAGGACTTTCGTAAGCAGTGCCTGTATCTTGGCCATACCAGTGGCGTTAAACGCCACTTGAGTGTGATAGAAAACCTACGTCAGTTTAATCCCCAGAGCTCGGGGCAAGCCCTTGAACTGGCTTTACAAGAGCTGGCTTTAAGCGAACACCGAGACGCTTTTGTACACCAGCTTTCGCAGGGGCAAATGCACAGAGTGGCCCTGTGCCGATTGTTGTTGAGTGAAAAAGCCATTTGGGTGCTAGATGAGCCTTTTACTTCTTTAGATGATATTGGACGCCACTTGATTGAACGCCTGATGTTAAAACATATGGCGTTAAATGGCATGATCTTGTTTACTAGCCACATTGAAACTACCCAGCTTGATGCGCACCAGGTGGTGCTGGCATGACATATAGACAGTTTATACTCAGTGAAGGGTTGTTATTAATGCGCCGCAAGCAGGCCGTGGTAAATGGCTTACTGCTTTTTGTGATGGTGGTCTGTTTGTTTCCTTTAGGTGTCAGCCCAGAGGTAGACTTTTTACGCTTAGCAGCCCCAGGTATTATTTGGTGTGCGGTGTTGGTGGCTGTGTTATTGGTTACACAAGGTATGTTTGTTGAAGATTGGCAGGATGGCTCTATAGCCCAGTGGTTGTTATCGGATTTATCAATCTTTGCTTTGGTGTCTATTAAAACGGGGTTGAATTGGCTCGCCGTAATAGCGCCTATTTGTGTGTTTTCGCCTGGTTTAGCCTTGTTGCTTCACTTTCCTAGTGAGGCTATTTGGTTACTTGTCGCGACTCTCTTATTGGGAACACCGTGTTTGTTTTATATGGCGTCTATTGGGGCTGCGTTAACAGTGACGCTCAAACAAGGGGTTGTGTTGCACTTGCTGGTGATTTTGCCTTTTTTTCTGCCTGTATTGATATTTGCAAGCTCTGCTCTACAGGAGCATGACAGTGGATTGTATGTGGGTCAGTTGTTGTTGCTTGCAGCCTTATCTTTATTTAGTGGGGTGTTCGCTCCCTGGTTAACGGCCACCTTATTGAAGGGGAGTGTAAACTAATGTCTTGGTCATGGTTGCATCGGCTTGGTTCGCCGAAATATTTCTATTATGCCTTTCAGCCAGCTGCTAAATGGTTATTTTGGTTTGGCTTAACCCTGTTTATGGTTGCGTTGATCTGGGGGTTAGCCTTTGCTCCAGAAGATTATCAGCAAGGCAACAGCTTTCGAATTATGTATGTGCATGTGCCGAGCGCAATGTTCGCGCAAGGCATTTATTTTAGCTTAGGCTTGGCGGCTTTGGTTGCTTTTGTGTGGCGTATTAAAATGTCGCCCATTTATATACAGGCCGTAGCGCCTCTAGGTGCCTTGATGACCGCATGCGCATTAGTCACTGGCGCCATTTGGGGAAAACCCACATGGGGGACATGGTGGGTATGGGATGCGCGGCTTACCTCTATGTTGGTGCTGTTTTTGCTTTATGTAGGGCTAATGGCGATCCATAATACGTTGGAAGATAGAGCCCTAGCTGATAGAGCTGCAGGTGCAATTGCCTTATTGGGAATGGTAAATCTTCCAATCATTAAATATTCAGTGGAATGGTGGAATACGTTACATCAGCCGGCCTCATTTAGCTTAACCAGTAAGCCTACGATGCCCATAGATATGTGGTTGCCCTTATTAATTTCGGCTTTAGGGCTGATGTTATTGTTAGCTGGGTTGGCAATCTGGCGCATGCAAACGCATATTTTAATGAGAGAAAAACGCTCACATTGGGTTCAAAAAGAAGGTTTACAACATGGCATTTGAAAGCTGGCAAGCATTTTGGCAAATGGGCAAGCATGGTCTGTACGTCTGGTCTGCCTATGGTTTTGTGTTTGTTGGTTTAGGGGGGCTATGCCTTCAAACCTTCAGGCAAAAACGTGCCATTATATCCGACATAAAAAAAGCCAGTAAGAGTCAGTAAGATTTATGCACCCAATACGAAGAAAACGCTTATATATTATCTGTGCCTTGTTGGTGGTGTTTGCAGCGATTGTTGGCCTAGTCTTAGTGGCCTTACAACAAAACGTTAATCTGTTTTATTCACCGACACAAATTCAGCAAGGTGAGGCGCCTTTGGAGCGCAGGATTAGAGCAGGAGGGGTGGTTGTAAAAGGCAGTGTAAAACGCTCAATGCAGGATTTAGCGGTCAGTTTTTCTATCACGGATTACCAGCATACCTTGAAGGTTCAATATCAAGGGATCCTGCCCGACTTATTTAGAGAAGGGCAAGGGGTTGTTGTGCAGGGTAAACTGGATGGACAAGGAGAGTTAGTGGCTGAACAGGTATTGGCTAAGCACGATGAAAACTACATGCCTCCCGAAGTAGAAAAAACATTACAAGAGCAATAGTAACTTGCTCGTTTTATATAGAATGGACGTTTAACATATTATGTTTCCTGAAATTGGGCATTTTTCGCTAATTCTTGCCTTTGTTTTTGCTTGTCTTTGGGCGCTGGTACCTTTTTTAGGTTGGGCCTTAAAAGATCGTGTTTGTCTTTCGCTTGCGAAACCACTCACCCTGCTTACCAGTACTTTAATTGCGATTAGTTTTTTTATTCTTATCGCCTTATTTTGGCTCGATGACTTTTCGGTATGGTATGTGAGCACGCATTCTAATTCGGCATTGCCTTTTTACTATAAGGTGAGTGCTGTTTGGGGAGGGCATGAAGGCTCATTACTTTTATGGGTAGTTATCTTATCTGGCTGGGCATGTGCTGTTGCTTTACGTCGTACTCATTTGCCAGAAGAAACCGTCATGCTAGTACTGACCATAATGGGCATACTGGTTGTGGGTTTTCTTGCTTTATTGCTTTTCACTTCTTCTCCTTTTGCTCGTATCTTGCCAGATATTCCTATCGAAGGGGCGGACCTGAACCCTCTCTTACAGGACATCGGCCTCATTTTACACCCCCCTATGTTGTATATGGGTTATGTTGGTTTTTCCGTTGTGTTTGCTTTTGCAATTACAGCCTTATTGCAAGGTAAATTAGATAAACAATGGGCGAGCTGGGCGCGCCCTTGGACGGCCTGTGCGTGGGCCTTTCTTACTCTAGGTATTGTATTAGGCAGCTGGTGGGCATATTACGAGCTAGGCTGGGGCGGATGGTGGTTTTGGGACCCTGTTGAGAACGCCTCTTTTATGCCTTGGTTAGCTGGAACTGCCTTGTTGCACTCTCTGGCTGTTATGGAAAAACGAGATGCGTTCAAAAGCTGGACCTTATTGTTAGCGATTTTTACCTTCAGTTTGTCCTTGTTGGGGGCTTTTCTAGTTCGCTCGGGCATACTCACTTCTGTGCATTCCTTTGCTGCTGATCCTACTCGTGGTGTCTTTATTCTAGCGTTACTCATCCTATACGTTGGTGGCGCTTTGCTTCTTTATGCTGTGCGGATTGGCCAGGTGAAAAGTAACCAAAGCTTTGTGTTTAGTGGGCGAGAAGCCTGGTTGTTACTGAATAATATCTTCTTAACAGTTCTAACATTAACCGTGTTATTAGGCACTTTATATCCTCTTGTGTTTGATGTGTTTAACTTGGGAATGATTTCAGTAGGAGCGCCTTATTTTAATGCCGTGTTCACGCCGATTGCTTTATTGTTAATGGTCTTTATGGCGGTGGCACCGTTAACCCGATGGCGCTCTACAGCCTTTAATACTCTAACCAAACCCTTAATCAGTGTGGCCTTGTTCAGTGGGCTTGGGGCTTTGTTGTTAACCATTATTGCTGGTCTACCTTTCCACGCCATTGTGAGCCTTTGGGTGAGCTTTTGGGTTATTGGCCTGTCTGGTTACGACAACCTTAACAAGGCCATTAAAAAGTCCACGGGCGGTGGTTTCTCTTTGTTGCGACGATCAAGGCGTTTTTATGCCATGCATCTTGCGCATTTAGGTATGGCGGTAAGCTTAATTGGTATTCTTATGGTCAGCCTTAATAGTGACGAATCCATTGAGAAAATTGCGATTGGTGAACAAGTAACAGTGGGCAAATATGAATTTCAATTTGATGGCTTAGCCCAAATAGAGGGACCGAACTACCAGTCGGAGCGTGGGCAGTTTACCGTTTCAAAGCATGGTCAGCAGGTTGCAGTTATGCACCCAGAGAAACGTTATTTTCCTGCTAGAGGGCAAACCATGACGGAAGCCGCTCTTGACCCTGGATTTGTTCGAGATTTGTATATTTCGTTAGGGGAGCCCTTAGCTGATGGCTCGTGGAGCGTTCGTATTTATATAAAATCGTTTGTTCGTTGGATATGGCTAGGAGGCTTGATGATGATGTTGGCAGGTGTGCTTGCTATCAGCAACAAGCGACTGCTCAAAAAGCAAAGAGAGGCTTATTTTGGCTAAATTCATGCGTTTTGTCCCCATTAGTGTGTTTATACTGGTCGCCTTGGTACTAGGGGCTCAACTCATACAAGGGCCGTCTACCATGACCTCTGCATTAATCGGTAAGCCTGTCCCCTCATTTTCTCTTTTAACCCTTCATGAGCAGACTACTTACACTAAAAGTGAACTGCCGAAAGGGGCGTACTTGATTAATTTTTGGGGCACCTGGTGTCCTGCTTGCCATATTGAACACCCTTTTTTAATGGAACTTGCTGAGCAGGGGGTGGCGATTATTGGTATTGATTATAAGGATCAACCAAAAGCCGCCCAGCAATGGCTAGAGCAAAAAGGCAATCCTTATCAAGTCACGCTAATGGATGAGCTAGGACATTTTGGTTTAGATATGGGGGTAACAGGCGCACCCGAAACCTTTGTCGTAGACGCAAACGGCATCATAGTGTATCGCCATCAAGGAGAGCTCAATTTAGCAAACTGGCAGACAATTAAAGGCTATTTGCTATGAGGTTAACCCTATTCTTTGTTATTACCTTTAGTTTGCTGAGCCAGTTTAGTTGGGCTCAGCAACCGTATTCGTTTCGTTCAGAGTTAAACGAAAAACGTTATTTTAGCCTGATTGAAGAACTTCGTTGCCCTAAATGCCAGAACCAAAATTTAGCCGACTCAGAGTCACAAATAGCCGCGGATTTACGAGAGCAAGTTTTTTTGCTGTTAAAAGAAGGAAAAACAGACCAAGAAATTATGGATTATATGGTGGCGCGATATGGGGAGTTCGTTTTGTATCGCCCTGTATATAAACCAGGCACTTGGTTGCTTTGGTATGGTCCATTTAGTTTATTAATAGGCGGTTTATTGGTGTTTTATTGTGTGATTCGCCGTAATCGAGTGGTGCAACAGGAGGAAAGCGAATGTTAGTGGCTTATTTCGTCATGCTTACCTTACTCATCATAAGCTTAGGGTATCTATATGTTTGCCACAAAAAGCGCTTGGCTTGTGAGGCTGAATTACCTCACCAAGCACGGTTGACCCCGCGTACTCTTGGATTGTGGATACTTTCAGTGAGTACTCTTGGTAGTGTGTTGTTGTATCAAGAGCTTGGCTTTAGTAAAGACGTAGTCTTTAGACAGCAACTAGTGAGTCAAACCTCCACGCCAGAAAGTGTTACTCGCTATTTGCAATACCGCAGCCAACGTTATGACAGTGCGCAAGACTGGTTTTATGAAGCCACTAATCACATGAGTTATGGCAAGTATGGTCAGGCTATTCAGGCTTACCAGAAGGCCTTGGAAAAGCTGCCTCAGGAAACCACGGAGCGAGCTAGGGTTCTGACCGAATACGCCCAAGCGCTATTTTATCAACAAGGCAACCAGAGCTCCCCAGCATTATTAAGCTTAGTTAATGAGGCTCTTGCTATTGACCCTTCCCAAGCTACTGCTTGGAGCTTAAAGGGCGTTAGTGAGTTTGATGAACAGAACTACTTAGGCGCGGTGCTCGCTTGGCAAGAAGCCATACGCTATAACGCAAACTCTGCACAACGGATGGCCTTATTAACCGGTATAGATAAAGCCCGAATTGCCGGCGATATAGATCAAAATTTGGTGCCCAAACTCATTACAGAACAGATATTGGTTCAAATTTTGTGGGACGAGCAAGCCCAGTGGCAATCTGATGATGTGCTTTTAGTGTATGTTTTGGGGCAAAATTCGACCATGCCCCTTGCCATTCAGCGTGTACTACCCAGTGAATTGGCGATGCCAGTAATGCTGACAAACTTGGACAATCTTATGTCTAATCAGTCATTATCCAGTGCAGGGCCTCTAGAGCTGGTGGTAAGACGAGCGAAATTATCGGATCAAGACCTGACTCAGGGCCAAATTATTGCTCGAAAAAGCCCTGTTCATGTAAATAGTAGGAAGATTTTTGCAATCAAGGTCCGCTTATAATTGAAACATTGGCGGCTTCGTTTGATAATAAGATCAACTTCATTGATGTAACTCGGAAAATGTAATGGATTTTAGTTTACGTGAGTGGCTGATCTTAATTGGGGTCGTCATAATTCTAGGGATTCTAATTGACGGATTTCGCCGTTATAAAAAGACCCAAGCGCTTGCTCAGTCAGACGAGGATGATTTTGTTGATCCTGATGACTTGATCAAAGAAGCGATGATTCGCCGTGAGCTACCAAACGGTGGCGCTCGCCCCATTCCTAAAGAGCGTCAACCAGCGGCAAGCCCCGCTGCTAACGCCTTCGAAAATGCTCGTAAAACAGCAAAAGCCCCCTTGGCGGATCTGCCGCATAAAGTAGATTCAGGGCCAGAGCTTGACCGTGGGGAAGAAATGCACCTTGATGAACTGGCTTCCCTAGTACCAGAGCGAGATTTTTCTGATTCAGATGTTTCCAATCAAGATTATTCCGACGGTGATTATGACCAAGCGGAAGAGTACGATTATATTGAGGAACAACCAGCATCTGCAGAGCCTTATGAGCCTGTGCCTGCCGAGCCTGCCGAGCCTGCCGAGCCTGCAGAATTTGATTATGAACGCGATTACTCTACAGTCGATGTTGACCAAGTGACGCCCCAAGGCATTCAGCTAGAAGAAGAGGAAGAGCCTCAAGTAGCTGACGAAGCCGAGATCGAAGAAGTGATCGTTATCAATATTTTTGCCCCTGATAACCAAGCCTTCTCTGGCATGGAGCTGCTACAGCTTGTCCTAAATTGTGGCATGCGCTACGGAGAAATGGATATTTTCCACCGTCATGAAGATGGCTTTGACCGCGGTAGAGTTCAGTTTAGTATGGCGAATGCCATTGAACCTGGTACTTTCGATTTAGACACTATGGGCGAAACAGAATGCCCTGGAGTGAGCTTTTTCATGGGATTGCCAGGGCCTAAAAACAGCATGAAGGCGTTTGACTTTATGTTAGAAACCGCGCAAACCATAGTCCGTAATTTGGGTGGCGAGCTACGCGATGAACGTCGCAGCCCAATGAGTGATCAAACCATAGCCCATTGTAGACAGCGCATTCGTGACTTCGAAAGGCGGCGCCTGACTCGTCGCAAATAGCGCATTTTTTATACTATTGAGGCCCTAAGGGGCCTCGTTTGTTTCTAGCTTTAACAGAGAAATTGCATTTTATATGACCCAAGGTTCTGAAATCTCACTTGCCGACATTCAGGCACTTGTTGCCAAACTTAACGACTACAGTTATGCCTACCATACAAATACAATGGCTCATTAAGGATATATTTAATGTTAAAAGTTACTTTCAATAATGAGCAGATAAAAACGTTAAAACAGTTAGATGAAAAGATTGACCCAAATGAGTTGATTAGCCTTTTCAATAAATCAGACCTAAACGCAGATGAATTAGTTCACTTATTAACTGCATCCAACGCCCTTTACCGATCTGGTGTGCAGGCAATAACGGATGAGCAATATGATTTATATATTTCTATGTTAAGAAACATAAATCATCTTCACCCATATCTTAACCAAGTTGAACCTGAATTTCTGGCAGAAGCCAAAACGGTAGAGCTACCACAGAGAATGCTTTCTACAGAGAAGGCCTATTCAAAAGAAGATATCGAGAAGTGGCTAAAAAGAATATTAAAGGCAGCTCAAGAAATTAATGTTCCTGAAGAAGACATAGAATTAAGAATAACACCGAAATTAGACGGCTATGCAGCCTTTGATGACGGAACAACCCTATATACCAGAGGAGATGGTTACAGAGGCCAAGATATTACTAGGGCCTTTGAAAGAGGGTTAAAAGTGGCAAAAAACGGTGATAGAGGTTTAGGTCCTGGTGAAATTGTTATCAAGAAAAGCTACTTTAATAAAGAACTAAGTGAGATATTCGAGAACTCCAGAAACATTCAAGCCGCGATCATTGCAGAGAAAAAAGTAGATAAGAGTGTTCAAAAAGCCATTGATGATGGCGCATGTGTATTTTACCCCTTTGCTCTTATTGAGAACAAAACAGCCCACTTTTCGGAAGTCATAGCGAACTTTGAGTCGATCGTTGAAGAAATGTGGCACGCAGTCGATTTTGATATCGACGGAGTGATACTGGAAACCACTCACTCGACATTGAAAGAACATATGGGAGCCACAAGGAAGAACCATCGTTGGCAAATTGCTTTTAAAGTAAATGAAGATTCAGCTGACGTTGAAGTAAAAAATATCCTTCCCCAAACATCAAGAACAGGGCGTATTTCTCCTGTTGCAGAGCTGGTCCCTACAAAGCTTAGTGGAGCCACCATAAGTCGAGTCACAGTACACCATTACAATATGGTTAAAACGAAGAAAATCGGCCCAGGTGCAATCGTTCAGCTTGTTAGAAGTGGTCTTGTGATTCCAAAGATTGAAGGCGTGATTAAAGAAGCCGAGCCGCAATTGCCTGAGTCATGTCCTAGTTGTGGTTCTCACTTGCTATGGGAGTCTGATCATCTGATTTGCCCAAATAAGAGTGACTGCCCAGCGCAAACGGAAAACACCCTTATTCACTTTTTTAAAACGTTAGGGAATAACGATGGCTTTGGGCCAAAAGTGATCGAAAAATTAAGTCGCTTTGGTAAAAAGCATATTCACGAAATATACGACATAAAAGCTCACCAATTTGCTAGCTATGGTTTTGGGGATAAAACATCGCAAAACTTATTTGACCAGCTTAAAGCGAGCCGAGAAATTGAAATAGAAGATTGGCGTTTCTTATCTGCTTTTGGTGTCAGTCGCCTAGGTGGTGGCAATTGCGAAAAACTGCTTCAGCACCACTCGATTGTAGACTTGTTTGAGTTAACAGCAGAGGAAATGGTTAAGATTGACGGCTTTGCTCAAATTAGCGCAGAAGCCATAGTTGAAGGGCTGGCAAACGTGAAAGAAGAGTTTTTCAAAGTCTATGAACTTGGTTTTAATTTGGCTGTTACATCTAAAGTATCTGAGCGTGAAGGTGCGGATTCACCTATTGCCGGTGCAGTAGTTGTATTTACAGGCTCGATGCAGCAAGGCTCAAGAGGAGACATGGAAAAACAGGCTAAGACTCTAGGGGCTAAAGTCGCTAAATCCGTAACAGGTAAAACAACTTACTTAGTAACAGGTGATAAAGTGGGGGAAACAAAAATTAATGCTGCTAAGGATAAAGGCGTAACTGTGCTTACAGAGCAAGAGTATCTTGATTTAATAAATTAACGCTAAACCAAGTGGGGGGAGTGTTAATAACGATTGAACCAACGCAATAAAATCCACTTAATGTTGTCTTTGGTTTAGCCATAGCACCGATATACGAAATAACCTGTAAACAATTTAATAATTGAACGCAGATGTAGATTTAACGAAGTGGCATATTCGCTTTAATAGTAGGGAACACAATGGATCACAGCGCACATAACAAACTTATCTCCTTTATCTGGTCAATTGCTGACGATTGCCTACGTGATGTATATGTTCGTGGTAAATACCGCGACGTAATTCTACCTATGGTGGTGTTACGCCGTTTAGATACCTTGCTAGAACCAACCAAAGATGAAGTGCTAGCCGAGGTTAAGTTTCAAATTGAAGAAATGGAAGCCACAGAGCTTGATGATGCGCCATTAACGGCAGAGACTGGCTATGTGTTTTACAACACTTCAAAGTGGACGTTAAAAAGCCTATTCAACACGGCTACTAATAACCAGCAAATCTTGTTGGCTAACTTCGAAGAATACCTAAACGGCTTCAGTGCTAATGTAAAAGAGATTGTCGAGTGCTTTAACCTAAAAGCGCAAGTTCGCCACATGGCGGGTAAAGATGTATTGCTTGATGTACTTGAAAAGTTTGTATCGCCATACATCAACTTAACCCCGCACGACAAAGAAGACCCTGATGGTAACAAGCTACCAGCCCTAAGTAACTTAGGCATGGGTTACGTGTTTGAAGAATTAATTCGCAAATTTAATGAAGACAACAACGAAGAAGCGGGAGAACACTTTACCCCACGTGAAGTTATCGAGTTAATGACTCACCTTGTATTTGACCCAATTAAATCAGACCTACCGCTAACATTAACCTGTTACGACCCGGCTTGTGGTAGTGGCGGTATGCTTACCGAAACGCAAAACTTTATTAATGAAAAATATCCAGTAGAAAATACCACCCGCGATATTAATTTATACGGTAAAGAGATCAACGACGAAACTTACGCCATCTGTAAATCAGACATGATGATCAAAGGTAACGATCCTAAAAACATTAAAGTAGGTTCAACGCTTTCTACTGATGAGTTTGCCGGACAACGCTTTGATTTTTGTTTATCAAATCCGCCATACGGCAAAAGCTGGGCAAGTGAACAAAAACACATTAAAGAAGGCGCAGAAGTTATCGATTCCCGCTTTCAGGTTGTACTGAAAGATTACTGGGGTAATTTACCTAAAGACGGCTTTGTTGACGCTACTCCACGTTCATCTGACGGCCAATTGCTGTTTTTAATGGAAATGGTCAGCAAAATGAAATCGACTGATATAAGTCCATTGGGCTCTCGTATCGCATCAGTTCATAACGGCTCAAGTTTATTTACTGGTGATGCAGGCTCTGGCGAGAGCAATATTCGCCGCTACATTATCGAAAACGATATGCTAGATGCCATAGTGCAATTACCTAATAACTTGTTCTACAACACAGGTATCACTACCTATATTTGGCTACTTAACAACAATAAACCGCAAGAGCGCAAAGGTAAGGTACAGCTTATTGATGCCAGCTTGTTATTTAGAAAGCTACGTAAAAACTTAGGTAATAAAAACTGTGAGTTTTCACCAGAGCATATTACTGAAATTACCCAAACCTACCTTGATGCAGCAAGTGTTGAACGCCAGGTAACCGTTACTTCACAAGGGTATAATGACCCAACAGGTATTGCCGCCAAAGTATTTAATAATGATGATTTTGGTTATTACAAAGTAAACATTGAACGTCCAGACAGACGTAGTGCCCAATTTAAAGACGAGCTTATTGCCCCACTGCGTTTTGATAAAACCCTTCGTGAGCCAATGGAGCATCTGTTTGCAGAATATGGCGACAAGGTTTATCAAGCAGACTTTTTTACCGCTAACGATAAAGTGATGGAAAAAGAAATTGTTGGGTGGTGTGAAGACAACGACATTAACTTAAACGCTAAAGCAAAAGCTAAGCTGTTATCAACCGATACATGGCAACAAGGTAAGCTGCTAGTAGCCCTTGCCAATAAGCTCGCTGAAACCATCACCACAGAATACAACGATTTCAACCTGTTTAAAGCCGATGTGGAAGCTTGTTTTAAAGACGTTTCAGCTGATGTGTTAGCCGACATTAAAGCAAATAAACGCAAAGCGTTTTACACCACAGTCGTTAATGCCATGAGTTGGTATGACGAAAATGCCGAAAAAGTCGTTAAGAAAGTCGTTAAGTTTAAACAAGAAAAACTCGACGAGCTGTTACATCACTTAGGCTGTGAAGAAACTGATTTAGCCGATTTTGGTTATTACGCTACAGGTACAAAAAACGAGTTCACGACATACGAAGCCAATTCAGATTTGCGTGATGCCGAATCAGTACCACTGACTTACCTTGAAGACAAAAACACGACTAACGAGAACAGTGAAATTCATCAATATTACCTTGATGAAGTTAAACCACATGTAAGCGAAGCTTGGATCAATTTAGACAGCACTAAAATTGGTTATGAGATCAGCTTTAACAAATACTTCTATCAACACAAACCATTACGCTCAATGGAAGAAGTTGCCACTGAGATTATCGACCTAGAGCAGAAAGCTGAGGGCTTAATTGCTGACATCTTAGGTGTAGGTTTAGCCGAAGTACAAGGAGAGTAAGATGGTAAGCATAGCAACTTACTCTACTTATGATGAATATCAAAATTCCGGTGCTCAATGGCTTGGTGAGGTTCCTAAAACTTGGGAGTTAACAAGATTAGGAACGAGGTTTATAGAGAGAAGAACAAAAGTTTCTGATATTGATTACCCTGCATTGTCAGTAACCAAACAGGGCATTTTACCTCAACTAGAAAATGCAGCTAAGACTAAAGATGGAGATAACCGTAAGCTTGTTAAGGCTGGTGACTTCGTAATAAATAGTCGCTCAGATAGAAAAGGATCTAGTGGTGTATCTGATAGAGATGGCTCCGTTTCATTAATAAATATCGTGCTGGAACCAAAAGGAATTCATCCTAAATATTCGCAACATTTATTAAAAAGCTATGCATTTATTGAGGAATACTATCGAGTTGGTCGTGGAATAGTCGCTGACTTATGGACAACTCGTTATGATGAAATGCGTACAGTAACTATTGCGGTGCCTTCTTATGAAGAACAAACCGCCATTGCCAACTTTCTTGATAAAAAAACAGCACAAATTGATGAAGCCATTGCCATCAAAGAAAAGCAAATTGAGCTGTTAAAAGAGCGAAAGCAAATCATCATCCAAAATGCGGTGACTCAAGGCATCTTTTATGAAGGGAAGTCTGACGCACCAATGAAAGATTCCGGCGTCGATTGGATTGGTGAAATACCAGAGCATTGGGACTTATCAAAGTTGAAATATTACATTGATATTTTGCCTGGCTATGCATTTAAAAGTGAGTTGTATTCTTCAGAGCCTACAGATATTCCATTACTTAGAGGTGTTAATGTATCCCCAGGTTTTACCAAATGGAACGAAGTAGTCTACTGGCCTGAAAATAAAATTAAAGGTTTAGAAAAGTTCTTCTTAGAGGAAGGTGATTTAGTAATTGCAATGGATAGGCCTTGGGTCTCTTCTGGCATAAGAGTCGCTGAAATTAAAAAAGCTGATTTACCGTGCTTACTCTTACAGCGAGTTGGTAGAATCAGAGGCAATAAAAACGCTTTAACGGCTTATATTAAGCTTTTACTATCGACGGATCTTTTTCTTAATTATTTCGGACCAATGCTTACTGGCATAAGTGTTCCTCATATTAGTTCTGAGCAAATTGAAGACTTTTGTGCGCCAATACCACCAGTAGAAGAACAAGAAAGAATACTTGAGTTTCTTAATTCGGAAACAGCAAAACATGATCAAGGAATTTCATCAACTCAGCAACAAATCGAAAAACTTAAAGAATACAAGACCACGTTAATTAACAGTGCAGTAACAGGGAAGATAAAGGTAATTTAGGATGAAGGAACTTGTTTTCAATATTGCAGATATCTTTAATAGCAAAACTACGGGTGGCTGCTTATCCCAATATGGCGCAACGTCATTCCATATTCCTGCTTATCAGCGAGGATATAAATGGGCTGCAGGGCCAAATGGCGCTGTTACGGTTCTGCTGAATGATTTATGGCATGCATTTGAAAAACAAGAAGACGAATATTACCTGCAATACATAACAGTAAAACCGTTACAGTTAGCGGATAGCATCAACTATTTAGAGGTGATCGATGGGCAGCAAAGGCTCACGACCTTATCTATTTTATTGTCAGTGTTAAATCTACTACAAGCAGATACAGACGACTCTGACAATATAGCCTGCAATAAGCTCGATTATGCAATTAGAGCTAACTTCTTTGATGAGTTTATTTATGCGCAAGAAAAATTATCTGAAGTTGTGGACACCAACTGGGATGAATTTATTGCAGAAGATCTTGAACGGTTAGATCGCCAAGATATTTATTATTTATATGGCGCTGTCAAAGAGTGCGATAAATTTTTTGCTGACAAAACCAAGTTACTGCATGACTTTAAGGCCTACTTATTTAAGTACGTTAAGCTCATTGTGAATTCAGTTGAACAACATATTGTCAGTGAAACCGTTTTTAAAAACTTAAACAGCAATAAAGTACCGCTATCAGAAGTTGAACTGATCAAGGCCTTGTTTATAACCCGAGTGGGTCGCGACAAAGTGAAAAGCTCTGACAGCCATTTCCGTGAAGTAATGGAAGTCAGGCTAGGTTTGAGCAGAACATGGGAAGATATTCAGCAATGGGCGCAAAGTAGCGCCATTGCCAGCTTCTATTTTGATGACAAGCATGATCCTTTACATGAGTTACTCAAATTAACCGCATTCGTTATGGGGGCTAAATCATCTGAACTGAGCAACACTCAATTTGGTAGCCATCTGCTTTTTAATTTCTTTTCTAAACAACAAAGTACACAAGATGGCCTTAAGTTCTTAATATCAACCCAAGAGCGTTTAAAAGATTGGTTTGAGACGGATGAAATATATCACCTTATAGGTTTTTGCCGATTTACAAAAAACAGTGAATATAAGCGATTAAACTTTTTAAAGGAGTGTTTAGCACTACCCACTAAAACGGCATTGATCTCTTTTTTACGCAGTAAGCAGTCAGAATTACTTTTCGGCAAAAATGCAGAGATAAAAAACAAAGCGACCCTAATTAAGAGCTTAAAATATGGTGCTGATGATCAACAAATTCATGCCGTACTATTAGCGTTAAGTGTGTTCCCTAAAAATGTGACTCGTCGCTTTGATTTTGATTCATTCAAACGGCAAGACTGGTCGTTAGAGCATGTTTTTCCGCAAACACCGGAAGGTAAAGAGCATGTTTTAACCGATGAAGAAAAAGACAATATTAGAAATATTCTGAATCAAGAAAATGAAGAGGTCGAAGCCTTATTGCAACAAGCATCCCGTACTACGGATGAGCAAAAGGTATATGTTGATGCTATTCGAAAAACCGGTACGTTAGATAGTATAGGGAATATGTGTTTATTAACGGGCGGAGCAAATAGTGCGTTAGGTTGCCTATTTTTCGATGGTAAAAGACAAAAGATTCTAGAACTAATTCAACAAGGTGATTTTGTTCCTAAACATACCTTTGATGTATTTGCGAAGATGATAAAAGGCTTAGATGTTGACTTGAAGCAATGGTCGAAAACAGACATTGACGCACATGCAGAGCATATTGCTAATACCATTTTAAGTGACATTAAGGACGATGGGTAATGAGAGCAGGAAAATATAACTATAAAGATTTGTTTGTTAATCGATATGTTGAGCAACTTATCATTCCTGAAATACAGCGAGATTATGTTTGGCAAAAGCCTCAAGTAGTCGGGTTACTATCGTCTATTGAAGAAGATTTCTTACGGTTCGAGCAGGCTGAAATTCCTGCGCTTAGCTCAGGTATAGATTGTTCCGATTCAAAACAGCTTAACGCTGATTTTGCTGACTTTTATCGCCAAAGAAATCATTCTTCTAATATAGGTTTTATTTATGCGTATAGCGATCAGCAATACGATGGACGTTACTTTTTAATCGATGGCCAGCAGCGTATAACCACCTTATATTTAGTACTACTATTGCTTGCCGTTAGAACAAATAATGCAGCAGACTTTGAAAAAAAGTATTGCATTAAAGCAATGCCAAAGCTTGATTATCGAGTTCGAGATTCAGCTTGTAACTTTATCAGGCAGTTAGTTCCCTTTGTTCTATCTAATCCCAATGCGGACTTTAAAAATGAGATAAAAGAACAGTCTTGGTGTTTAAATAGTTATGAAAATGACATTACAGTCACAAATATAATCAGTAACTTTTCGATAATCCTGGACTGGTTAGATGATAAAGCGATAAAAGAATCAGAGTTTTATTTATATTTAAATGACTTTACTGAGTTTTGGTATTTTGACACCAACATTAGTGCTCAAGGGGAAAACTTATATATTTACCTTAATGCTCGTGGCGAACAAATGCAGGGTAATGAAAATCTTAAAGCAGAACTCTTAAGCGGTTTAGGTACGACAGAGCAAAAAAACACAATGGGTGCCGAATGGGAGAACTGGCAAGACTTTTTCTGGCGTATGAGGGCTAAAGGTGTACGTGCAACTAAAGTTGATAAGCTTAACGCAGATGAAGGGTTTAATGAGTTTTTAAACTGTATAGCGGGGCTGAATATTTATTTAGAGAATAATGGCAACTCGTGGGTAGATGAAAATACATCCTTTAAACCATCCCAAAGCATGTTAACTCAAGTGCTTTCCTTAGAGCTTATCGCTAAGTACATAAAAGCGTTATCGTTCATTACACATAGTCAGAGAGCTCTTGCTGATATCTATAGTTACCCTGATTGGGTCGAGCAATTTTTACGTGAATTTTGGTCAATACTAAATACAACAACGACTGCATGGGTGACTGATTACAAAAATCCTCGTTTTTCAACAGAGCACCGAAGAATGGTGTTTGTGTGGGGCGTATTACACTGGGTTGATTCAGCCTTAAGCTCAGATAAAAAGCTACCTACTTATCAAATATTTCGTGGTATACGCCAATTTTACCTTAGATATAAAAACAACATGCGTTCTGTTACGGGTGATAATGGTATAAAAAGCTCTGTTAACAGCTTGCTTGAAACAGGGTTTATTTCGGCCAAATCAGAAGATGAAGAGTATAAAAAAGAGCGTTGGCTTACTCGTTTAAATGAGAATAAAAGCAACTGGGCAAGTATTGAGTCCATGCTTTGGAAAATTGAAGATCATCCATTTAACCTCGATGGCTCAGATGTAGGCTTAACCAATAGTAGCCATTTGGTTGATTACGATGAGGGCTCAACGCTAGAGAAATTAACCCAAATAAAAAATACGTTTTATGGCTGCTTTCCAGCGGATAAATCTAGAGAGAATAGTACGTTTCCAAAAGTTCAAAGTTTACTTTTACATTATGGTCATTTCTGGAAACGAAAATCTCCATGGTATTACGAAAATTACCAGTTCAATGATTGGAGGAATATTGTGCGTTCAAGAACTCCCTTTTTAAAAGGCAGGGAGTTTAAGGTATTTTTTGATGAGCTTATGGAAACTGGTTGCTCAGTTGAGCAATTATTGGCTGAAAAAAGGAAAAAATACATTGAAAGTACTGACGGCACATTGTTAAGTCAGCTGCTTTGGTACAACCATAACGTACAAGAAGATATGTGGAATCAAGGGGCTTATATTGCACTTTGTGAATATTACACGGACAACAATGAAGATCAAAGGTTTGATGAACGCAGACCATTTTTAAATACAAAAGGTGATTTTAAAGGCGGCAGTCCACGTGAGTTATATACGTTGTTACCAGAAGATAAAAGGAGTTCTTAATGGTTAGTCAAACAAACGAACAAGCTTTAGAAGCCGCTATTGAAAAGCACTTAACAGGCACTTGTTTAGAAGACTTAAAAGCAGGAGTGCAAGAAGCTGAGCCTAATTTTAACAATGCTAAATATCAACTGGGCTATCCCGCTGATTTTGATATGCATTACGCATTAGACACCAAAGTCTTCTGGCAGTTTTTACAACATACCCAAGAACAAGAGCTAGAAAAGCTTAGCAAAAACAGCCCTAATGATTGGCAGCGTAAAGTACTTGAACGTTTTGACAGGCTAATCAAAAAACACGGCATATTGCATTTGCTTAAAAAAGGGTTAAGTGTAGAAGATGCCCACTTAAACCTAATGTACCCAGCGCCATTAGCAAGCAGTAGTAACTCTGTTAGAAAAAACTTTAATGCCAACGTATTTAGTGCCACAAGGCAATTAAGGTACTCAAAAGCAAACCCTCTACAAGAAATCGATATGGTGCTGTTTATTAACGGCATTCCGTTAATAACGCTTGAATTAAAAAATGCTTGGACGGGTCAAAATGCCCGTTACCACGGACAAAAACAATACCGTGAAGACAGAGATACTTCCCAAACATTATTGCAGTTTGGTCGTTGTTTAGTGCATATGGCGGTAGATACTGACGAAGTGTATATGACCACCAAGTTAGCGGGTAAAAGCACCTTCTTTTTACCGTTTAACAAAGGTAATAATCATGGCCAGGGTAATCCACCAAATATGTTAGGTCATAAGACTTCATATTTATGGGAAGAAGTATTTAACAAAGAAAGTTTGGCTAACATTATTCAGCATTTTGTCCGCTTAGATGGATCAAGCAAAGATGACTTGAAAAAGCGCACGCTCTTTTTCCCTCGTTATCACCAAATGGATGTTGTTCGCCGTTTAGTTGAGCATGCTTCAACTCACGGTGTTGGTCATACTTATTTAATTCAGCACTCTGCGGGATCTGGTAAGTCCAACTCTATTACTTGGGCAGCGTATCAGCTTATTGAAACTTACCCAAAATCTGCAAACGTACCGGGGAGTAAAGGTATTGAGCAGCCGTTATTTGATTCTGTGATCGTGGTAACTGATAGACGATTACTCGATAAACAGCTTAGGGACAATATTAAAGAATTCTCTGAAGTTAAGAATATTGTGGCCCCTGCATTTAAATCATCTGAACTAAAATCTGCCCTAGAAAATGGCAAAAAGATCATCATTACTACCATTCAAAAATTCCCGTTTATTATTGATGGTATTAGTGATTTAAGCGACAAACGTTTTGCGGTAATTATTGATGAAGCGCATAGCTCACAGTCTGGCTCTGCCCACGATAATATGAATAGAGCTATGGGCAAAAGTGAGGTGGAAGAAGCTGAAGATGCACAAGATAAAGTATTACAAGCCATGCGTTCTCGTAAAATGCGAGGCAATGCATCATACCTTGCTTTTACTGCAACCCCTAAAAACAGCACGTTAGAAAAATTTGGCCAAAAACAAGAAGACGGTAGCTTTAAGCCATTTCATTTATATTCGATGAAACAAGCGATTGAAGAAGGCTTTATTCTGGACGTTATAGCAAATTACACCACCTATAAAAGCTACTACGAGATTGAGAAATCTATTCAAGACAATCCTGAATTTGATACTAAAAAAGCGCAAAAACGATTGCGAGCCTACGTTGAAACAAGCCAGCAGACAATAAATACCAAAGCTGAAATTATGCTTGAGCACTTTATCCCCCATGTTGTGAACGCGAAGAAGTTACGTGGTAAAGGCAAAGGCATGGTAGTGACTCAAAATATAGAAACAGCTATTCGCTATTACAAAGCGATAACTAGGCAGCTTGAACAGCAAGGCAATCCATTCAAAACAGCTATTGCGTTTTCTGGAACCAAAGAGGTTGATGGAGTCGAGTATACAGAAGCGGAAATGAATGGTTTTGCTGAAAGCGAAACCAAAGATAAGTTTGATACAGATGAGTACCGTTTGCTGGTTGTGGCCAATAAGTACCTAACAGGTTTTGACCAGCCTAAACTGTGTGCAATGTATGTTGATAAAAAATTAGCGAGTGTGCTTTGTGTACAAACATTGTCGCGCTTAAATCGTTCGGCGCCCAAACTAGGTAAAAAAACAGAAGACTTATTTGTTTTAGACTTTTTCAACAGTATTGATGATATTAAAGTAGCATTTGATCCATTCTACACCTCAACTACTTTGTCAGAAGCTACTGACATCAATGTGTTACATGAGTTAAAAGACTCTATGGATGATGTTGGGGTATATGAGTGGTATGAAGTCGAAAATTTCGTTAAGCGCTATTTTGATAATGAAGATGCGCAAACTTTAAGCCCTATAATTGATACTGCGTCACACCGTTTTAATGTTGAGTTAGATCTAGAAGATGATGATAAAGTCGATTTTAAGATCAAAGCTAAGCAATTTGTTAAAATTTACGGGCAAATGGCTTCAATCATGCCATACGAAATTGTTGCATGGGAAAAGCTGTTTTGGTTTTTAAAATTCTTAATACCAAAGCTAATTGTTAAAGATCCTGATTCAGCAGCACTTGATGCATTATTAGAGTCTGTGGATTTAAGTTCCTATGGCCTTCAGCGGGTTAAGTTGAATTATGGTATTGGGCTTGATGCAGAAGAAACAGAGTTAGCGCCACAGAACCCTAATCCTCGTGGAGCACATGGTGGTGAAGAAGAGCGAGATCCGCTAGACGAGATCATTAGGAACTTCAACGAAAGGTGGTTTCAAGGCTGGAGTGCAACGCCAGAGGAACAGAAAGTTAAGTTCATCAATATTGCTGAAAGTATTAAACAGCATCCAGATTTTGAAGCGAAATACCAAAACAACCCTGATCCGCATAACCGTGAGCTAGCATTCGAAAAAATGTTGAAGGAAGTTATGTTGGCGAGACGTAAAGATGAACTAGAGCTCTACAAGTTGTTTGCTGGGGACCCAGCTTTCAAAGCATCTTGGATGCAGAGCATGCAGCGTAGCATTGGATTATGAGGAGATTCTCTTGCAAGAAAATAAAACCAAGACGCTTGAAACTCAAGTGATTACTTTGTTGTCAGAGCTAGGAGCAATTTAAGGTGGATACCGTTATTCCATACGACAGTTTACAACCTGAGACCTTAATGACCATTTTAGAGGACATTGTCTCTCGGGATGGCACTGATTATGGGGATTACGAGTTATCTTCTCAGCAAAAGTGTCAGCAAGCGTTGGCGGCCTTAAAGAGCGAACTGGCCGTTTTGTTGTTTGATACAGAAAGTGAAACCATCAAAATGTTGCCAAAAAGTGAACTAGAAGCTTACGATGCTTTTCGTTAAGCCCAATAAATAACAAAATGGAGTGAGTTATGTGGAAAAAAAGTTTAGCAAGTATTTTACTGGTCTCTGCCTGTGTGTCGGTGTCTGCTGCCGATGGTGTAGTGCGCTATCAGAGTGACTTTTCCGTTGCAGAAACCGCTGAGCGCTTTGCTAACCTTGCTCAATCAAAAGGTTTGAATGTCTTCGCTCGTATTGACCATCAGAAAAACGCCCAAGGTGTGGGGTTAGAACTTAGGCCAACGCAAGTTATTTTGTTTGGTAACCCCAAAGTTGGAACACCGCTTATGCAATGTGCGCAAAGCGTTGCCATTGATCTACCGCAGAAAGTGTTAGTACTAGAAGATGCTGATCAAAAGGTGTGGTTATCTTTTAATGACCCTGTGTATTTACAAGAGCGTCATCATATTGAAGGCTGTGAACCTGTAATTAAAAAGGTTTCACAAGTGCTTAATGGCCTTGCGAAAAGCAGTGTGCAGTAACCTGTTTTGTCTTTAAAAAAGAAGGCGCGCCTATAATAGGCGCGCCTTCTTGATTACTTATCGCAATCCCCTGGAACGCAATGATTAATATTGTGGTCCATCTCTAGAGCAGGCTCTTCTTCAGTGTTGTGTCCTACCACTTTGGCAGGGACACCTGCGACGGTAGTATGAGGCGCAACTTCTTCAAGAACCACACTCCCAGCCCCTACTTTCGCGCCAACACCAACCTCAATGTTGCCAAGAATTTTAGCTCCAGCACCGATTAGCACGCCTGAGCGGATTTTAGGATGTCTGTCGCCGTGCTCTTTACCTGTACCGCCGAGGGTCACAGATTGTAAGATTGACACATTGTCTTCAATCACACAGGTTTCCCCAACTACAAGCCCTGTAGCATGGTCTAGCATGATGCCGCAGCCTATGGTGGCCGCTGGGTGAATATCGACGCTGAATGCCATCGACATCTGGCCCTGCAGATACAAAGCTAAGCTCTTGCGGTCGTTCTTCCACAGCCAGTTGGCCACTCGGTGAGTCTGTAAAGCATGGAAGCCTTTAAAAAATAGCAGCGGTGTTGTTAGGGTGTCGCAAGCAGCATCACGTTCTTTAATGGCAAGAATGTCTCTTTCAATGCAATCCACAATACCTGAGTTTTTGTCTGCCATGGCTTCTTCAAACACTTCTCGCAACACCATAGCGGGAATGGATATGCTATCTAATTTACTGGCAAGTAAAAAACTTAATGCGCTACATAGGGTATCGTGTCGCAAAATGGTGGTATTAAAAAAGCTCGCTAATATTGGCTCATCAAGGGCAAGTTTTTTCGCTTCTTCTTGCAATGTGTGCCATAAATTAACAGGAGAAATTGCCTGATTGTGTGCATTTATCAAGAGATTGTTTACCTATGCTGATTCTTGTCTTAGATTGTAGGTTATAGGGTTAGCTTAAAACAATACAAGGGCAAAGAAAAAGAATGCCAAAAAATAGGATGAAAATATGACACAAAAAAACGTAGCCGATGCTCTTAATGTTTTTTATGAACTCAAGGCCTGTTTAGAAAATGCCTATTGGGAGTCTAACGATATCAATCAGAAGGATAGGTTCTTTTCCATGGACTCCATGTTGCAGGATGAACTGGATGAATTGCATAAGCTGAGTTTACAGGACCATGTGTACCCCTACGAAGCGATTAACCCAAGTGTAGTGCAGTTAAAAAAACGCTTATCCGTGCTGTTAAGTGAGTTAGATAATACCGTTTATAGACCTACCACATTTAACAGCTTTGCCGAGCTTATTCCCAGAGCCATTGAGCTGTTTGAAAACTAGATACGTTTTTCTAAACACATCTAGTCCACGGTTAAAGAATATTTTTCTTTATATCACGAATGGTAAAGCGGTTCGGGTGTAGTTGATTGGCAACTTGGTGTTCTAAAGGGCTCGGGGTAGCCAAAATTAAGTCAGCAATGTAACAGCCGCTTAAAGGCGTTGAAACCAACCCTCGGGAGCCGTGGCCAAGGTTGAGAAATAGCCCAGTAGGTTGCTCGGCAACCTGTTGGCTTTGCCATTTGGCATTACGAGCCAGAGCTTGATAAGCCTGACGCAGTGTTTGAGCGGCTGTGCTGGGTCCTACAATAGGCGTGTAATCGCTCACTGCACACCGAAAAGACACTCTGCCAGCGCAGTCAGAAGGTGCTAGCTTGCTATTATCAAGGTCCAGCAAACGGTTTAAGATAGTTAGGTTTCTTTGGTGTCCTTCGTCCCTTATTTGTGTGTCAGGGTCTTTTAAATCATAGGTCGCACCAAAGTGTAGCTCGCCATTCATGGCAGGTGAAACATAACCCAGTTCACACAAAACATGGTCAAGTGTATTTGCTGCATCTGCTAACTCAGTGTTCTTGCTTAACTGAGGAAGGTGCAGATAGGATACTTGCCCGCGTATGGCTTTAGTGGGCAGAGTTTCTATAAACGATAGGCTATTCGTATCATTGGCAGTACAAATAACAACGTGGCTATAGGTTTCTTGTAAATCCGTAGATTGGGCTCGCCAAACGGCTTGTTCGTGCTCTGTTACCCGTTCTAGCTTATGCAGTGCCGTATTGAGCTGAAGCTTGATATTAGGGTGAGCCAATAACGCCTGGCAAAGCTTTTTGGGCGCCAGCCAGCCAGCTTGAGGAAGCAGAAGGCTATCTTTTTTGTTCTGGCTAGCTTGAATAACCTCATTTGGGTACAGCTTACTGTCTAATAGTTGCTGTAGTTTTTGGCGTTCTTTGTCGTCTTTAGGAATTTGTATAAGCCCTGTTTGTTGCCAAAAATCTTGGTCAGGAAGGCCTGTGGCTAATTTGTTATAGAATCGCGCGGCATAAAGAAACGAGGCTAGATAGTAGCGGTTCACAGGTGTATCGCTGAGTGCAAGCTTTGGGTACAGCATGCCTTGAGGATTGCCCGATGCGGCAGGGGCAACGTGATCTGCTTGTTCCCATACGTCAACGGTTAGTCCTCTTTGGGCCAGTGCATAGGCTGTGTTCGCACCAGCTAAGCCTGCACCAACTACCAATATTTTGCCGACTTTTGGCGGAGCGTCTGAACGGTTATTAAACCAAGCTTGCCCTTGGCTCATGCGTTGGCTGAAGCTTTCATGAGTTTGAGTAAACTCCCCAATTGCCATTTCGCGTTTTTTTCCAAAGCCCTTGGTTTTTCTTACGTTAAAGCCAACGTTTTGTAGTCCGCGGCGAACGATTCCGGCAGCGGTAAAAGTGGCAAAGGTTGTTCTCTCGTGGCTTAGCCGAGCAATATGTTGAAAGAGGGTGTCAGTCCACATTTCAGGGTTTTTACTGGGGGCAAAACCGTCTAAAAACCAAGCGTCCACATTAGCGTTCAGATGACTAAAGCCTTCTTCCGCTTCGCCAAACCAAAGCGTTAATTGTACTCGACCTTGCTCAAGCTCTATACGATGCAAGCCTTTGCAAACGCTAGGGTAAGCTGCAATGAATTGCTCACTATAAGCAGACAAAGAAGGCCACATTTTGAGGGCGTCTTGCAGTATGGCTTTGCTGAGAGGAAACTTCTCAACAGACACAAAATGTAAGCTCACCTCGTTTGGTGCTTGCTCTATAAGAGCTTGCCAGGCGCATAAGAAGTTAAGGCCAGTACCAAAACCGGTTTCTGCAATGGTGAAAGCCCCTTTATGAGACTGCCAACGCTCTGGTAGCTTGTTGTGCTGTAAAAACACAAAGCGGGTTTCATCCAGCCCAGATTTTTGATCAAAGTACACATCATCAAAAGACTCTGAACGCGGTACGCCGTCTGTTCCCCAATTAAGGCTAGGTTCTGTGAGGCGGTAACTAGTCGACACGTTTGATACTCAATATAGTGATGGTGTCACTGGGTACGTTTTGGTACGGCCCTATTGTTTTTGTTGGTGTTGCTGCAATGTCATCCACTACTTCCATACCAGCAATGACTTTTCCAAATGTGGTGTAACCTGGGCCTCCTCTGGCGCCATGGTTTAAAAAGGGGTTGTCTACATGGTTAATAAAAAACTGTGACGTTGCACTGTCTGGGTCAGCCGTACGAGCCATAGCGATGGTGCCTCGTACATTATTTGGGCTGTTGTAGCCTTCGTAAGGAACGCTATTATGAGTGGTTTTACGACTCATGTTTTTATCAAAGCCACCACCTTGAACCATAAAACCACGAATGACGCGGTGGAAAATCGTTCCAGAGTAAAAGCCTTCATCTACATAGCGTAAGAAATTATCAACGGTTGCAGGGACCTGCTCAGTAAAAAGCTCGACCCGAATGTCGCCTTTATCGGTGCTAATAGTGACCTCAGTGGCTTGTGCTGGTAGGCTAAATGTAAATAACACCGCCCATATTGCAATCAGTTTGTACATGCTTTTTCCCTTATGAAATGTATGTGCCCATAGTAATGGGGTGGCGCCTTGGCTGCTAGGCCATTTTACCCTATTGAGGAGATTATAATTTGCGAACCGCCATTGTTGAAATCGAATATTGTACATTATGCCGTTGGATGTTACGTGCTGCTTGGTTGTCTCAAGAGTTATTAACCACGTTTGACGATGACATTAAAAGCGTTACTTTAATACCTACTCAAGGAGGCATTTTTAAAGTAAGGGTGAATGGCGAAGAAATTTGGTGCAGAAAAGCAGAAAACGGATTTCCAGAAGCAAAAGTCTTGAAACAACGTATGCGCGATGTGATTGACCCAGAGCGAGATCTAGGTCATTCAGACGTGAAACAAGGTTCCCCTTCTTAAATTACTTTAACCGTCAGTTTAGTATGGAAAAACTTGTTTAAAAGGTTTTACCATGACGTTGCGGTAAACACCTGCTTCTACATATGGGTCGGCATCGGCCCATGCTTGAGCGGCTTCCAAAGAGTCAAACTCTGCCACGATAATACTTCCCGTAAAGCCTGCGGTGCCAGGATCTGAACTATCAATAGCTGGATTCGGGCCTGCCAAGACAAGGCGTCCAGCAGATTGTAATTGCTCTAAGCGACCGAGGTGAGCTGGTCGAGCTTGCTGTCGAGCAGCTAAGCTATTATCAACATCTTGTCCAACAATTGAGTAAAGCATGGTTATTCCTTGTTCTGTATGTGAGAAGATAGATAAATGCCTTGCAAGACAATAAACACCACTGTCATTCCAAGTAGTCCGAAGAGCTTAAAGTTAACCCAGATCTCTTCACTGTAATTGAAGGCCACATATAGGTTGGTGAGTCCTGATAAAATAAAGAAACCAACCCAAGCAAGATTGAGAGTGCGCCATACTTTGAAGGGCAGTTCTATTTTATCGCCCATCATGCGTTGAATGATGTTTTTATTACCAATGAATTGGCTACCAAAAAAGGCTAAGGCGAAGAGCCCGTTGACTATAGTTGGCTTCCATTTTATGAAGTCACCATCCCCCATAAGGACGGTGGCGCCACCTAACAGGACTACAAGGGCAAGGGACACAATGTGCATTTTTTCTATGCTTTTGTGTTTAAACCAAGTGTAAGCCACTTGTATTAACGTGGCCGGAATCAGTACTGCAGTAGCAATAATGATGTCATTCGTCATCTTATAGACAACAAAAAAAATAACGATGGGAAGGAAGTCGAATAATATTTTCATATAAAAACCATTTTATGTATGCTGGCGCTATGATAACGAGCAATTCATTTAAAGAACAGTCTATCTATGTCTGAAACCGAACGATATCGAAAAGTTGACCTGCATATGCACTCAACTTGCTCTGATGGAAAGCTATCGCCAACTCAACTGGTTGAGCTTGCCCATGAACAAGGTGTGAGCTTATTTGCTCTGACTGACCACGACTCAATCGCTGGTTTAGCGGAGGCCAGAGAGCAAGCGCAAGCTTATAATATCTCTTTTATTAATGGTGTTGAGCTATCGACCCAATGGCAAGGTATTCCGCTGCATATGGTGGCACTGAATTTTTCAGAAGAGAATCAGGCCTTGCGTAAAGTTGTTGAAAACAATCAGCAGGTCCGCCTACAAAGGGCCAGAAGCATTGCTGACTTGCTGATCAAACGGGGCTTGCCAGACCTCTTTGAGGAGGCAGTAACAGCCGCCAATGGCAGCCAAATAGGCCGGCCTCATTTTGCTGCGGTTATGGTGAAAAGAGGCATAGTTAAAGACAGTAATAGGGCATTTGATCGTTATTTGAGTAATAAGCATTTAGGTAAATTAAGGGATGTCTGGCCAGAACTGGAAGAGGTTCTTAAGGCTCTTTCTGGTCAAGGTATGTCACTGATTCTAGCGCATCCTAAGCGTTATCCTCTTACTTTGACTAAACTGAAGAGATTGTTGAAAGACTTTAAAGCCTGGGGTGGAACTGGCATGGAAGTCGCATCAGGTAATGAAAGGCCAGATGCGGTTAGGGTGTTAGAGAAGTTGTCTGTTGAGTTTGATTTAGAGGCTTCAGCCGGCAGTGATTATCATGGTCCATATGGGCCTTGGATGCAGCTTGGTAAATACACTCAGATTCATGAAACCAGTGTTAATCTTGTTTGGCGCTCTTGGTAACAAATGCTTGTTGTAATAGTGGAGTAATAAAGTATGAGCCAATTTTTTCAGATTCATCCAGAAAACCCTCAGGCTCGTTTAGTGAAACAGGCTGCTGAGGTCGTAAGAAAAGGCGGTGTGATCGCCTATCCAACCGATTGTGGCTACTCGTTAGGTTGCCACCTTGGGGATAAGTCAGCCTTAGATAGAATCCGTGTTATCCGACGACTCGATGATAAGCATAACTTCACTTTAGTGTGCCGTGATCTGTCGGAAATATCCACTTATGCACGCTTTGATAACCATTTGTACCGTTTGTTAAAAAACAACACTCCAGGGCCTTATACCTTTATTTTTAGTGCTACCTCTGAGGTGCCAAGGCGTTTGCTGCACCCAAAGCGAAAAACCATTGGTATTCGCATTCCTGATAATAAAATTACTCAAGCTTTACTGGAAGAGCTACAAGAGCCATTAATGAGTGTTTCTTTGATCCTGCCAGGAGAAACCGACACCATGACAGACCCGTATGATATTCGTGATGTCTTAGAACATGCATTAGATTTGGTGATAGATGGTGGGTATTGTGGCCTAGAGCCCACTAGTGTTATCAAGATGGAAGCAGATAATGTGGAAGTTTTACGTGTTGGTGCAGGAGATATCACACCCTTTACGTGAAACAGGTAAAAAACGGGTATAAAGCCAGCGTGTGAAGGCTTATAATGTGATTCATTATTTTTAAACTACTAGCAGGTTGCTGAGAAGCATTCCAAAGAGGTCGTAATGGACGAAAAGTTACAAAAAGTGTTAGCAAGATCCGGTCAGGGCTCCCGCCGCGAAATGGAAAACCGTATTCGCGAAGGCCGCGTATTAGTGAATGGCGAAGTGGCCACACTGGGTGATCGAGTTAGCTTAACAGACGCAATTGAGCTAGACGGCTACCCCATTAAGGTGACAAAAGCCGGTGAAGGCCGCCGTGTTATTATTTATAACAAGCCCGAAGGAGAGGTGTGTACCCGTAAAGATCCAGAAGGCCGCCCGACGGTTTTCGATCGCCTGCCAAAATTGCGTGGTGAGCGCTGGATAGCGGTTGGCCGTTTGGATATCAATACGTCTGGCTTGTTACTTTTTACCACTGACGGCGAGCTTGCTAATCGCCTAATGCATCCTTCTACTGAAATCGACCGAGAATACCTTGTTCGAGTAATGGGAGAAGTCACCGATGATCACCTAACAACCCTTAAAAAAGGTGTGGCTTTAGAAGATGGTATGGCAAATTTTACCGACATTGTAGATGGTGGTGGTGAAGGCATTAACCGCTGGTTTTATGTGTGTTTAATGGAAGGCCGTAATCGTGAAGTGCGTCGTCTTTGGGAGTCTCAAGGGGTAAAAGTGAACCGCTTGAAACGAGTACGTTTTGGCCCAGTATTTTTGCCTTCAAAAGCAAAAGTTGGCCGTTGGGTGGAAATGGAAGAGACAGAAGTCGCTTCCCTTTGTGCTATGGTGGATATTAAAGCGAATTCTCCTAAGCCAAAAACACAACAAGAGAAAATTGCGGCTAAACGTAGTAAAAATAAAACGGGCTCAGCAGGTGGGGCACGTAGAAATCATAAAGGGTTTGACTGGCAAGCGAATGATAAGCAAGAGTTTAAGCCTAAAAAACCAGGTAAAAGATCGTTTCGTTAGTGAGCCGAAAAGACATTTTGATTGAGGAGTTGTATGGGCATGGTGCGCTGGATACTTGTTATTGCCGTTGTTGCTGTAGCAGCCTTTTTTGTATACGTTAAGTTCTATAATGTGCGACCTGCGGATCTTGGGGTGAATGATGGATTGATGAAAGTTTGTCCTTCTCAACCAAATTGTGTTTCAAGTCAATCAGATAGGACTGATCCTCATTTTATAGAACCAATCATTTACAATGGTGATAGGAAAGAAGTACAGTTAGCTATCGAGTCTTTTTTATTGGCTCAGGGAAATGCTCAAATTGTCAGTAGCTCGTTAGGTTATGTGCACCTTGAAATAAAGAGTAAACTCATGGGGTACATTGATGATGTCGAGTTTTATCTTCCAGAAGCTGACAGTGCGGTACATGTTCGCTCCGCTTCTAGAGTAGGGTATTCTGACCTTGAAGTGAATCGACAAAGAGTTGAGCAAGTAAGAGAGCACCTAAATACACCCATAAGTAATTAAATCTAGTTGTTTCAATAAAGACAATAGATAGAGGAAGTCTGATGAATTTTGATGAAAAGCAAAGCATTCTTATTGTGGAAGACGATGAAAGGCTAGCATCTCTAACGCAAGAATATCTGCAAAAAAATGGCTTTAATGTCGATATCGAAGCCGATGGTCGTAAGGCAATCACTCGTATTCTCGCCGAGAAACCTTCTTTGGTAGTGCTTGACCTGATGTTGCCAGGTGCAGACGGTTTTACGGTTTGCCGTAACGTACGTAACGATTACAAAGGGCCAATTTTGATGTTGACAGCCCGTAGTGACGATGTTGACCAAATTCTGGGTCTTGAAATTGGTGCAGATGACTATGTATCGAAACCGGCTAAGCCACGGGTGTTGCTGGCACGTATTCAGTCTTTACTACGCCGAAGCACTATGGATGCAGCACAAGGCGGCTCTGCTTCACAGGAAGATTCTATTTTAACCTTTGGTAATCTTAAAATAGATAATTCACGTCGTGAAGCTTGGTTACTGGAAGAAGAAATTGAATTAACCAGTGCGGAGTTTGACCTTTTATGGCTGTTGGCGAGTAACTCAGGTCGTACTATGAGCCGTGAAGAGATTTTTGGTGAGTTGCGTGGTATCGAGTACGATGGTCAGGACCGCTCAGTAGATGTGCGAATTTCCCGAATTCGTTCAAAAATTGGTGATGACCCAATTCATCCGCGTCGTATTAAAACGATCCGTAGTAAGGGCTACTTGTTTGTAAAAGAAGTTTAATCTTTTATGCAAATAGCTATTTGGCGTCTTTACCGTCACCTTTTGTTTAGTGGTGTCATCATAGTCATAGGTTGTTACCTAGCTATGGTGATCACTAATCATAAGCTTGACTCAGAGCGAGTTGAGCAGTTTGTAAATATTGATGCTAACTTGAGTTCACTGCTCTTGCTGTCAGACATCGACTTTCCCGATGACTTTTCCCAATTTGATTTTACACATAGACCTTCTGCAACATTAAGTGCTGAAGACCTGTTGCAGCTGGTTAATAATAAACAGCTCACTCATCTCGGTTCTGGCGGTTTCGAGCTTGTGCTAGGAGATCCGTCTAATCCTGTTGTACGAGGGGTTATAGACTCACAAAAGCAAACGGTAGCCCACATAGAAAGCTTGCTTCGGTTGTTTATTAACTCCCCCAAATTAACCGACAACGATAAGCATAAAGTGCTTAAGGAGTTAGCTTGTTTAAAAGTACAAGCAACCGACCTAAAAACGTTGGAGCCGTTTGGCAGTGTGTCTTTAATGGATAAAAACGAGCTTGAGTTTGGTTATGTGTGGCAAGGTGAAGGGGACCGCCCGAACCTTCTGATTACACTAGTTCCTCATACAAAGGGTTTGCCATTAAACTGGTGGGTGGTGTTGGTCGTTGCTGTTGCTTTGGTAATCATGCTGCTGGTAATTTGGCGTGAATTGGTCAATATAGATAAACGGCGACGAAAGTTTGAAAATATTACCCGTCAGATTGCTAGAGGCAAGGGGACCTTGCCGAAGAGTATTCCTGATGGCGACGGCGCTTTAAAAGAGCTGGCTTATTCTTTTGATTCCATGTCCACGCACATTGAACGTTTGTTGAAGGTGCAGCGGGAAATGATCAATGCCATATCCCATGAATTGCGCACACCTATTGCTCGTTTGCGTTTTGGTCTTGAAGTCATGAAAGACGATGTGGATGAGGTGGTTGAAAAAACCATTGAAGGCTTAGAGGATGATGTTGAAGAGCTGAATACCCTGGTTGATGAAGTGCTCACTTATGGCAAACTTGAGGAAGGTGCTTTAGCGTTAAATTTCGAAAACGTCAGCGTGCATCACCTAGTCAGTGATATTTTGCAGAATAATCAATCGCTATTAAAAAAACTATCGGTAGACGTACAAGTGGATACAAACAGTACGGCAATAGCGGATGAGCACCATTTAAGGCGTGCTTTGCAAAACCTGATTTTGAATGCGTCTAAGTACGCCAATAGTAAGATTTCAGTAACCTTTACAGAAGATACAGAGCGCTGGATGCTGGATATTGAAGATGATGGTCCAGGCATTCCTTTTGAAGATAGGGACAAAGTATTCATTCCCTTTCAACGCCTAGACAATAGCCGAACCCGTGCTTCTGGAGGCTATGGTCTTGGTTTAGCGATTGTGCAACGTATTGCTTTTTGGCATGGTGGTGCAGTATTGATTGGCGACAGTGACACTGGCGGCGCAAAGTTTAGCTTAATTTGGTCTCGTAAACAGCATCAAGAGAAAGAGTCTTGATGCTGTTATCCTTATAGATCAGGGGCTAAAATGCCTTTGAGGTTCTTAAAACAAGTTTTTGATGCCGTGCTAATTAAATCATCCATATAGGCGTTATGGCGCTGGTCTTTGCGAACCGCAAGATACAACTTACACCATACGCCTTCCTCACCTAATGACTTAGTAATCACATACTGTCGGTTGGTGTATTCCGTTAAAGCCCAATTAGGTAAACAACTTACCCCTCTTCCACTGGCAATGAGTTGCATCATCATAAGGGTTAACTCACTATGGCGAATTTTCGCTGGTGTAATGTTCGCTGGAGTGAGAAAGTGCTTAAAAATATCCAGCCTTTCGGTTTCAACAGGGTAGGTGATCAAGGTCTGATCGACAAAATCTTCCGGCTCTAGGTGCTCTTTTTTGGCGAGAGGGTGGTGCCTTGATAGAGCAACTTGTGACTCATATTGAAAGAGCGGTATGTATTCAATATTAGGTAGGTCTTGAGGGTCAGACGTGACGACTAGGTCAAGATCACCCCGTGCTAGGGCGGGTAGAGGCATGAAGTTGAATGCGGTTGAAAGGTCGAGCTCAACATCAGGCCAGTGCTCGCGAAAGTGGTCTATAGTGGGCATAAGCCACTCGTAGCAACTATGGCACTCTATAGCAATGTGTAAACGACCGCTCTCACCCTCGGCAAAGCGTTGAATATCTCTTTGCGCAGAACGAAAAGACAATAGAACATCATCTGCTAATTGTAATAAGCGTAAACCGGCGCTGGTGAATCGTACGGGTTTTGTTTTACGAATAAACAACGGACAGCCGAGCTTCTCTTCCAAATCTTTGATTTGGTGTGATAGTGCAGACTGGGTAAGGTGAACCCGCTCTGCGGCTTCGACTAAGCTGCCGGTTTCTCTTAAGGCATTTAGGGTTTTTAAATGCCTAACTTCGATTATGCTCATGATTTTTAGTAATTGGTGAATTAAATTCAGTATAAGAAAAACAAAAAAGCCCGCATGTATTATGGCGAGCGGGCTTATTGAACTATTTAACTAGCAAGAACTCAAGTAATGCTTTTTGTGCGTGGAGGCGGTTTTCCGCCTCATCCCAGACGACTGAGTCCGCAGCGTCCATAACTTCTGCAGAGACTTCTTCGCCACGGTGGGCTGGCAAGCAATGCATAAAGAGCGCATCACTGTTTGCTTTGGACATGAGTTCAGAGTTTACTTGGAAGCCTGCAAAGTCTTTTACTCGTTGCTCTTGTTCTTCTTCTTGACCCATGGAAGCAAACACATCAGTAACGATTAAATCGGCATTTTCAACAGCCAGATCTGCTTGATGCACAATGCTAACGCGATCGCTGTGTTTAGCAACCAGATCAGCATTAGGCTCGTAACCCTTAGGACAAGCGACAACCAGTTGAAAATCCAGTAAATCTGCCGCATTGATGTAAGAGTGGCACATATTGTTCCCATCACCTACCCAAACGACTTTTTTGCCTGTGATATCCCCTCTGTGCTCTTGGAAAGTTTGCATGTCAGCTAATAGCTGACAAGGGTGATAGTCGTCGGTTAACGCATTAATCACAGGTACCGATGAGTACTTCGCAAAAGTTTCCACGGTTGCATGATCAAAGGTACGTATCATTACAGCATCTACCATGCTAGAGATAACACGTGCGCTGTCTTCAATGGGCTCGCCACGGCCTAGTTGGGTGTCTCGTGGGGAGAGGAACAGAGCATGGCCACCAAACTGTGCCATACCTGCTTCGAACGACACCCGTGTACGAGTTGAAGACTTTTCAAAAATCATGGCTAATACTCGATTTTTAAGTGGTTCATAGATGCGCCCTTCGCGCTGTATTTTCTTAAGCTCTGAAGCACGTAGAATGATTTGCTTAAATTCTTGTGAAGTTAAGTCTTGTAGCGTAAGAAAATGTCTAGGGGACACCTATAGCTCCTTTTAGTATCAAGTTATGGATGAAATAAAAAAGTAATCGGTCAATGTAATACAGTCGCTAACTAGAGTAAAGGTAGAATAGCCAGTTAATTCCTTTTTAAGGTGAGTGGGGGGTTGTAATACATAGAACAAACCCAATAAACTGGGCTAAATTAGCCGAGCTTGGTCAGCGTCTGTGGACTCTTGCTAGGTGATGAATGAATTTCAATGAATGAGGTGATGCATGAGCACGACAATTGATACTATTAAAGAGCAAATTAACAACAACGATATCCTTTTGTACATGAAGGGTAATCCACGCGCTCCTCAATGTGGTTTTTCTTCCCAAGCAGTTCAAGCTTTAATGTCTTGTGGCGAACGTTTCGCGTTCGTAAATATTCTAGACAACCCTGATATTCGTGCTGAGTTACCAAAGTTTGCGAACTGGCCTACTTTCCCGCAATTGTGGGTGAAAGGTGAGTTGGTTGGTGGTTGCGATATCATTGTTGAAATGGCAAACAACGGTGAGTTGCAAACGTTGATTAAAGAGGCGGCTGGCTCTGAAGAAGAGTAAGCGTTCAGCTTGAATGTAAAAAAACGCACCTTGGGTGCGTTTTTTCGTTTATGGACTGTGTTGTTTAAACTCTTCGGCCACTTGAATAACTTGTTTGCGGAACCAAATGTGGCTGGCGTCGTGATGCAGTAATGGGCTCCAAATCATCTTTAACTCAATCATGGGAATATGGAAAGGAGGTTCAACAATCACCAACTCAGGGTTGTTGCTATTAACCATAGCCACTTTACGAGGCAGGGTGGCAATCAAATCTTGTTCCAACGCTAGGTGCATGGCGGTATGGTAGCTTCGAGTAAAGACTCGGATAGTGCGCTTTTTGCCTTGTGCTTGTAAGGCCTCGTCAACCCAACCAAGTTTTTGCACATCGGTTGGGTCCATTCCCACCCCAACTCCAAAACCTGTTTTACTTACCCAAATGTGTTGCGCTTCTAAATACGCATCAAGAGTTAAATGATTCTTTATTTGGTTGTTAGCACTCAGCATGCAGACAAAGGTATCGTCCCATACATTTTTTTGATGAAATGATTGCGGTAACTCTTCAAAGCGGTTGATGGCCATGTCAATTTTGCCCACCTCTACGTCGTGAAAGGTCACGTCACTGGGAGTCATAATATCTAGTGTGACGCCAGGTGCACGTTCACGTAATCGATTTAATAAACGAGGGATTACGGTTGAGGTGGCGTAATCGCTTGCCATAAGGCGAAACACTCGGGTGCTGGTTTGCTCGTTGAAGTCGGCTTCGGGTTGTAATGCTTCTTCTAATTCCAGCAAGACTTTACGGACAATGGGCTGTAAACGCAGTGCTTTTTCAGTGGGCATCATGCCATCACTGGTTCGGACCAATAAAGGGTCGTCTAACAAGTCTCTAAGGCGCTTGAGGCCATTACTCATAGCAGGCTGCGTAATATTCAGTTTATTGGCTGAACGGGTAACATTGCACTCTCTAAGTAAGACATCTAGGTAAATCAGTAGGTTTAGATCAATTTTATTTATATTCATTTGTATTATAAATGTCTTCTAATTGATAAATCAGATGAATTAGATTGTAAGAGCCTTAGTGCAAAGGTCAAGTTTTCCTTAATCGTCAGAAGGTGGTGATGCGAGTTGTTGGCATTGATCGACAAAAAACTGCGCATTTTGAGTTAAGGCGGTGTTTTTAGGGGTTACGATCAATAAATTTCGATTTAACTGTAAAGGGGTTTCGAATAGCTTGATTAAGCCAGAATCTAGTTCTTGAGAAATCGCCATGCGCGATAAACAACCAAAGCCTATTTGGTGAATAACGGCTTGTTTAACGGCTTCCATATGAGCTAAAGAGAGCACCACATTTAAATTGGGAATGCGGGAAGACGTTGCTTGCTCTAAAATTGTGCGGGTGCCTGAACCGGCTTCGCGCATTACCCAATCTGCAGACTCAAGGTCTTGCCAATCGAGCTGCTCAGGGCGGTCGTCCTGTGCCGATCCAAATACGACCAGCTCATCATTGAGCCAAGTGTGTGTTGTTAATTCCGCATGCTGGCAATAGCCTTCAATAAAGCCCACTTCTGCTTTTCCTGTTAATAACTGTTGAATCACACTTTGTGTGTTACCTATGTCTAGGTTAAAGCGAATATTTGGGTGTTGGGTCTTGAAAGCTGCCATTTGTTTGGGAAGCAAATAGTTACCAATGCTCACACTGGCCGCAAGATGCAGAGAACCACTGAGTTCATTGGCATTGCCCATGGTCTCAATTTGCTCGATTTGGCTGAGTACCGCCCGCGCTTGGGGTAGTAAATGTCTGGCCTGAGAGGTGATTTGTAAGCGTTTGCCATGACGCCTGAAGAGAGGCCTGCCAAGTAGGGTCTCTAACTCCCGTAAAGCTTGGCTAGCTGCAGGTTGGCTGATGTGTACAAGGTCTGCTGCAGCCGTTACAGAGCCTGTATGTACAACCGCTTCAAAAATTTGTAACTGTCTAAGTGTGATTCTCATGAGGACATTGTAGCCTTTTTTACCGGATTATGAAGTGCTTCTGGCTGCTCACTAGTAAGCTTTTAGATAAGAAAATAAAAAAAAAGGTGAAATTTTATTCAATTGAAGTAATAATGCACCTCGATCTGGTACGTATTGTGCTTGATTTAGCGTTAAGCTGTGCCTAGCTGAAGGCGCAGCGATTTGGGCTTCCAAAAGAAGCTGACGTTTAAATGGCTTTTTTGATCATAAGTTAGAAAAGCAAAGGAAGGACAAGTTATGTATATCACTCATCGTTGGCTCTCCATAGTGGAGGGATGTCTTCTTGTGGCTCTGGGGCTGCACATACTCAATTCTGCCGGGCTACTCATAAGTGGAACAGCAGGGGTTGGGATGATCCTAGGTAAAGTAACCGATCTATCTTTTGGGCAACTGTTCTTTTTGTTAAACATGCCTTTTTATGTTTTGGCGTGGCGAACACTAGGCAAAGAGTTTGCTTGGCGGACTTTTGTGAGTATTAGCTTGCTGTCTGCATTGTCTGAGTTAATGCGATACTACCTTCATATGACCATCAACCCTATTCTATCCGGCGTACTGGGTGGCATGTTGGTTGGCTTTGGTTTGATCATTTTGTTTCGTCATAATGCTTCTTTAGGTGGGTTAAACATTCTGGCGGTTTATCTTGAGCGCCGTTTCTCAATTCACGCTGGTCGTACGACTCTCATTGCGGATTTATGTGTGCTGGTGGCAGCGTTTGGAGTGCTGGATATTAGCCAATTGGTGTTTTCTTTGCTCGCCTTTGTACTGCTCAGTTCGGTGGTTGGGCGCTACCATAAACCACCTAAGTGGGCACAGGCTCCGCAAGCTCAAGAAAGTACTTCTTGAGCTGTACATTGATGGCTTGTTAGAGAAAACGCTTTTTCCCCTTACGGTACAGAGACAGTAAGACTAAAGAGCCTAACAAAGCACCTGATACCACCGTCGCCCAGAGTGGGAGCAATTCATGCTCTGGGCCAATTTGGGGAGCCACATGAAAGCCAAACTCAGTTACTAGATAGTCTATTAAAAAGCCGAAGCTTAAAGCTCCCCCCAGCACTCCTGTTAAATAGCCTAGTAGAGCACGCCTACCTAATTCTTTTGCCACTACTCCCAAAGTAGCTATGTTGGTGGCTGGGCCTGCTAGCATGAATACTAACGCAGCCCCTGGTGATACTCCTGCCATCAGCAAACCGGCAGCAATTGGGGTAGAAGCAGTGGCACAGATATACATAGGGATTGAAATAATCACTATTACTAGCATGGCCAAAAGGCCATTCCCCCATGAGGCGAGAAAGTCACTAGAGACATAAGTTTGTACTACGGCTGCAAAGCCAAGGCCGATCATTAGCCATACTACGGTATCATCCAGTAGGTTAGTGCTGGCATAACGAAACGCTTTAGCAAGCTTGCCTAAGAACTTGGATTTAGGTTTGGCGGGTTTATCACTGCTGCAGCAAGCACTTGCAACGCTCGTTTCTTTTATTGCTTCTGCAGTTGGCTCTTTATTGGATGAACAGCACGAGGTTTGTGTTGTTTCTTTTACTTGTTCTGGTATTTCCGTTTTACTGGTGCAGCAAGATGAAGTGGGTTTAGCAGACGAGTTTTGCAGCTTTTGTTCTTTCTTATCCTCTTGACCAACCAGTAGACCTGCAAGAATTGCACTAAGAATAGCGGCTATGGGTCGGACTACGGCCATAAAGGGTCCTAACAGCACATAGGACACAGAAATTGAGTCCAGCCCAGTTTCTGGAGTGGAAACCATAAACGATGTCGTTGCTGAGCGTGATGCACCAGATCTTCTTAGTCCAACCGCGGCAGGAATAACGCCACAGGAACACAGTGGTAAAGGAGCGCCAATAAAGGCGGCTTTAATGGTTGCCTTTAACCCATGCCCACCTAGTTGCTTATTCATCCAGTTCATGGGAATAAAAACGTTTAATAAGCCTGCTATCATTAAACCTAACAATAGCCAGGGAGCAGATTCTAAAAATAAAACTAAAAAGTTGTCGATCAGGTTCATGGGTGATCTTCCTTGTTAATCGAAATAGGGGCTGTGCTTTCTCGCCAAGATGGGTCACAAGACTCTAACGCTTCTAAAATTGTGCAATGCTCGGCACTGATGTCACCGCCGCAACAGGCTTGCGACAGTTGCGTTAAGGACTTTTCAAAATGCTGCAATTCAATGATTTTTTCTTGAACGCTTGTTAGCTTGATATCCACCAAAGACTTCACGTCGGAACACACGTTATTTTGCTTATCTAGGTCTATTGAAAGTAGCTCACTGATTTCACTCAAACTAAAACCAACGGACTTGGCTCTTAAAATAAAAGATAACCGTTGGGCGTCCTGCTGAGTATAAAGGCGGTATCCAGCCTCAGAACGGACGCTCGGCATGAGCAATTTGTGCTTCTCATAAAAGCGTAAGGTGTCTGCGTTGATCGCAAAACGTTTAGCGATTTCTCCGATACGGTACATACTGAATCCTTTAAAAGACTGTCGAATTAAGGTGATTATAAACCTTAGACTTATATCCAAGGTCAAGAGGCTGGGGTAGTTTTTAATGCGTGTTTTTCATCTTAGCGTGGTATTTTTTGATTTGACTTGATCCCTTGGGCAAGGATACTTATCAAGCGAGACAAACAAGGCGTAAACCCTCTACAATAGAGGGCTTAAATTATATTTTACATTAGCAAGGTCATTGGATGAGTCATACTCAGCATACTAACTTCCCTTTTACTGCGGTGGCAGGGCAAGAGCCTCTCAAGTTGGCACTGATACTCTGTGCTATCAACCCAAAAATTGGCGGTGTGCTGATTAGTGGTCCTAGAGGCGCAGCCAAAACCACCTTGGCAAGGGGGTTAGCGGCCATTATGCCTGCTCAGAGCCTTGAAAAAGAGGTGCCATTTGCAACCTTACCCTTAGGAACCACGGAGGATAGGCTACTAGGGGCTCTTGATCTTGAGCAAGTTTTGCAAGACAAAGAGGTGTCTTTCAAGCCTGGTATTTTGAGTCACGCCCATGGCGGCGTTTTGTATGTTGATGAAGTGAATTTGCTGGCCGACCATTTGGTTGATCAATTGTTGGATGTCTCCGCGAGCGGAGTGAATTACATTGAGCGTGACGGTATGAGTCATTCTCATGCTGCGCAATTTTTGTTGGTAGGCACCATGAACCCAGATGAAGGGGAGCTTAGGCCACAACTACAAGATAGATTTGGTCTCAATGTCGTGCTTACCAATCAGTACACTCTTGAAGAGCGAGTACAAATTGTACGTTTGCGAGAAGAGTATGATCTCGACCCTCAAGCGTTTATCGAAGCGTTTAAGTACAAGCAACGCAATCTTAAAAATACAGTACAGCAGGCAAGAGAAAAACTGTCTCAAATACGTTGCTCCGACTCGATTCGCCTAGAGATTGCTCAACGTTGCCAAGCCGCCTATGTTGACGGAATGCGCGCAGATATCGTTTGGCTACGTGCCGCTGTGGCTCATGCTGCTTGGCAAGGAAAAACAGAAATCAATGTTACAGATGTTGCAGCAGTGGAAGAGTTAGTACTGTCTCATCGTCGTCAACCAAATAATGTGCCTCCATCATCTAGGGCACCTGAGCCGCCGCGTTCTAGGGCGCCTCAACAGCCGCAAAAACACGATACGGACAACTCTTCGCAAGAAGGCGAGTGGGGAGCCATGGTAGGTGAACAACAAGCTACCAGCGAAGCAATTCATGTGCCGTTAAGCTCAAATACTACGAAGAACAGCTTTGACTCTGATACACAATCGTTAGCGGCAGGAAAAAAACGTGGCCAGTCAAAAGGCGTCGCTGAACAAAGTGCCACAGAAAAACAAGGCATTGATTGGTTTCGGAGTTTGGTTAACTCGCCTCAGGAGTGGCCGCCCAGCCATTTGGCTCATAAAAAAGATCGAACCGGCCAGACGGTATTGCACTTGGTGTTATTGGATACTTCCGCATCCACTTTGAAGCAAGGTGTCTTTTCGCAAGCAAAAGGGGTGATTTTGGACATTGCCCAACGGGCTTACTTGGCTCGTGAACATCTGGCTATTCTAGGCTTTGGTCAAGATGGCGTTACTTCTTTATTGCCTAGGGTAAGAGCGCCAAAAGAAATCTTACCCATGCTCGACGCGTTAAAAGCAGGAGGTGGCACACCTTTTCGTGTAGCGATTGAAAAAGCCAGCCACTATCTGCAGCAGCAACATAAACAGCACAGCAAGCTTGTCAGCCACACCTATATTCTTACTGACGGTCGTACCCAGGCCGATGTTTCTGACTTCTCGAATGGTGCTAGCGCCTTACTTGGGCACTGTGTGCTGATTGACACAGAAAACGCCCCCATTAAGCGTGGGCGCGGGGCACAGATTGCTGCGGATTTAGGGGCAGAATACTTATTGTTATCCAATATTTCTGAGAACACATTATGAGTAAGTCCGCAATTTATTGCCCAGCGTTGTTTCTCACAGCGCCCGCTTCCAACCAAGGTAAAACGACAATAACAGCCGCATTGGCAAGGTATTTTACCCAGCAGGGGAAATGTGTCCGAGTTTTTAAGACAGGCCCAGATTATCTTGACCCGCAAATACTCGCCCAAGCCTCTAAGCAACCAGTAGAGCAATTAGACAGCTGGATGGCGGGCAAAGAATATTGCCAAGAACGTCTTTATCTTGCAGCACAAACGGCAGATCTGATTCTGGTTGAAGGAGCCATGGGCATGTTCGATGGCGAGCCCTCAAGTGCTGATCTCGCTGAGTTGTTTGGAATTCCTATGGTGATTGTCATGGATGTAAAAGGTATGGCGCAAACTGCCGCTGCAATTGCTTCAGGACTGGCTAACTTTCGTGCCAGTTGCCAAATTGCAGGGATGATTGCCAATCGCTGTGGCAGCGAACGGCATGCACAGCTCATCCGCGATGCGTTACCTAAGGAACTGCCTCTACTTGCCAGTTTAAAACGGGATGAGAGTGTGGTTTTGCCAGAGCGTCATTTAGGCTTGGTTCAGGCCCATGAAGTCTCTGGTGAGCTTGAGCAAGCGTTTGACTCGGCGGTGGAGTGGTTGCAAACCAGCTTCGATGAAGGCTTGTTAACCTTACCTGAGCCAGTCGCTTTTTACCCGCTAGAAGAAAACCTACAGGCCGTGCCGCTACCTGCATTACTCAGCGGAAAGAAAATAGCCGTTGCCAAAGATTCAGCCTTTAGTTTTATTTATCAAGCGAATCTAGAGCTGTTAGAAGGCATGGGGGCGGAAGTGGTTTTCTTTTCTCCCCTTGAGGACACTCGCCTGCCAAGTGCGGACGCTTTATGGTTACCTGGCGGTTATCCGGAATTACATGCATCGCGTTTAGCGAGCAACACACCAATGCACAAAGCAATACAAGCCTTTCATGACTCGGGTAAAGGCATTTTAGCTGAGTGTGGGGGCTTGCTGTATTGCTTGCAAAGCCTATCGGACCTCAATGGTGAGGAATACCCGATGTTGGGGCTATTAGCAGGACAGGGTGCCATGCGAGGTAAGCGGGGATGCCAAGGCATGCAAACAGCGCAGTTAATACAAGGAGATGTGAGAGGCCATGCTCACCATAGGTCTCGCAGTGAAAATACACCGCAACCAATTGGTTATGGAAAAAGACAAAGGCATCCGGCTCCTGGAGAGGCGATATATCAAGAAAAGGGCTTAGTTGCCAGCTATCTACACTTATTCTTTCCCTCAAACCCAATGGCCCTTGCTCGGGTGTTCGCGCCGGAATTGGGTGTAGAGTAACCGTTTATGTGGCCAGAGAGCTCTGAGGCACCCAAAGCATTACGTAGCGGCTTAACGACTGGTAGCTGTGCTACGGCTTGTTGTGTTGCCGCCGCTCAATACTTATTTACTCAGCGCCAAGAGCCCGAGGTGCAGGTCACGCTCCCCAAAGGGCAAGAAGTGTCCCTAAACATCATTCAATATCAGCCTTTTTTACAGGGCTGTAAAACGGCAACGATTAAGGATGCAGGTGATGACCCCGATGTCACTCACGGCGCCACTGTGTTTGTGGAATTGAGTTTGGTGCCAGAAAAAGGGGTCCGTTTTTTTGCTGCTCAAGGGGTGGGTACCGTGACCCGAACAGGGTTGCTGTTGCCAGTTGGAGAGCCAGCCATTAACCCAGTTCCGAGGAATATGATGACAGAACATCTGCAAGACTTTGCACGTTTGCACCATTATCAAGGTGGATTTAATGTCGCAGTAGGGGTGGAACAGGGGGAGCAAATAGCACAAAAAACCATGAACCCCAGATTAGGTATCACGGGTGGTTTGTCTATTCTTGGCACCACTGGCATTGTTCGGCCTTTTTCGTGTGCTGCTTATATCGCTTCTATTCATCAAGGTATTGATGTGGCTCGGGCGAACAGTATTACTCATATTGCAGCTACGACTGGTAACGCCAGTGAGGCTGCTATTAAAGCCTATTATCAGTTAGAAGACATGGCGTTTATAGAAATGGGAGATTTTGTGGGAGCCGTATTAAAGCATCTTAAAAAAGTAGAATCTGCTGATCCTAAGCTTACTAAACTCTCAATTTGCGGTGGTTTTGGAAAAATGACCAAGCTTGCTGAAAAGAATATGGACTTAAATAGTCGTGCCTCCTCGATCAATTTAACAGCGTTAGCGGATTTAGCCGTAACATTAGGAGCTAGCAGCCAGGTGTGGAAAGCAATGAATCAGGCAAATACCAGTGTTGAGGCGCTGTCTATTTTTCAACAGAATCATGCTGATCTTAAGGCTAATGCACTGGCCAATGAAGTCTGCCAGAAGGCTGCTAATTTTTGTCGGACCAAGCTTCCGGCAAGTCTTGAATTAGAAGTGATGGCCATTGATCGTACCGGTAAGCTAATTGGCTATGCTCGGGGGTAGTAGATGAAAGTACTTCTTTTGGGTGGCACGGCAGATGCTCGAAAGCTCGCAGAAGGCTTAATTAGATCAGGCGTTGAACTCATTTATAGTGTGGCCGGTTTGGTACGTTTGCCAACATTAGATTGTCAGCTGGTGGTGGGCGGTTTCACTCAATTTGGTGGCTTAGAAAAGTACCTGCTTGCGCAGGAAATCACCTTGATCTTAGATGTGACCCACCCTTACGCGCAAACGATGAGTAGTAAAGCGGTGCAGGCGGGCAAAGCGGCTAATGTTCCTTGTTGGCGCTTTCACCGTCCTGCTTGGCGACCGAGTGACGAAGAAAATTGGCTTGAATACAATAACGATGACGCCTTATTAAAACGTCTTGTGGTGGCTCGTAAACCCTTATTAAGTGCTGGTCAAATGAGCCTTGAGCTTATTAACGCTATACTGGTCTTGCCTAATATTGACTCGGTCGTTTGGCGCACCGCAGTGGCACCTAAATTTGAGTTACCCACAAACGTTTACTGGTTAAAAGCCATTGGCCCGTTTGGTTACGAAGATGAGAAAACTTTGTTTTTAACCCAAGGTATTGACGCTCTGGTCACTAAAAATAGCGGCGGTGATGCCACTAAAGCAAAGTTAACCGTGGCAGACGAGTTAGGTGTACCTATTATTATACAAAGTCGTCCTCTATTACCTGAGGCAGACAAAGAGTTCAGTGATCTTGATGTCTGTTTACACGCTTGTATGGGGTTGAATTAGATTCGCTTACAGCTAAAAGCCTGTATGCATTGAAAAAGAGAAAATGTGTTGAAGAACAATCAAGATCATAGCTCTGGAAACCAGATAACACCTTATCATTATGAGCACAGCCCGACGAATATTGAACAGCAAAGCTTTCAGCAGATTCGTGAGTTGGTCAATTTGTCTGCTTGGAACCTAGACCAACAACAAGTCGTGATGCGCATAGTACATAGTTTGGGCTTGCCAGAGGCGGCTGAACATGTTCGTTTTAGTGCTCGCGCTGTTGAAGCTGGTAGAGATGCCCTGGCAAATAATCAGAACATTTTGTGTGATGTTGAAATGGTAAAGCAGGGTGTGACCAAGCGTATGATTAGCCAGCCTCCTTTGTGTTTTCTAAATGATTCAAGAACGGCGCAGCTAGCAAAACAGCAAGGAGAAACACGCTCTATGGCGGCTCTTTCTCTATGGCAAGAGCACTTGAATGACAGTGTTGTATTAATTGCTAATGCACCAACCGCCTTGTTTCGCTTGCTTGAAATGCTACAGGCAGGACAGGCCAAACCTGCGCTTATTATCGGCATGCCGGTGGGCTTTGTGGGGGCAGCAGAATCAAAGCAAGCCTTATGGGAAGCTCATCAAGACCTAGGCATCGAATGCATTACCTTGCTTGGGCGCATGGGGGGAAGTGCTGTCACTTCAGCAAGCTGTAACGCCCTGTTGCGCTGCAATCATGGAGAATACTACTAGTGATGAAAATTCATGTTGTTGGTCTAGGCATCACTGAGCCTGCTTGCCTGACCTCAGCCCCCCAAGCTCTGCTGACGAACCTCACCTCAGATGATTTGTTAATTGCTTCAGAGCGCCAACTGGCGATGGTTAAATTTAATAAAGCAGTACAGGTTCGTGTATTGCCTAAACTGGTAAAGCTTGAAAGCTTATTGTTAGAGGCGCAAACCGATAGAGTTTCAAGAGTGGTGGTATTGGCCTCGGGTGACCCGCTTTATTATGGTATTGGTGCTTGGTTAGGGCGTTTTGTAAAGGCTCACTCAGCGGTTATGAGTATTCAATACTATTCGAATGTCTCGAGCATTCAGGGAGCTTGCGAAAGGCTAGGGTTATCTCAACAAGATGTTACCGTGCTGAGTGTGCATGGCCGCCCTCTCAACAGTATTCGACCCCATTTACAGGCTAATAAAACTTTGGTGCTGCTGACTGATCAAAATAGCTCTCCTAATCATATCGCGAAAGAAGTGGTTGCTGCGGGCTTGCTTGCCAGTCGTTTAAGTGTTTGTGAAAGGATGGGGTACAAAGACGAGAAAGTGCGCCATTTTGAGATAGGTGAATTACTTGAGTCTCCTGTTAGCGTAGATCCACTTAATGTTGTTGTTGTCTTTTTGGCAGGACAATCTGTGCGCTTTGTCAGTGCGCCGGGTATTCCTGATGAATATTTTGTCACTGATAAAGGGGCTGGCAAAGGCATGATAACGAAACGAGAGGTACGGCTCGCGGTGTTGTCTTATTTGCAGCCTAATAGTGGTGATATTATTTGGGATATTGGTGCGGGCTGTGGTGGAGTAAGTGTCGAGCTTGCCTACTGGCAGCCTAAGGCTCAGATTTATGCGGTAGAGCATCATGATGAACGTTTATTTTGCTTGCGGGCTAATCAAGAGCAATTTGGTGTGAGCAACAATCTCACCTTAATAGAAGGGCGTGCTCCACAAGCATTGGCGGCATTGCCGTCTCCCAATAAAGTATTCATTGGTGGCAGCGATGGTGATTTAGTGCCGTTATTGGAACAGGTGTGGGAGTCTTTACCTCAAGGTGGCGTGTTATTAGTTTCTTGTGTTACCGAAACGACTCGCTTTTATACCATGCAGTTTTCTTTACAAAGAGCCAACGCTCAGGATTGCCAAGAATTAACCAGACAACTGGCTGTCTCCAAGGGAGAGCAGTTGGCCGGTCAAAACATTTTCAGACCGAACCTTCCTGTGACCTTATATCAATTTACTAAAGTGACAGGTAATTAAGCCCCCTATGCAAGTGAAAGAGAGTAATACGTGAAACAGATTGAAAACCATCAAGCTAAGCGAGTAGGGCGATTTATTGGGGTTGGTGTGGGTCCAGGGGATCCGGAGTTGATTACTTTAAAGGCACTCAGGTCTATTCAAGCAGCCCCTGTGATTAGCTATTTAGCCAATGATTCTGGGCAGTCTCAATCAAAACACATTGCTAGGGAAGCGTTTGTGGGTATGGCTCAATTACCAATAGAAATTCCCATTATCATGCCTATGTCGACAGACAGGCGCTTAGCCAATCAAGTGTACGATGCGGGGGCTGAAAAAATACGCCAACATTTGTTATCAGGACAAAATGTTGTGTTTTTATGTGAAGGGGATCCTTTGTTTTTTGGGTCCTTTGCATACTTGCTAGAGCGTATTAAAGGGCACTTTGAGTGTTCGGTCGTACCAGGTATTTCTTCCATTAACGCCGCGGCTTCACGTTTAGCTCATCCTCTCACTGTTTTGAAAGAGTCCTTTGCGGTAGTGAGTGGTCGCCATAGTGCCGAACAGATTGATATGGCTTTAGCCCATCATGATACAGTTGTAATAATGAAGGCGGGGCGGGCGAGACCTCGAATTTTAACAGCACTTCGAAAAACGGGGCGTTTAGATGAAGCCAAGTACCTTGAATATATTGGTAGAGAAAATGAACAGATTATTGAAGACGTTAGCCAGCTAGAAGAAAAAGCAGGGCCTTATTTTTCTTTGTTTGTTGTTACCCGTTCCCAAAGAGGAACAGCATGATCCGCATTTTTGCTTTGACTCCAGAGGGGCTTAGCTTAGCACAAGAGCTAAATGAAAAACTTCAATCTATTGGTGAAAGCTGTCAGCTAGATTACAAGCCCATACCCTTTGCAAAGCGCGCTCAACAAGCCTTTATCAACGGAGAAAAACTGATTTTTATTTGTGCCACAGGAATCGTAATTCGAAGCTTGGCTCCTGTGTTGCAAAATAAACATCAGGACCCTCCTGTGCTGGCCTTAGATGAACAGGGGCAGTTTGTTATTCCTCTGCTGTCTGGCCACGAAGGTGGGGCGAACGATCTGGCCAAGCAGGTGTCAGAACTATTATTGAATCAGTTGGTTATGACCACCGCCAACGCCTATGTTGAGCCTACCTATACCTTGGGTATGGGGTGCGAACGTCATTGTCCTTTGGCGTTTTTAGAGAGTCTTATGTTAGAAGCTCTAGCGAGTAAGGGATTGTCTCCTGCTGACATACACAGTCTTAATAGCATAAATATCAAAGCAGATGAGGTTGGCTTGATACAGCTAGCCAAGAAGTATCAGTGGCCCTTTCATACTTATTCTGCCCAACAGCTAAATACCATGACGGACTTATTGTCGACTCGATCAGATTATGTTTTTAAAACCGTTGGGGTTTATGGGGTTGCGGAATCAGCTGCATTATTGGCCAGTCATGAAGCCAATGATCAGCCTCCCGAGTTGGTGCTGAAAAAAATTAAGAATACGAAAGCCACTTGTTCAATTGCACGTTCGTATAAGCATTAAACGTAACAATAATTAACCGGTGTGACATGTTTAAACAAGAGTTTCAAAATCAAGAATTAAACTTTGACGACATAAAGAGTATAAAAGGCTTAGTGATATTAGAGTTTGGCGCTCCATGGTGTCCTCATTGCCAAGTTATCCAAGAACCTTTGTGCGAACTTCTTAACGGCTCAGCGCCAATGACTCATATAAAAATTTATGATGGCAAGGGAAAGCGACTCGGTCGCTTATTCAAAGTGAAATTATGGCCTACTTTGATTTTACTTAAAGAGGGTGAAGAGCTTGATCGCCTAGTTAGGCCGGATAGCCGAGCACAGCTAGAGAGATTTATTGGCTGAGTGAGCTCTTTATAATTATGCTTTAATATCGATTAAGCTGCCGAGGGTGGAGTTAGCAGTCTCGATGACGCGAGTGCTGGCTTTTGCTTCTAATTCTGCGCTTTTTAGGCTTACTAAAGAGTCTTCTAACGGTATGTTGTTAGGGGATTCTTGTTGGCTATGAGCAATATTTTGGCTTGCCTGGGTAAGTTTGTCCTGACTGTTTTGCAGTCCAAACTGCCCCTGTAGAAAGGGAGAGGCTGGTGGTATTCTCATAGGAGCGATATCCATTGTATAAATAATAAGTGTTGATATTTTATACAAGCTGGTCTTATTTGTCAGGCTATAAAATAATTTTTACTAGGTTAAAGTTTTAAGGTCAGTGGTTAGGTTGCGAACTTACTATTTTCTACTATCAATACTAAATTTTTGTAGAACCAGTAGCAAAGCTATACTGGTGGTATCTTATGCTTTATTGGTGGCTTGTGTGGCTAATAGGGAGGATTCAGCGAGCGACAGACCTCTACCTACCTCAATGGCTGACCGAGTGATAGAGCAGAGTGAGGTCTTTTTAGGCGCACCATATTTAGCGAATCCCTTAGGTGAAGGAGTAAGCGGTCGTTTTGACTCTGACCCTCTTTATCGTTTTGACGCATTTGATTGCACCACTTTTGTGGAAACTGTGCTTGCTAAAGCGATGTCCCATGATGACGATTCATTTGTCGCTACCTTGACGCAAATACGCTATAAAAATGGGCAAGTTAGCTTTGAAAATCGTAATCACTTTCCGAGTCTTGATTGGATTCCCAATAATAAACATTTCTTAAAGGACATAACGGTCCCAATTGCTCAGGGTAAAGTAAGTTATGCCGACACTGTGATTGATAAAAAAGCCTGGTATCAGGCGATGAGTTTAGAGAGTTATGCTTGTCATCTTTCTAAGCAAGATTGTGTTCACCTGCTCGACGATCTACGGAAACTAGGAAGTGGCTATACTAAACAAAGTGTGAAGACGCCTTTTATTCCGATTAAACTGCTTTTTAAAGATCTAAAAATAGAAGAGGAAGTAACTTGGAGTGGCTTGAATAATGAGCTATTAGCCGCACTTCCAAATGGGGCTGTCGTTAATTGGGTGAGACCGAACTGGCAGGTGAAAAAATGGATTGGTACCAATATGAATATTTCCCACCAAGGTTTCATTGTTCGCAAAGGCGATCGGGTGTATTTACGCCATGCAAGTGAAGAGAAAGGTGTGGTCGACGAAGACTTTGCTGAATATGCTGCACAATTTTTGGCTTGGTCTTCGTTAAAGGGATTTAACTTGCAACTGCCTATTGAAGCAAAATAAAACGTCGCATGATCTGGTGATCATGCGACGTTTATCAGTTCATAGGACTCATAGCTTAAATGTAGACATCACCTTCTTCATTTCAACAGAAGTGCTTGCCAGAGACTCACTAGTACTATTATTCTCCTGGATTCTATTCGTCGCCTGTTTTGAAATTGTCATGATTTTCTCATTCAATTCGTTAAGGGTTTGTACTGCTTCGCTCTGAGTACCAACAGTTTCAGTAATCTGGTTGCTGGCTTGAGTAATGGAGTCCACTGAGGTGGCAATGGCTTCAAGAGCCGCCGCAGTAAGGGTAATGTCCTCAGAGGATTGTTGGGATTGCTTATGGCTAGAAGTAATTCTAAGTTCAGCTTCTTTAGCACCATCTTGTAACTTTTTAATCATGGCTTGAATTTCATCGGTAGATGACTGAGTCCGGCTAGCCAATCCTCGAACTTCGTCGGCAACCACGGCAAAACCACGGCCTTGCTCACCAGCTCGAGCCGCTTCAATTGCCGCATTCAAAGCAAGCAGATTGGTTTGCTCTGCGATGTCGCTGATTACGTCTAATACCTTACCTATATTTTGCGATTCTTGTTCTAAGGCAACTACGGATTTTACGCCTATGTCCAGCTCGTCTGAAAGTTGCTGTAAGGAATTGACGGTTTTCTTAATGGATTCTTGTCCTGTTTGTGTTTTATCGGCAGTTTGATGGGCTGACTCTAGGGTCTCTTGGGTACTGTGAATAATATTCGCTTTAAAGCTGTCTACTTCACTAATGGTATCCGACATGCTAGAAAACAAAGCCTCGCGCTCCTGAGTGATTTGTTTAATGTCTTCAGAAACTGTTAATAAGTCATCGCTTTTACTGGCAACTTTATTGTTCATGTCAATTGCTTGTGACAGTGTAGCAGACAAGCGATCAGCAAAAACATTATAAGAATGAGCGATAAGCGCTAGCTGATCTTTACCTGATTCGGGTAAACGAGTTGTGAGATCCCCTTCACCTTTAGCGATGTCATTCATTACTTCACGAATCTGTTTCATAGGTGACAGAATGGAACTGACTACAAAGAAAGAGAGCAGTAAACAGATAGCAATAATGACCAAACTCAAGGTAAGTAAAGTGGTTGCCTGCTGCTGGAATTGGTTGTCGACATCATCTAAATAAATGCCTGAGCCTAAAATCCATTGCCATTCTTGGAAACCTTTCACATATGAAATCTTTTCAACTGGATTTTCACTGCCCGGTTTAGGCCATAAATAGTCAACAAAGCCTGCATTTTGGCTTTCAACAACTTTAATAAACTCACGAAAAATATACTTGCCATTTTGGTCTTTTAAATCAGCAAGGTTTTTAGTATCTAATGCAGGGTTTACGGAGTGCATAATCATATTGGATTGATAGTCGTTAATCCAAAAGTACTCTACTTCATCGTAGCGCATATTTTTAATGATTTGCATGGCTTGCTGTTGCGCGCTATTGCGATCCAGCAGCCCCTCGCTTTCTTGCTTTTGGAAATATTGAATAACCCCATAGGCAGTTTCAACCACATGACGTGTTTTTGTGGATTTTTCATCAAGAAGGGAGTGTTTCGTCTCGTTAAGAGACATGAATACGACGGCAAGAAAGCCGATCGACAATAATCCAACAAGAGAAACTAAGCGAGTTTTTATAGAAATTGAGCGAAGCATGTTTATCATTATTATTCCTCAACGGGCAATCTTAAGAAAGAAAAGTTACCTAGACGGGCTGTCTGTCTTTCTTTCAGTATGGTTCTGTTTTACCTCATTCGTCCATAAATTGCGGATATTTTTATTTTACCTACTTTCACTCAAGTAGCTAGTCTTGTTGGGTTTAAGTTGGTTTAAGTTAGTTTAAGCTCTTCTGCGGCTATCCCATGTGAAAAGTAATAAGGCCAGCCAAATAAAAGCGAAGGTAATCAATTTTTCATTTTCATAATTTTCTTGGTATACAAATACCGCGAGTAAAAAGAGGATGCTGGGCGACAAATACTGAAAAAAACCAATTTGTGCTAAGGGTAAGCGCTTTGCAGCCGCGGAAAAAAACAATAAAGGGGCTGTTGTGATGGGGCCTGCTAGCGCCAGTAAAAGCCAATTATCAGAATTGCTAATAGCTGGTATTTCGCCTTGGCTGTTAAGCCAAACCATGTAGAGTAACGCAAAAGGCAATATCAAGCAGGTTTCTATAAACAATGAGGTCAAGCTGTCTGTTGAAGTGCGCTTATGCAGTAGCCCGTAAAAACCAAAACTGAATGCTAACACTAAGGATATCCAAGGCAAATACCCTAGACTGATTAATTGAAAAATGACGCCAGAAGCTGCTAATACTATGGCTAGCCAAGCCAGAGGGGAATGACGCTCTTTTAGAAAAACATACCCTAAAAATAACGTGATTAGAGGGTTTATATAATAGCCTAATGATGTATCCAACATTCGATCATTATTGATTGCCCATATAAATACCAGCCAGTTTGTAGCAATGAGAAGAGTAGTGAATAGCAGGATGACCAGCTGATTAGGCTGCTTAATCACCACTACAACCTTCTCCCACTTGGCAATTACGCTGATAATAAGAGTCAGTAGCAAAGAAGACCAAAGCACTCGATTAGCCACTATGTCTGTTGGGGCTATATGTCCAAGTGTTTTGAAGTAAATAGGGGTAAATCCCCAAAGCCCAAAGGCTCCTAGGGCAAATAAATAACCGAGATTCATATTATTTCCATATAGTTAGCTTGTGTACTTATGTAACTGAAAAAGAAAACAGTGATAAAATTGAAATGTATCGATTTGTAATTTTTTTAAACCTTGCTGTCGCCAAGTTTTCGAATACATAATGCTATTTTTCTTATTAGTAAGCAATGAAGGCACTAGTAAGAAGAATAGAGTTTGCTTTTTATTCAGTTGAATAAACCTAGCTTTTCTTAACTAGAGAAATAAATGAAACGATCTTTTCTAACGTCCTTGTTTGCCAAGCAAGCGGCTTTGACCCTTCTATTGGCGGTAGGATTAAGTTTACTGAGTAGCTGCTATCAGCTGATTAGTGGTGTTGGCGAGTTGCAAGAGCAGACTGAAGAATCCTTTTCAGAATGGATGCAGGTACTGAATCGTCCTTTAGTGGATGCTCTAGTAGACGATGATTTTGTAGCAGTCGAAAGGCGGCTTGAATCTTTACTAAATTACCCTCTAGTTTCTTATGTGCAATTGACAGATCGACAGGGCCGAGTAATTGCGAAGTTAGAGCCTCTTGAGACAAATCAAAACCTGATTCATCAATTTGCTGATAGTTTATTACCAGAGTTAAAAGCGTACAGCGCTCCACTTTACGACCCGCAAAAACTTGAAGTATTAGGAACAGTAAGCATTGTGCCTCACACTCACCGTGTTATTGAGGTGTTATTTAGAGAACTGGTAGACAGTTTTTGGGATCATTTAATACGAGACATTTTTTTAGTCAGTCTTATTTCGCTGTTGTTTTATTTTTTAGTGACGCACCCGTTAAGGCAACTCACTCGCTCTTTATCGCAAATACAAGTGGATACTCACCAGCCTCTATTTAGTTTGGTTGGCGCGAACCGAACCGATGAACTGGGTCGCCTTAGTGTAGCTTTTATGTCTTTATGGCAAAAGCTTCGTACAGCCTTACAAACGTTAGAGGCTAATAACCGTCAGCAAGCTCTAAGAATTGAGTACGCCGGCGATGCTATTTTACAGTTAGATGAAGAGCAAACTATTGCGCTAGCGAACGTTGCCGTTGCAAAACTGTTAGGGATTGATAGGGATTTGTTATTAGGCCGAAAGCTCTCTTCAGTTTGTACCACACCACAATGGCAGTTATTTTGTGAACAGGTTGCTCAAGCCAGTGTCAACTCGAATAGCACTCATGAAACTCTAATTGAAACCACAAAGGGAAATATTCCTGTAGAGGTGAGTTTAGCCAAATTTGAGGTAGACTCGAATTTAGAAACATTACTTTTGATTCGTGATATTACCGAGCGTAAAGCGTCTGAGGCTCACATACATGAACTTGCTTATTATGACAGTTTAACTCATTTACCAAATCGCCAATTCTTGATTGAGCAGTTGTCAGTGTTGTTGGATGAACAGCAAAAGGTTAAACAGACAGCTGCACTTGTATTTGTTGATCTTGATCGATTCAAGACGGTTAATGATTCCCTAGGGCACAATGTCGGCGATCAACTATTGTGTCGGGTAGCAGAAGAGTTTCAAAAAATTGCTCAAGAGAATGTCACGTTAATGCGCCTAGGAGGCGATGAATTTGCTTTTTTATTAGTTAACCTAGCGAGTCAGTGTGCTTCGACCGAAATGAAGCTACACGATTTTATGAGCAAAGTGATTACCGCTTGTAGTCAAATAAATAAGGTTGGGTTGCATGAAATGCATGTAAGTGCCAGTGCTGGAGCAACCATTTTTCAAGGAAAGAAAGATATTTTAACCATTTTTAAACAAGCAGACACGGCGTTAAACCAGGCCAAAGAAAATGGCCGTAATACTCATCTTTTATATCGTGCAAGTATGCAAGAAGCAGTTGATGCTCGATTAAAAATGGAAAAAGCGCTTCATCAGGCCCTAGCCAATCGTGAGTTTAAGTTGTTTTACCAGCCTCAAATGAACGATCAAGGAAGCTTGATTGGTAGTGAAGCATTAATGCGTTGGCAAGATCAATCAGGGCAGTTTATTTCGCCAGCGCAATTTATCCCTGTGGCTGAAGAAATAGGCTTAATTGTTGATATTGGCGATTGGGTGATGGATGAAGCTCTAGGACAAGTGGCGGCTTGGATAAAGCAAGGGCAATGGTTGGCGGATTGGCGTATGTCTATCAATGTGAGTCCACTACAATTCCAGCAAGCTGACTTTTTGCCGAAATTACGTCTGTTATTAGAAAAGCATCAAGTACCTGCAGCGAATGTGGACCTAGAAATTACTGAAAATATGCTGTTGTCTGATTGGGCATCCAGTTTAGCTAAAATGAATGCCGTTAGAGAACTGGGTGTTTACTTGTCTATAGATGACTTTGGTACTGGTTATTCATCATTAAAATACCTTAAATCTTTACCCGTTGATCGTCTTAAAATAGATCAATCTTTTGTTCGAGATTTGCTCGAAGATAAAAGTAATGGAGCCATTGTTGATGCGGTTGTTGCTATGGCTAAAGCCTTAAAAATCAATGTTCTAGCGGAAGGAGTTGAGACACTAGAACATTATGAGTATCTGAAAAAAATAGGTTGTTTGAGCTATCAAGGCTACTACTTTGCTCGGGCATTGCCAGCCAACGAATTTATTGGAGAATTTGTGCCTGCCCATTAGATTACTTGGCACAAGAAAGTGAATCACAGTATGATGGTTGACTTATTTAATGAACTTGGTTTGTCTATATGTTGCCTTTTATAAGCCGTATTAGCTCTGCAGAACAAAAGCATTGGATTGAGCTTCTAAACGAGGCGCTACCTCAAGAGAAGGTGGTGCCGTTTCATGAGCTTAGTGATGAAGAAAGATCTCAATGTGACATTGCTATTTTAGCGAACCCTGACCCTAAAGCGCTAGAGTTACTCCCTAACCTTAAGTGGGTACAAAGTGTGTGGGCTGGAGTAGAGGGGTTGTTGGCCGAAATGCCTAATCCCGATTTTCGAGTTGTGCGCATGGTAGACCCTCAACTTGCCCATACTATGTCAGAAGCGGTATTAGCTTGGACGTTTTACCTACATAGAGACATGCCCAAGTATGCTCAACTACAAAGGCAAGCTCGGTGGCAACAGCAACCAATGGTTCGTGCCGAGGATCGCAGGGTTGGGATTTTAGGCTTAGGTGAACTAGGTCAGGTTAGTGCTCAGCGTTTGCAAGCAAACGGTTTTCAGGTCGCAGGTTGGAGCCGGCGTCCTAAGGCTCTCGACAATGTGACGTGCTTTCATGGTGAAGCTGGGCTAGATCACCTTTTGTCTCACAGTGACATATTGGTCTGTTTGTTACCTTTAACTCCCCAGACTAAGCACCTTTTAAACCGAAAGAACTTAGCATTATTACCCAGTAATGCGGGTATCATTAACTTTGCCCGTGGCGCGATTATTGATGAGGTGAGCTTAGTTTCTGCCCTGGATGAAGGGGCAATTTCCCATGCGGTTTTAGATGTGTTTAATCAGGAGCCATTGCCCCAAGAGGATAAGCTATGGTCTCACCCAAAAGTGACCGTGTTACCTCATATTTCTGCTCCGACTCATCCGCAAAGTGCTTGTCAAATCGTTGCTGATAACATTAGCCAATATCGTAAACAAGGTATTATTCCGAAATCGGTCGATACAACAACAGGTTATTAGAAGAACAGAATCGATCTTGGCGATCTTTCCTAACAAAAATAGTAAAAAGGAGAATTTAATATGCCCCATTGTATTGTGGAATACAGCCAAAACTTAGAACAAGAAGTCTCTCCGGTAGATTGGATGGACGCCATGAAGAAAGCATGTGTCGATTCAGAGTTATTTTCTCCTGATGATATTAAAGTGCGCAGTCGTCCTTACAAAAACTTTATTACCGCAGGACAGGAAGATGCGTTTGTTCATGTTACCTTACGCTTGCTCTCTGGTCGTACTCAGACACAAAAACAACATGTGTCCAAGTTATTATTAGAAGCCTTACTTTCTTTCTCCGTGAAAAATGTCAGTTACTCTGTGGAGCTGTGTGATATGGATAGAGAAACTTATAACAAACAGGTTGTCTTGTCTTAGACGTGATTAACCCCATTCAAAGGTGTCATTAATGAAAGCGATTGTATGCTGTGCAATGTTGGGGGCCGGTGTTGTCGTTGCACAAGAAGGCTCAATTCAGGATACGCAATCATCAAGTAACGCAAGTTCGTCTACCTATACGCCTTTGGAACCTAAAGTACCTGATTCTACTTATCAAAGAGCCCAAGATGCGAAGGGACTGTTTCGACAAAGAGCGATCAGAGAAGCGGCAACAGCGGATAACCCTTTTGTTTTGACTCCTCATAAACCTACGTACTTTTTACCTGTTTACTACAGTTCTCGCATTGATGAAGAGGCATTTCTAGGTGAGGAAGCAGAAAACCAAGACCTAGACAGTACAGAATTTAAATATCAAATCAGTTTAAAATTTCCGCTGGTTTACGATGTGGTGGGTAAAAATACTAGCTTATGGTTAGGCTACACACAGCTGTCTTATTGGCAGGCTTATAACGAGAATATATCCGCGCCGTTTAGAGACACTAACTATGAACCAGAACTTTTTATTAGTACTCAGCCAGAAAGTGAGTTCTTAGGTATAAAGCCTGAATACGTTTCTTATGGTGTTGTGCATGAGTCTAATGGCCAATCAGGAAACCTTTCTCGCTCTTGGAATCGAGTTTACGTAGACTTTCTATTTGAAAAGGAAAATACCGCCATTTCAATCAAACCTTGGTATCGCTTTCCTGAAAACTCTGAAGAAGACGATAATCCAGATATAGATGATTATTATGGTTATGGTGAAATTAGGTTATTACATGTTGTCGATGATTACAGCATTGACGTGATGTTACGTAATAATTTGAAGTTATCAGACAATAAAGGTGCATTTCAAATTGGCTTTAATTTTCCCTTATGGGGAAAAAGCCGCGGCTATCTGCAATATTTTAATGGCTACGGCCAGTCACTGCTTGATTATAACAACCATACTCAATCGATCGGCATGGGGATCATGTTAACGAACTGGCTATAAAAATGCTGATTGGGTGTTAATTGTCATCATATTGTAATGTGTAAAAATTATGGTTTATTGCATTCTAACTAGGAGTTATAACCATGAAATTTATGCCTTTCGCTTCCACTTTAATGGCGGCTGCTTTATTAACAGCTTGTGGTACAGAAACAGTAAAACAAGATCAAGCTCAACCTGTTGTTGAGGCTGTAGCATTAAACAACCAAGACTTATACGAAGTGCACCATGAAGGTCGAATTTATATTTTTGATGATCGTGGTACTTACGAAGAATTTCTTGAAGTAGGTGAAACCTCTTACCGCAAGGTACGTATTGGTGAAGGCCCTAAAGGTGAAACCCTTGTCTTTGGTTTAACGAATGAAGACAAAAAGAAAACATCTGGAATTGCTAGCATCGAAATGTACGATGGTACTTTAGAAGGCGCAACGCCATTTTATGGAGAAATGCGAGTAGAAGGGCGTATTTATGTTTTCTCTTCTCTTGCTGAAATGAACAATGCTCGTCTAGTGGGCGAAGTGCCATTACGTTATACCGATATCGGTTCAGGTCCTGCTGGTGAAACAGTCGTGTATGCACTGAACGGTGATAATAAAAAAGTAAAACCGATTGTAATGATTGAAGCCTTCAAGAAAATGAATGGCTTGAATTAAGCCTTTCCAAACAAAAAAACGCCTTACTGACTTGTTTTCAGTAAGGCGTTTTTTTGTCGTAAATATGTCATAAAAGTGCCGCGAAACTGACATGCTTTCCTTATATTTTAAAATGATGGCAATCGGATTAGGTGTCTATTAATGAATATATTACAGAACATACACGCTTTTGATGTGAGTGCGTTTTATTGGTGTATGGCGCGCAAACGTCGCGATGTTTTGACACGAATAGGAAAAGGCGTTTCGTTTACGGCAGATGGCCCTCTATACGCTTTGATAGGTGTATTACTTTGGTGGTATGGCTATGACACCCTAGCCCTAATAATCGCAGTAGGCTTTATTTTAGAGCGTTGTTTGTACCTAATTTTAAAAAAAGGTTTTAAGCGCAATCGCCCTGCTGATATTTTGGAAGATTTTACGAGTTTTATTATTCCTTCTGATCAGTTTTCTTTTCCTTCTGGACATACCTCTGGTGCATTCTTCATGGCTTATTGTTTGGCAGAATGGTTCCCAGGACTGAATGAATTTTTATACCTATGGGCTACTCACGTGGGCTTATCACGTGTGTTCTTAGGTGTTCATTTTCCAACGGATACCGTAGTAGGTGCATGTTTAGGGACAAGTTGCGCAATGTTGATGGTCGGAGTACTGGCATGAAAATATTATATGGCGTGCAGGGAACCGGTAATGGACACATTACGAGAGCACGGGCAATGGCTGCTGAGTTAAAAGCGGCTAATATCGAGGTCGACTACATATTTTCAGGCAGACCCCCTGAAGAGTATTTTGATATGCAGGCTTTTGGTGACTATCGAACCTTTGAAGGATTAAGTTTTGTCGCCAAAGACGGTCAATTAGATCTACTGGCGACTTACCGTAATGCCCATATTCTAAAATTAGTTAAAGACATAAAATCCCTCGATACAACAGGGTACGATTTGGTCATTACCGATTTTGAACCCATTGTTGCTTGGGCTGCCAAACGCCAAGGCGTATCTTGTATTGGCTTTGGGCACCAATATGCTTTTAATCATGATATTCCTCGCTATAAAGGTAACCTAATAGCTCAGCTTATCATGAAAAAATTTGCACCTGTTAGTACAGCGTTGGGTTCTCATTGGCATCATTTCGGTCATGCAATCTTGCCACCGTTAGTACATTTAAATGCCGAAGTTAATGCGCCTGATAGCGATAAGGTATTAGTTTATTTGCCCTTTGAAAATAGTGAAGCGGTATTTGAATGGCTAGAAGAAATTCCTCAATATCAGTTCCGTATGCACTGTAAAGACATCGAACCTGGAGTGTATGGGCACATAGAAGTGTTTGCATTTGGTCGTGATAGCTTTCAAAAGAACCTTGCTGAATGTGGTTCTGTGCTTTGTAATGCAGGTTTTGAGTTAAATTCAGAAGCCTTGCATTTGGGGCGGAAAATTCTTGTTAAACCACTCAATAAGCAGATTGAGCAACACTCAAATGCCATTGCATTAGAATATTTGGGAGTGGCGTCAGCCTGCGAACAACTTAGCTCGGAAGTGATTTTAGAGTGGTTGAATACCAGTGAATCCGTTCAAATATCTTACCCTAATGTAGCAAAAGCCGTGGTGGCTTGGTTACAGGGAGGGCAACAAGTGAGTTTGTCGGATCTATGCTCAAGCCTATGGCAACAAACTAATAGCTCTTCGCCAGTACAATTTGACTACCCTGCCAAGAAAGCCCCTTTGTCCCATAAAAACGTTATGGTTTAGTCTGTACTAAGAGTACTCGCTTTAGGCGAGTATTCTTACTAATGTCTCATTTTTACCCTGTATATTTTTGGGCTTTGCCTTTACTATTGTCGCTGAATAAGTAATAGAGTGACGAACAGCCAGTATGTTTGGCGCTCGTCTCGAAGCCCAGGTAAAAATTAAGTCATATTTGGCACTGTGGGCAGAGATATTTACAGTTGGCATAAGGTAGATGAAGGTCGCGATGGTAGATCAACTTGATACAGGTAATGAGCTTTCCCGAGAAGCTCAATTAGTAAAAGACACTTTAATTGCCCGTGGCTTAGAAACCCCTATGGTTGAGACAGGTTTAACCAGCGAGCAAAAATATTTAAAGATCAAAAGTGCTTTCGAAGAAGTGGTAACCACTCTAGGGTTAGACTTAACTGATGATAGTCTGGCGGAAACACCACACCGTATCGCGAAAATGTATGTAAGAGAAATCTTCTCAGGTTTAGATTATCAGTACTTCCCCAAGATTACCGTCATTGATAATAAAATGAAGGTCGATGAAATGGTGCGAGTAAGTGATATTAGCTTTACAAGTACCTGCGAACATCACTTTGTAACAATCGATGGGCTAGCAAAAGTGGCCTACTTACCTAAGAATAAAATTATCGGCCTATCGAAAATTAATCGCATCGTACGTTTTTTTGCTCAGCGCCCACAGGTACAAGAGCGGCTTACTCAGCAGATCTTAGTTACCCTACAAGCGCTGCTTGAGACAGACAATGTGGCAGTGAGTATCAATGCGGTACATTACTGTGTGAAAGCCCGAGGCGTGATGGATGCGAGTTCATCCACTCAAACGACTGCTCTTGGTGGCTTATTTAAAAGCAGTGATAAAACACGTGGCGAATTCTTAGCCAATTAGCTCATTATTTCGATTAATGTTTAGGGAATATAAGGTATGTCGAAGCGCAACATTTGGTTTCCTGCTAAGAAAAATGGCTGGGGCTGGGCAAAACCTCAAACATGGCAAGGCTGGCTAAGCCAATTGTTGTATTTATCCTCGGTTGCCTTAACCAGCTACTTAATTGACCCCAAAGAAGAATTACTCAACTGGTCTATTGTGACAGTGTGCTTAACACTTTGTCTGTTATTTTTATATCTCGTTAAAGGTGAGGCTCCGAGCTGGAAGTGGCAGCGGATTAACCGTCGTCGAAAAGGTTAATAATTCACTTCATCTCTATTTAGCCACTTTTTTGGCGTACAAACCTAGGAATACCTAAATGAAACAGGATGTTCAGCCGGCGGCAAACGAAAAGCTGTCCCAAGCCCTATTGTTATTAAGCTTAATGTCGGTCGGCATTGGGCAATCTTTTATCTTTGCTTCCTTACCTCCTATCGGGCGGGAGATCGGCCTTGCTGATGTTCGTATCAGCTCCCTTATTACTGCAGGGGCTGCGGCTTTTGTGGTAGCTGCATTTTTATGGGGCGGCATCATTAACCGAATTGGCAGAGTTAGATCTGTGATCATAGGTATGCTTTGTTATGGTGTGACGATTGCTCTAACAGGGGGCGTTTTACAGCAGGCTTTGGCAGACGACCTTTCCTCAGCATCAGCCTATTATTGGATTTTTTCACTGCGTATTGTATTCGCATTGGGTGTCGCAGGTATTATGCCGTCAGTGCAAACGTATTTGGTAGCCCACAGTGACATCAAACACCGCAGTGGTACCATTGCAAAAATTGGGGCTTCCTTTAGTGTGGGGATGATTCTTGGGCCTGCATTAGCCTCTTTGCTTAGCAGTTTTGGTTTGACCGCTCCTTTTTACATTATTGCTGCCTTTGTGTTTTTTGTTGGAGCTCTGGTTGTTCTATTTGTTAAAGACCAAAAGCACGTTCGCCAGCATGTGAAACCTAAACCAATTAATTGGTTGAAACAACCAGCCATGCCATTCTTGCTCATGTCTGTACTGGCGATTCTTTCAGTGACTGGCATCCAGCAAGTGATTGGTTTTGTCATTCAAGATAGGTTTCTACTAGATGCAGCCCACACCACAAGGCTACTGGGGTTTGCGATGATGAGCATGTCTTGTTTTAGTATTCTTATGCAAATGGTACTAGTGCCAAAGTTTCAGTTTAGTGCGCAAGTGCTTATTTTGAACGGGTTAGTGTTTGCCTTACTGGCCCAACTGACTTTTATATTCAGTCATTCCTACTTGGGAGTATTGGTCGCTATGGGGTTATTCGGTGTCGGCCTAGGTTCTATTTTTCCTGGTGTTTTAACCGCACAAACCTTATTAGTGAAAGACGATCAACAAAGCCGCTTAGCCAGTATCAATGCCTCTATGCAAGGCATAGGAGCCACATTAGGTCCGGTTACTTTGGCCAGTTTATATCAAGTGTCTATGGACATGCCTTTTTATGGTCTTTTAATTGGTATTGCTGTGATGGCAGGGATTTTCTTACGTTGCCGAGAACGTCTGTTGATGGCGCAAGCATAACCTACATTAGAAATAAAAAAGCCAGAGGACAAAAATGTCCTCTGACTTTTTTATTAAGCTAACCTAACGATTAGTCTTTGTACTTTTTAATTTCACCTGATTTTAGACGGCTTAGGTAAGAGTTTAGCTCTTCCTTAACAATCGGCATTAGGAAGTAAAGACCGATAATGTTAGCCACTGCCATCGCGAAGATAGCGGCATCAGAGAAGTCGATTACTGGGCCAAGGTTAGCGGCAGCACCTACAATGATAAATAGGCAGAAAATGATTTTAAAAGTAAGTTCCGCATTTTTACCTTCACCGAATAAGTAAGTCCAAGCTTTCAAACCGTAGTATGACCAACTGATCATAGTAGAGAAAGCGAACAGTACCACAGCAATAGCAAGAATGAATGGGAACCAGCTAATATTGGAACCAAACGCTGCTGACGTTAAAGCAACACCAGAAGAACCGTCTGCGGTCATGATAGTGCCGCTGTCGTTAAGAATGTATAATCCTGTTTCAGCATCGATCATCAACTGTTGAGTGATGATGATAACCAAAGCAGTCATAGTACAAATAACAACCGTATCGATGAATGGCTCAAGAAGAGATACGAAGCCTTCTGTGATTGGCTCGCTGGTTTGTACTGCAGAGTGAGCAATTGCAGCAGAACCAACCCCTGCTTCGTTAGAGAAAGCAGCACGTTTGAAACCTTGGATCAAGGCACCAACTAAACCACCGGCTACACCTGAGCCCGTGAAAGCACCTTCAAAAATTTGACCAAAAGCCCAGCCAATTTTATCAGCGTTCATAATTAGAATCACTAAGGCCGCACCCACATAAAGGATACCCATAAATGGAACCACTTTATCTGTGACGCGAGCGATAGATTTGATACCACCAACAATTACTGCAAATACAAGAGCAGCAAAAACAATACCTGTGATCCAACCAGGATAATCACCAGCTAACTGGCTAATCTGAGCGTGAGCTTGGTTCGCTTGGAACATGTTACCGCCACCAAACGCACCTAGAATACAGAACACGGCAAATAGTCCAGCTAAGATTTTACCTCCAGGAATGCCTCTTTCAGCAAACCCTTTAGAGATATAATACATAGGACCACCAGACACGCTGCCGTCTTTATACTCATTACGGTATTTCACACCCAGAGTACACTCAGTGAATTTAGATGCCATACCCAGCAAGCCGGCTAAGATCATCCAAAAAGTTGCTCCTGCACCACCAATAGAAACGGCTACAGCTACACCCGCAATGTTACCCAAACCCACAGTCCCAGAAAGGGCTGTCGCCAGGGCTTGGAAGTGGCTTACTTCACCTGCATCGTTAGGGTTTGAGTAATCCCCTTTCACAAGGGAGATAGAGTGACCAATGTTTCTGAATTGGACAAAGCCAAAGTATAAGGTGAAAACACTCGCACCTATTACCAACCAAAGAACAATCCATGGAAAGCTGGTCCCGGGAATTGGCGCGAAAATTAGGCTTACAAACCAGCCAGTTGCAGAGCTAAAAGCAGCATTAACCGCAGCGTCTAGGCCTTCCGCTTTCGCAGAGCTACTAAAGGTTAATGTAATAAATGCCATAAAGGCAGATAGAGACGAAATTAGTTTATTCATAAAGACCACCTTAACCTACAACCGTTACTGGAACATTCGCGCTCATAACCAAATTCGCTGTGACACTGCCAAATACTCTGGCACTTAAGCCATGCTCAGATGAACGAGCAACAACGATTTGCTCAGCATTTGACTCAACGGCTACAGTATTAAGTGAGTGAGCTACTTTACCGTGTAACACTCGACCTTCTGCTTTAATACCTACTTCACTGAGCATTTTTAGGGCTGGTTCGATGACACGTTCCTGTGCTTTGGCTACTTCGTCCTGGCGGTTTTTCTTACGCAGAGCGTTTTCTTCGGTAGTTTGGAAAGTATAAGGTGACCATTCGACAACACACACCAGTTCTAATGTGCATTCTTCGCCAATTAAGCCGGCGAGACGCTTCGCATAAGATAAAGCACGGCTACTCGCTTCGCTTCCATCAATGCCTACTACAATCGTTGCTGACATATATTAAGTCCTCTGTAATATTTGTTATAAGAAGTCAGATAACACTGGCTTCCGTAGACTTTATTAAAGCAATTCCCATTCCAAGGTAATGAAAACTTAAAAAGAGACTGCTAAGTGCATCTTTGATTTTGTAAATAATGTGCACTTGCACCATAGAGTGGCATATTTTTTTTAAAAAATCCTGTTATAAAGCATTTTTATCAGAGTTTTATGTTAAGAAATGCATTTTTCTTGGTGTTTATTCCTGAAAATTATCTAAGTAGGGGTAAAAAAGGGTGCTTAATAGGTAGCTTGGAGTGAATGCTTGTTGAATGAGTTGGCGGTAACTATGCTAAGGAAGAACATTTGTTTCTTATTGGAAACAAATGTTCTAGTATTAGCCTATCGGACCATAGAAATGTTAATAAAGATAAAAGGTGTGGTATGGCAATCAGTTTGTTTGATTTATTTAAAGTAGGGGTGGGACCATCAAGTTCTCATACAGTAGGACCTATGTTAGCCGCTTGTCAGTTTGCTAATAAATTAGAAACTTCAAAAAAACTGCCCGTTACAAGTCGAATTAAAGTTGAACTGTATGGTTCGCTTGGAGCTACTGGAAAAGGGCATGGAACTGGCGATGCAGTATTGATGGGGTTAGAGGGGGAGCTACCGGATTTAATTAACCCTGATATGGTGGTTCCTAGAGTCGCTGAAATAGAGCAAACAAAGTCACTTAACATTTTAAAAATAAAGAGCGTTTCTTTTAATTCCCAGCAAGACCTAATTTATCACCGAGTTAAACGTTTGGATTTCCATGCTAATGGAATGACTTTCTATGCTTATGATCAAGCTGGAGAGCTTATTGAAGAAGCGACTTATTACTCAGTAGGGGGCGGCTTTATTGTTAAGCAGAATGAAGAAGGTGACGTTGAACTAGTAGAGGATACGACGGAATTGCCTTATGTTTTTCATGATGCAGAAACCCTTATTGGCTTGTGCCGCACTCATAATCTTACGATTGCGGAGATCATGTTAGCTAATGAACAAGTATGGCGTAGCGAAGATGACATTAAAACTGGTATTTTAAATATCTGGTCTATTATGCAAGCGTGTGTACAGAATGGTATTAGAAAAGAAGGAATTTTACCTGGTGGACTCAAGGTAAAGCGTCGTGCTCCGAGTTTGTATCAAGATCTTAACAGTAAAACGCGCATGGATATGATTACACCATCATTAGGTGCCATGGATTGGGTTAACTTGTATGCGCTAGCAGTTAACGAAGAGAATGCTGCTGGCGGGCGAGTCGTCACCGCACCGACCAATGGCGCGGCAGGTATCATCCCTGCGGTATTACACTATTACTGGGATTTTTGTCCACGCTCTAATGAGCAAGGCATTATCGACTTTTTCTTAACGGCATCGGCAATTGGCATGCTGTTTAAGGAAAATGCTTCTATTTCAGGAGCGGAAGTTGGCTGTCAAGGTGAGGTCGGATCGGCTTGCGCGATGGCCGCGGCAGGTTTAGCAGCGGCTACAGGAGGTACTCCAGAGCAAATAGAGAACGCTGCGGAAATTGGTATGGAACATAACTTAGGGCTGACCTGTGATCCTATTGGTGGATTAGTGCAAGTGCCCTGTATTGAGCGTAATGCTATGGCATCTATGAAAGCGATTAACTCCGCCGCTATGGCGTTAAGAGGAGATGGGCAGCATTATGTATCTTTAGATAAGGTCATTCGGACCATGCGTGATACAGGTCGAGATATGAATGATAAGTACAAAGAAACGTCACGTGGTGGTTTGGCGGTAAATGTTATCGAATGTTAATAAATACGGTGCTTTACTGTGTAAAAGATTACTTTTTACTCAATTAACATTTTAGGGGTGTTTATCTTTTTTGAGGCAGTGTAGAATTGCGGCCGTCCGTTTTATGACAAAATAATGACGGTTTTATGACTGGGGCAAATTGATTTCAGTGTTAGGGATTACACTATGTTTAATGGCGCCCCAAAGCTATGACGAGTGGTAGTTAACCTAATAAGAGTCCTTATGAACCAAGATTCCCCTTCTGAAAAAAATACTAGCCTTTTAGGTGGTAATGATTTTCTGCGAGTACTAATTGCTTTAGCTTTTGTATTAGTATGCGGATTTTACGCTTCAACGATTGGTATCGAAGTATCCAACCTTTCTATTTTATCTATTGCCGCTGCAATTGGCGCGTACATGGCCTTAAATATAGGTGCCAATGATGTTGCCAATAACGTTGGGCCTGCAGTAGGCTCAAAAGCATTATCCATGTCTGGTGCCATTCTTATTGCAGCCATTTGCGAATCGGCTGGTGCTATCATTGCTGGAGGAACTGTTGTTGGCACAATTAAAAAGGGCATTATTGATCCAAATGCCATTGCTGACGCCAAGACCTTCATCTGGGTAATGATGGCGGCTTTGCTGGCTGGCGCGATCTGGTTAAACCTTGCCACCTATATTGGTGCCCCCGTTTCTACAACCCATTCTATTGTAGGTGGTGTTTTGGGAGCGGGTATTGCTGCGGGCGGTTGGGATATAGCTCAGTGGGATAAAATGAGTGCCATTGTTGCCAGCTGGGTTATTTCGCCAGTTTTAGGAGGGGTGATAGCCGCTTCTTTCTTAATTTACATAAAGCGCAATATTACCTATAAAAGTGACATGGTGGAGGCGGCTAAAAAGGTCGTGCCTTTACTTGTTGGTGTTATGGTGTGGGTATTTGCGACCTACTTAACTTTGAAAGGCTTGAAAAATCTTTGGAAGGTTAACTTTATTACCGCTCTAATGATTGGCTTTGCCATTGCACTTACTGTGTACTTTATTGTCCGTCCCGTAGTCGAACGTGCGGCAGATAACCTTAAAAATGACAAAGACTCTGTGAATAGTTTATTCACAATTCCACTTATCATTTCGGCAGCTTTATTAAGCTTTGCTCATGGTGCTAATGATGTCGCCAATGCCATTGGGCCATTAGCGGCAATTAATGAAGCCTTGCAATCAGGAGCAGTACTAGGCAAAGCCGCGATTCCTTTATGGATTATGATTGTGGGTGCTTTAGGTATTGCGGTTGGCTTAGCATTGTTTGGTCCTAAACTGATTAAAACAGTGGGTACTGAAATTACAGAGCTTGATCAAACTCGCGCCTATTGCATTGCAATGGCGGCAGCTATTACTGTGATCATCGCTTCACAACTTGGTTTACCCGTAAGCTCAACACATATTGCCGTTGGTGGTGTGTTTGGGGTAGGTTTTTTACGCGAATACTTGAAGTTATCTTATGATAAGAAACTAGAGGATATTATAGAACACTCTACGGATGCCGGTCATGACGCTATTCAAACTCAAGAGTTTGTTGAGCAATTTACCAAGGCTGATGTAAGCGAAAAGAGGGCGATGTTAAAAGCGCTTAAAGAGCATAAAGCTTCTTCTCCAATTACCTCCCGTGAGAGAAAAGGGCTTAAAAAGGCAACCAAAAAAGAATTGGTTAAACGTTCTGCATTACTAAAAATTGCTGCTGCTTGGGTTATCACAGTGCCCGCTTCAGCGACGTTATCAGCTGCTTTATTCTATATGTTGCTAGGCTATTCTGTAGCGGGTTAATATTGCTTGTTTGATTAACATAGGCCAGCTTTGCTGGCCTTTTTTATGTGTTCTTCATATATGGTCTATGATATAAAAAAAGACTCATAGGATGAGATGAGTATGAGGGATAAATTTAGACATAGAGTGAAATTTGCTTACTAGCCTTTAGGTAAAACATTTATTGGCTAAAAAGCTAAGATAAGTTGCTTAATTATGACTGAAATAGCCATTACTTTTTTATTGTTAGCCATCGGCGGCTTTTTAGTGCTTGCGATCGTCTTGCATTTTAAAGAGCAAGCTCGAATTGAAAGGCAAAGAAAAGCAGCTAGGTTAAATAGTCAGTTGCGCTTGGTAAGAGGCTTTTTAGATGAAATGCCAACACAATACCAGCCAAAAGATATGCGTATTTGGCTGTACTCTCGAATTATAGCACTGAGTGATCAATTGCTTGAATTGCAATCAGATAGTAATTTAGCAAGACGTCGAACTCAATACTCAGACGAATTGCAAAGCTTTCAACAAAGCCCTGATGACAGAAAGCCCCGTACGATTAACGATGAACTTATGATTACTTCTCTGAAGCGTATGTTTGAGTCTTTTCGTACCTATATTTTGCTCGCCCAAAAAGAGAAAAGTTTGTCTTCCGATCAGGCCCGCCGGTTTGATGATTTATTGGTATTTTATAAATATAAAGTCAGTGCAGACTTTTTTGCCTACAAAGCAAATCAGGCATTTTTGAATGGAAAAGTTGAAACAGCGTTATCTATATACCAAGAAGCACTTTCTCAACTTGCGCCAGTGAAAGACTCCCCTGATGCTCAGAGCAGCGTTATTTATCTTAATCAAGCGATAGAAGAGATTTCTCAACAAAGCCCGCTCCATGTAGAGACAAGTAAAACGCCTGCTAATAAAGAGGAATTGGACTCGGAATGGGAGCAGTTCATTGATGATAATACGTTTGAAGAAAAAAAACGTTTCTAAATACAACCTTTAAGTTAAATAAAGGCAGATCTAATAGACTGATTTTTTCGAGGAACGGAGTGAAATCGACTTATTTTTTGCCTTCCCGAATTAACTGCTTGTGTGTCGTTATTGCTTCTGATTAACTCAATTTCAGATTTTTATTCCTTGTCTTTAAATGGAGTTACCGAGTGAACGTAGCGTTATTGTCGGCTTTTATCCCAACCTTTTTCTTTGTTTCAATTACGCCAGGTATGTGTATGACACTTGCCATGACGATGGGCATGACCATAGGGGTAAAGCGTGCTTTATGGATGATGTTGGGGGAATTGATAGGCGTTGGAATTGTTGCTGCGTTATCTGCAGTGGGGGTGGCGGCTTTATTGCTGAATTACCCACAGGTATTTACCGTCTTTAAGTACTTGGGTGGCTTATATTTGGCTTATATTGGCATTCAAATGTGGTTATCAAAAGGGCGAATGGCCATAAAATCTGATGATGACAATCAAGCTCAAACTGCCTGCTTCGATCTTATTTCTCAGGGCTTCGTTACTGCAATTGCGAACCCTAAGGGGTGGGCTTTTTTTGTTGCTTTGCTACCGCCATTTTTGGATGCATCTAAACCAATGGTAAACCAGCTGGTATTGCTAATCACCATTATTTTATCGTTAGAGTTTGTGTGTCTGCTTATTTATGCCAGTGGTGGGAGAACATTAAAGTCATTACTCATGAAAAGCGGTAATGTTCGCATTATGAACCGTATTGCTGGCACATTAATGATCGGGGTGGGGGCTTGGCTAGCGCTAGGCTAATTTGACTTTTTTGCGGCTTTACTTCTTTTACCTGTTGTTGGGTTTCTTTTATATTTTCGGGCTTTAGCCTTGCTAGGAGCTGCGGGTAGCGCTCGCAATGCACTACTTGATACTGTCTGCGATTGATTAAGTAGCGTGTGCAGGCTCGAAGTGAGTTCATTCATAAAACTTTGATAGCTTATCTCATCGAGGCTCATTGCATTCAGTTTAGCTTCCCACTGAGCCGTCATATCAGGTGTGGTTAACGCTTCGGACAGACAGTTTGCAAAAGCTCGCCCCGTACTGCTGGCATGTATCTGTTTACCTTGGCGTGTTAGAAAGCCACGTTTGAAGAGTAACTCAATGATACCAGCTCTAGTCGCTTCTGTTCCCAGTCCGTCTGTTTCTTTTAGCACAGCTTTGATATTGGTGTCTTGCACAAAACGGCTAATGCCTGTCATTGCAGCTAACAGTGTTGCGTCAGTAAAAGCGGGCGGTGGAGTGGTGGTTTTCTCTATCACTTTGCCTTGTTGGCACCATAGAGTGTCTGACTCGGTTAGGAAAGGAAGCTGAGGCTGAGCATCCTCATCCGACTTGGCGGTTTTTTGGGGAAGTACTTCTTTCCAACCTAGTGCTTTAGGGGTATGGCCTTTGGCAAGAAACTTTCCTCCTTCTATGGAGAGTAGAATTTCGCTGGTGAGGTATTCGTAGTTGTCTAAAAACTGCATTAAATACTGGCGGGCAATGAGATAAAACACATTTTGTTCTTGCGAACTTAATTTCTTTACCTTTGCTGCCTGACTGGTTGGGATGATGGCATGATGGGCGGTGACTTTGGCATCATTCCAGGCTTTGGATTTCCGCGCAGGCTTAGCCTTAAGGGCACTTTGGGCTAAAGCCTCTGAGCCAATGCTTAAGGCTTTGATGATGCTACTGGCTTCGCTGTGTTGCCCTTTTGGTAAGTAACGACAATCGGATCTTGGGTAAGTAATAACCTGATGCTTTTCATAGAGGCTCTGGCAGGTATCTAATACCTGTTGTGCGGATAAAGAAAAGACTTTCGCCGCATCAATTTGTAGGCTAGATAAATTATAGGGTAAAGGTGGTGTTTGCTGTTTATCTTGGTATTTTGCTTCAACTAATTGAGCGGGTTTATCTTGGATACGAGTGGCAACATTTTCGGCTAAAGGGCGGCTTAGGATTCTCCCTTCTTCATCCATATAAGGTTTGCAATGTTCACTGGGGAGCCATTTGGCAGAAAAGGAGTGGCCTTGCTGGGTGTGAACCTCGGCCCATACTTGGTAGAAGTCCTTAGCAACAAAGTTTTCTCTTTCTATATCACGCCTTACAACTAACCCAAGTACAGGAGTTTGAACTCGTCCTATAGAGAGTACGCCATTGTAACCTGCTTGGCGGCCTTGGATAGTGTAAGAGCGAGTCAGGTTTAAGCCGAATAACCAATCGGCTCTAGCTCGGGCTAAAGCAGAGCGGGATAAAGCCGAAAACTCACTGTTGGCGCGTAAACTCGCGAGTGCTTTTTTGACCGCTTTGGGGGTTAAGTCACTGATGAGCAGGCGCTTTGTGTTATGCAGTTTGCCTTTTGGAACCTTGGTATGGTGTAAGACTTCATCAACTAAGAGCTGCCCCTCTCTGTCAGGGTCTCCTGCGTGAACAAGTTGGTCGGCTTGCTTGATGAGCTTTTTGAGAATGCTAAATTGCTTTTTGGTTTGCTTTTTTTCTTGCCACTGCCACTCTTGAGGAATGATAGGTAAGTGCTCTAACTGCCAACTTTTGAAGCAAGGGTTGTATTGGTGAGGCTCTGCTTGTTCTAGCAGGTGACCAATACACCAACTAATACAGTCGCCATTTGCTAACCAAATACAGCCGTCTTGTTTTTTTTGTGGTCCTGGCATTGCGGCGGCAATCGCTCGCGCCAGACTGGGTTTTTCAGCAATATAGAGGATCATTCACTTAAGTACTGTTTTTATATACAGTTATTCTAGCGAATTCGATTGATTATTGCCAGTTCCTTACTACTCGTATCAAGTATTGTTGAGCTCAATAGTATGGCTTTTGCTGCTGGACCCTTCCTGATGGGAGTCAAACAAAAAACAACTAGCAGAAGAAAATAGGACCAAACTGACAAAAATGATACCTATGTAATCAGTGCGCTTTACTGAGGTATTAGGGTTTAGGTGCGATTTATGTGTGGCTTGCTGTTTCATAACCGGCTCCTTGCAATGATAGAAAATT